>JAZQXI010000128.1:0-5219 GCA_045632805.1 Eubacteriales bacterium | reverse complement strand
GGCGGTGTTGCGACGTTATCAGAACGGTAACTCCGCGGCAAGCGAGGAAGGTACCATTAAATTTGATAACATCGAGATCAGCAAGCAGAAATACGAGCTGAAGCTCAAAGGCAAGTCGGTGGATATTCCGCCCAAGGAGCTGGAGCTTTTGTATTTTTTGGCATCCAACTATAACCGTGTCTTTACCAGAGATCAGCTTTTGGATAAGGTTTGGGGGTTTGACTATCTCGGTGACTCCCGTACCGTAGACGTTCATGTCAAACGCTTGAGAGAAAAGCTGGAGGGCGTTTCCGATAAATGGATTCTCAAGACCGTTTGGGGCGTCGGATATAAGTTTGAGCTGCTGAACTGAAAGGATAAACAATATGTCTGAGCATTCCCAACAGGATCCTATGCGTCGGCAGGATCCGCAAAACGACGATTCCTCGGAGACGAAATACGTCTATCATTGGAATTACGCCGCACAAATTGCATATGACCGAGAAACAGAGCAAAAGCAACGCAAAAAAGGAATTTTGGTTTATGCGTTGATGATGTCGGCGGTGTTTGTGGTATGTCTTGCATTGCTGATAGGTGTTGCGCTCTGGAGTCAACCACAAAGCGGCACCAACGAAACCTTATCGCAGGGCGAGCTTGATATTGGCGCCGTTGCAGAGGAGGTCAATCCCGCGACTGTGTTGATTTTGGCATCCAACGGATATACCACCAGCTTTGGAACCGGCTTTTTTATCCGCTCCGACGGATATATCGCAACCAACGATCATGTTGTCGCGAATCAAGCACAAATCAATGTTCATCTGTATACAGGTGAGATTTTGACTGCCGAATACGTTGCAGGCTCTGCTACGGACGATTTGGCGGTATTGAAGGTAAAGGGCAATTCCTATCCAACCGTTCGGGTTGGAGATTCCTCAAAGGTTCGTGTGGGCGACGCGGTCGTTGCGATTGGAAACCCTGCGGGGGAAGAGGCATCCTGGACGGTGACACACGGCATGATTTCTTCTACTGCGCGGCGCGTCTCGGTCAGCGGATCGGGATATACCGCAGAAATTAAAATGATGCAAACGGATGCGCCCGTGAATCCCGGAAACTCCGGGGGGCCGCTTTGTAATTCCAACGGAGAGGTTATCGGCATCGTCACAAGAAAGCTGACCGATTACGAGGGGATCGGCTTTGCCATTCCGATCAACGAGGCGATGGAAGCACTTGAAAAAATGATCGACGGCACTTATAACCAGTCCGATTCTGCTGTTTCCGCGACGCGCCCGAGTATTGGCATTTCTGTTGCAGAGCTTCCTGCGGGGACTGTTTTGAATTTTGAAAGCGGAGAAGAATATATCGTTCCGTACAGCGGCGTTTGCGTGCAATCTGTCGTTGCGGGAAGCGGTGCGGACGGTATATTGGAAAACGGAGACGTGATTTTCGCGATGGACGGTCAAAAAGTCTCGGATATCGCCTCTCTGCAAGCCTTGTTATACCGATATCGGGTAGGGGACAGTGCCACCTTCAAGGTCTTCCGTCGCGGAACGGAGATCGAGGTGACTGTGCGTCTCGGTGTTGGATGAGTGAAATCAAAAAGCATTGGAGTTTTCAAATAAGGAAGACTCCAATGCTTTTCTTTTTATAATTGCTCTTGCTCCTTTTTCCAGGCAAGATATTCTTCGTACGTTCCGCTGCGGTCGATGATGCCGCCATCGGGAGTGATTTCGATAATGCGATTGGCAACCGTGTTGACCAATTCGTAGTCGTGCGAGGAGAAGATCAGATTCCCCTTGAAGGCAGAAAGACCGTTGTTGACCGCACTGATGGATTCCAAGTCCAGATGGTCGGTGGGTTGATCCAAGAGAAGGAAATTCGAGCCGAAGAGCATCATGCGAGCAAACATACAGCGAACCTTTTCGCCACCCGAAAGGACGTTGACCGGTTTGAAAACGCTGTCATTGGAAAAGAGCATTCTGCCAAGGAATCCGCGCAAATAGGTTTCGGTGGTTTCCTTGGAGTATTGCGCCAGCCAATCAATAATCGAAAGTGTGCAATCCTTAAAATAGGGAGTGTTGTCATGCGGAAAATAAGATTTGGTAATGCTGACACCCCATTTGAAGTCACCGCTGTCCGCTTCTTCCTCTTCCATGAGAACGCGGAACAGGGCAGTGATTGCCATTTCGTTGCCGAGCAGAGCGATCTTATCCTCTTTTCCAACGGTAAAGGAAATGTTTTGAAAGAGCGGAACACCGTCCTGGGTTTTGGTAAGCCCATTGACAAACAAAATATCCTTACCTGCCAAACGATCCATATCAAAGCCGATAAAGGGATAGCGGCGGCTGGAAGCGGGAAGCTCCTCGACCGTCAGTTTATCAAGAAGCTTGCGGCGTGAGGTTGCCTGCTTGGACTTGGATTTGTTGGCGGAGAAGCGGGAAATAAACGCCTGCAATTCGCGGATTTTTTCCTCTGCTTTCTTGTTTTGCTGCTTGATCATACGCTGGATCAACTGGCTGGATTCATACCAAAACTCATAGTTACCAACGTACATTTTGATGCCGCTGTAGTCGATATCAACGATATTCGTACAAACGTCGTTAAGGAAGTGACGGTCATGCGAGACGACGAGAACCGTGCCGAAGTAGTCCGACAAAAACTCCTCCAACCACATAATGGCGTCAATATCCAAGCCGTTGGTAGGCTCGTCCAGCATAATAATGTCAGGGTTGCCAAAAAGTGCTTGCGCCAACATGACTTTGACTTTTTCACTTTCCAAGAGCGAGGACATTTGCTCATAGAGCTGCTCGTCCTTCATGCCAAGCCCCTGCAAAAGCTTGGAAATTTCGGATTCTGCCTCCCAGCCGTTCAATTCGGCAAACTCCGCTTCAAGCTCTGCAGCGCGAATGCCGTCCTCTTCGCTGAAATCCTCTTTTTCGTAGATCGCGTCCTTTTCCTTCATGATGTCATAGAGCTTTTTGTTGCCCATCATCACAGTGTCAAGAACGGTGTACTCATCGAACGCAAAGTGATCCTGACGAAGCACCGACATGCGCACGGTATCGGGAATGGAAACCTCACCCGTAGAGGGCTCTAAATCGCCGCAAAGGATCTTCAAAAACGTGGATTTTCCTGCTCCGTTTGCGCCGATGATACCGTAGCAGTTGCCGGGCGTGAATTTAAGGTCCACATCCTTAAACAGAAGCTGACCGCCAAAGTGGAAGCTGAGATTGGAAATTGTGATCATGATATACCTGCCTTTTTTGTCAATCTTAAATAGTATATCACAAAATTATAGTATTTGCAAGCCTTTCTTCTGCTTTTTGTGTTGTTATATGTTAAATCTAAAAAAAGACCTGCCGTGGCAGGTCTTTTTATGTTTATCTGTGGCTCAAAACATCCTTTTCGTATGCTTTGACTGCTTGGAACCAGCTTTCATCTCCAGCCATGCCGGCGCGCGCGCAAAATTCGTTCCACACATCGCCCATCGGATAGAGCTTCAGCTCTTCTTGAAGCATCATCAGTTCGGTAAATTCCAAATTGTTCTGCAGTTCCTTGAGCTTCTCGTTGGGGAGCAGGAGGGCGTTGAGCAGAGATTTTTGCACCGAGCGCATACCGATGACCCAAGCCGCGATGCGGTTGATCGAGGCATCAAAATAGTCGGTTGCAAGAAGCACGCGGTCGATGGCGTCGTTACGGACGATCTCCTTCATTATTTCCTGCGTTTCGTCATCGTAGCGAACTACGTGGTCGGAGTCCCAGCGAACGCCGCGTGTGACATGAAGCGCGATCATGGGATTGAAGCAGAGAAGTGCTGAAATCTTATCCGAGACAACTTCGGTGGGATGATAGTGTCCGTTATCCATCAGCGGTACGATCCCGCGCGTCATCGCGTAGGAAAGTGTAAACTCGGCAGAGCCTGCGGTGTAGGATTCCAATCCAATGCCAAACACCTTGGACTCCAAAGTGACATAAACCAAATTCTTATCATAACCGCAACCGAGGATTTGATCTAAGGAATCCATGAAGCGCATACGGGGACCGAGGCGGTCCGCGGGAATGTCCTTAAATCCATCGGGGATCCAAATGTTCATCACGCAAGGGAATCCGGTCTCACGCGCAAAATATTCCGAAATGCGCAGGCACGCGATACCGTGACGGATCCAAAATGCGCGGATGCTTTCATCGGGATTGGTAAGTGTACCGTTTTCCGCCAAAGGATGGGAGAAAAAGGTTGGATTGAAATCAAGACCGATTCCTCTTTCTTTGGCGAAGGTTACCCATTTTGCAAAATGCTCGGGACGAATCTCGTCGCGGGGAGCGACCTTACCGTCCTCGTAAATGCCGTAGCATGCGTGAATGTTGAGCTTGTGCTTGCCGGGGATCAGAGAGAACGCCTTGTCGATATCCTTCATCAGCTCTGCCGGGGTATGAGCGGCGCCGGGATAGTTACCCGTGGTCTGAATACCGCCCGTGAGTTCTCCGGAGCTTTCAAAGCCTTTAACGTCATCACCTTGCCAACAATGCATGGAGATGGGGAGTTTGAGAAGCTTTTCAATTGCGGCATCGGTGTCCACACCGATTGCGGCGTAGCGCTCCTTGGCAATTTGATAAAGTTCTTTTTGCGTCATGGTAAAGCTCCTTGATTATCTCAATTTGGGGTTGTTGAGCGTACTTGCAGGATTTTTCGCGCGCTCCTCGGCAGTCTTGTAGCCGGGGTGCTTACCGGGAAGTCCCATCTTGTGGCGCAGATCGATCAGCTTGAGCATCTGATCTTCGGGAATCTCCTCGATCTTGCCAAGCTCCATTGCCATCTTCATAATGTTTGCGTTGAATTCAACCTCTTCCATCGTGAACATCGCGCGAGTCAAGGTGTTGCCAACGGTCAAAGCACCGTGGTTTTTCAGCATAAATGCGTCATGCTCCTGGATGTAGGGCATCAGGGAATCCGGGATCTCCATTGTGGAAGGCGTGCCGTACTCGCAGGTGGGGATGTCACCGATGGTCAGAACTGCCTCGGGAAGGATGTAACGGTCCATGGGAATGCCCGCAACTGTAAAGGCGGTTGCCACGGGGGGATGTGCGTGAACGACAGCGTTGCAATCGGGACGCTCACGGTAGACGCGCAGGTGCATTTTGATCTCGGAAGAGGGATTGAGCGCGCCCTCGATCTTGTTGCCCTCAGCATCGATCTTAATGATCATATCAGGGGTCAGAGCGCCCTTGGAAACGCCCGTAGGGGT
>JAZQXI010000127.1:0-4286 GCA_045632805.1 Eubacteriales bacterium | reverse complement strand
GAGTTCATCAAAAGGATCGCCACCTTGTCGCCCCTGCGACAGCCGCGGCTGAGCAAGAGATTGGCAAAGCGGTTTGCCTTGGCGTTGAATTCGCCCCAGGTGATCGCACGGCGGAAGGGCTTGCCCGGCTCGGGCTGCATCAGCGAATAATCCTTCCACGTAATGCGGCTTTCCGGCTCAAAGCAGGGATTGATCTCCACCAGAGCGGTCTCATCGCCATAGAGCGACGCGTTTTGATTGAGTAAATCGATGATCGTCATATGTATTCTCCTTCTTATGGGTCGCAGAAAACAGAAAACGCCCTCTGCGTAAATTCGCAGAGGACGGCAAAAACCGCGGTACCACCTCAATTGTCGGAAACCTCCGACCACTCCAAATCCCATCCGGGGTTTTGCTGTAACGGGCAGACCCGTCGGCGCCTACAGGCAAAGGATTTTCTTTGCGTTCGGGACGAAACTCACGAAACGTATTCAATGCAAGAAACGGCACCGTCTCACACCACCCGACGGCTCTCTGCGCCCGCAACCGTGCATCTACTTGCTTTCGGTCAACATCTTTCATCTATTATAGCACAGAGCGCATCTGCTTGTCAAGCATTTTTTGCAGTTTTTCTTGAATTTTTATGTGTTTTTATTCACCATTTCTTCCATTTTATGCATCTTTTTGCATACAAAACGGGAGCAGTAAGTCTCAATTTTCAATTTCTTTTTCCGAAAGATTAAAAACCTCTTTTTTCCTCCTTTTGGCATATCGATAAGCTTGATATGCTCCACCATAACTACGGTCAACATAGGCAATCACATAATCTGCCTTTTCCATCATCCATCGATTTCGATAGATGATTGCAAACTTTATCGGAACACTTTCTATTTCGGGATAAACGATAGCATCATACCGTGTCTTTTGATGCTCCAAATGATTCCGCTGATACTCAACCGTGATATAAGGAGTTATGAAGACCAATCTTGTATTTGGATGTTGACTTTGATATTTCTTGCTGCAATCGTATGCAAAATCATCAAAAGAACCATAACCGCCCAGATAAAACTCGGCAGGTTGATCCCCAACCTTTTTCTCTAAAAAGTGAAGGAGCTTTGTCTCCAATTCTTCTGTTTTCATAAAATGAGAGTGTCCGCAAAAACTAATAATCATAGCAACAACCTCTACAAATAAAAAAGTGCATCCCCGAGGGAATGCACCGAAAAAGTGAATCCCTTCATTGTTGCTACACAATCTCGTTCCTATGAGTAGGTATGAGGAAAAAAGGAAACACCTTTTACCAAGGTTAGTTTCCTACTCATAGAACAAAATTATTTGATTGTGTAGCGACTACATTATAGCACTTTTATAAGCTTTTGTCAATGCGTATTGTAATAATCTTTTGTTTATTACAATCTGTTTCCGGCGCAGAAATCGATTAGCCATCCACTAAAAAATGCCGCATTGATTTTTATTCATACAATATTATAACCTATTTCAGATTAAAAGTCAATACCCCAAAACAGGTTAACATATAATATTCTTAAAAACACGAGAAGGAGATGCTTATGTATTCCAGAATCCGTAATTTGAGAGAAGACCGCGATTTGAACCAAACCGCCGTGGCAAAAATGCTTGGCATGTCGCAAACGGGATATTCAAAATATGAAACAGGGGAAAACGACATCCCCACCGTAGTCCTGATCAAGCTTGCCCGTTTTTACAACACCAGTATTGACTACCTCCTTGGAGAGACCAATTCCCCTGTGCGCTATCCGTAATCCAAAGCCTGCCCACACGGTGGGCTTTTTCTTCCCTTTTCCTCATTTTCCTCGATTTTTGACTTGACAAAATGCCCATCTTTTCGTATAATATAGTATAAACATCAAAAAAACGACCACGTCCGACCGCTCGTCGGACACGAAAGGAAGATCCTATGGGAATGAAAGTTGTTAAATTCGGCGGCTCCTCTCTGGCGGATGCCAACCAGTTCCGCCGCGTCGCCGCAATCGTCAAAGCTGACCCCGACCGCCGCTTCGTTGTCGCTTCCGCACCCGGTAAGCGCTTTAAAGAGGACATTAAGGTCACCGATATGCTCTACCACTGCTATGAGCTTGTGCGCGAGGGCAAGGACATCTCCGAATACTACGCAAAGATCTGCGAGCGCTATAACACCATCATTGCCGACCTTGGCTTGAATTTTGATATCTCGGGCGAGCTTGCATATATCCGCAACGCCATCGAGCATCGCTCCGGTCAGGACTTCGCCGCAAGCCGCGGTGAGTACCTCAACTCGCTGATCTTGGCAAAATTCCTCGGCTTTGATTTTATTGACGCCGAATCTGTCGTATTCTTCCGTGAAAACGGCGCTTATGACGACGAAAAGACCAATAGCGTGCTTACCGAAGAGCTGAAGCGTCACCGGTATGCGGTCATCCCAGGCTTCTATGGCGTGATGCCCAACGGCACCATCAAGACCTTCAGCCGTGGCGGCTCGGACATCACGGGTTCGATCGTTGCGCGTGCCGCAGAAGCGGATCTTTACGAAAACTGGACCGACGTTTCGGGATGTCTGATGGCTGACCCCCGCATCGTCAAGGATCCCCTGCCCATCAAGACCGTCACCTACCGTGAATTGCGCGAGCTTTCCTATATGGGCGCTTCGGTGCTGCACGAGGACGCGATCTTCCCCGTCCGCTATGCGGGCATTCCGATCAACATCCGCAACACCAACGACCCCGAAGCCCCCGGCACGATGATCGTTTCCGCCACCTCGGAATACGACACCGCACATATCATCACGGGTATTGCCGGCAAACGCGGCTTCTCGGTCATCAACATCGAAAAGGATATGATGAACTCCGAAATCGGCTTTGGCAGACGCGTGCTTGACGTCCTTGAGGATAACGACATCGCCTTTGAGCATCTGCCCTCGGGCGTGGATACGATGAGCGTGGTCATCAATTCCTCCGCAATCAAGGATGACGTCAGACGCGAGCGCATCCTCTCCTCGATCAATAAGCGTGTCCGTCCCGACAGCGTGATCATTGAGGACGGCTTGGCGCTCCTTGCGGTCGTCGGTCGCGGCATGGTCAAAGCAAAGGGTACTGCGGCTCGCGTGTTCTCCGCGATCTCTGCGGCAGGCATCAACATCCGCATGATCGACCAAGGGTCGAGCGAATTGAACATCATCATCGGCGTCGAAGAGCATGACCTCGAAAAGGCGCTGGTTGCGATCTATGATGAGTTTGTGAAATAAGAATCGGAATGTTTTGTGGGGGAAACTCTTGAAAGAGTTTCCCCCTAAAAAATACAATCCTTCTACCCTTGCGTTGACTGTGGTTGATCCGTAGGACCGGTAGAGGCAACGGCTTGGGAATGAAGATAGGTCACCTGACGGATCATCGCGCGGTCGGCGGCGTCCTGCTCGGGAGTACCGAGACCAAAGCTGATGGCGATGGCTGTGTTGACGTGATTCATCATTTCGTCGTCAAGGTGTCCCATTTTTTCTTTGAGTCGGCGTTTGTCAAGGGTGCGGATCTGCTCCAAAAGGATCACCGAATCCTTGGCAAGTCCCACTTGGTTTGCAAAAATATCGATGTGGGTAGGTAGACGCGCTTTGCTCATGCGCGAGGTGTTCGCGGCGGCGATCACGGTGGGGCTGTATCGATTGCCGATGTCGTTTTGAATGATAAGCACGGGGCGAAGTCCCCCCTGCTCGGAGCCAACAACGGGGCTCAGATCGGCGTAATAAATATCTCCGCGTCTGACGCTCATGGTCATGCTTCCTTTCTTTTTGTGGCGGTTCCCGACGGAGAACGGATCCGTTTTTCTCGGTCGGTATTGCTATTCTTCCCACCAAAAGGAAGTCTTTAAACGCATTGGCGTAATTTTACAAAAGGAATTTTCTTCCGCCGGGAGCCGTGATATTACAGGATATGCATAAGATAGCGCAAGCGGTCGAGAAACGAAGAAAATGATACACAAAAAATGAAAAAGGGACTTTCGTTTCGAAAGTCCCTTTTTCAAGGTGATGTTGGAAATCAAGCGTCCTTCTTGACGTCCAGAACCTGTTTTCCGTTATAGAAGCCGCACACCTTGCATACGCAGTGATTCTTTACGAATGCATCACATGCAGGGTTGGAGCACTTGTTCATGCCGGGCAAGGAGAGCTTGCTGTTGTTGGAGCGTCTCTTGTCTCTGCGGGCTTTGGATACTTTTTTCTTCGGTACTGCCATGTCTACACCTCCTCAATTACTTATCTTCCTCATTTTTGTCAAACAGCTTCTTCAGCACGGCAAGCCGCG
>JAZQXI010000126.1:0-7544 GCA_045632805.1 Eubacteriales bacterium | reverse complement strand
TCTCATTTTCTTCGCCTAAAGGCTTTCGGGGAAGAATGAGCGCATCGGGTATTTGCTCGAGCAAAACACTATCATCTAAACCTATATACTCAGGGTCGGTGCCCTTTTCTAAAAGGGCACAATCAATTATAACAGGAACATCCTTTTGGTGCTTTTTGGAAACGAGGAAGGCGCTGACACGCCCGATCGCATCCTTTTGGGGAGCGTCAAAGAGGCGGCAGAGGAAAAAGAACGCGCCTGCAAGGACGAGAAAGATACCGCATAACACAAATAGAATGACTGCCAAAGGGAGCACGAATCTCACCGCCTTTCTGTAGAATCGTATATCATAACTGCGTGGGAGAGAGCTTTGGAGAGGGGGCTGTAGCATTTCAGTAATATTGCATAAAATGCCTCCCCTGTGTAAGGGGAGGTGGATCGCAAAGCGAGACGGAGGGGTTGTAAAAGCAGAAAAAGCATGCAAAAACAATCCCTCACCGCCTTCGGCGGAGCTCCCTTTGCACAAGGGAGCCTTTCTTATTTCCGAAGTTTGTGCAATATTTCCTTCGTGCAACAGCCCCCTCGCCAAGGTCTTTCTCGATCGAATTTTCGTCAGATCCGATGCTCGGTTCGCTGGATCACCTCTGCCTGCATTTGCGGGGAGAGCTTGGTGAAATAGTCGCTGTAGCCGCCGATGCGCACCACCAAATCGCGGTGGTTTTCGGGGTGCTTTTGCGCGTCCAAAAGGAGATCGCGATCGGTGACGTTGATCTGCAATTCAAAGCCGCCGCGCTCCATATAGGACTTGATCAGTGCCTTCATCACACCGATCGAATCCGCGCCCATGGAACTGCGCGAAAACTTCATATTTACGGCAACGCCGCCGATCAATTCGTGATGCTCCCACTTGGTGGAAGAGAGGATCGATGCGGTGGGGCCATTCTTTTCTCTGCCTTGGCAGGGGCCCGAGCCGTCGCCCAAGGGAAATCCCGCGCGTCTGCCGTCGGGAGTTGCTCCTGTTTCACGCCCGAGCAACTCATGTTTGATCCAGCAAAAGGCGCTGGGGATGAGGTTGCCGCCCGAGTGGATCGCGGTATATTTTTTGCATTCCGATACGATGTGAGAGGTGATCCGACCGAAATACGCGTCGATCTCGTCCACGTTGTTGCCGTATTTGGGGAGGGCATTGATCCGCGCCAGCAGAGTCTCATGCCCCTTGAAATCCCGGTTCGCGATCTCGCATAGCTCTCCAAGGGTCAACTCTTTCCGATCGTAAACCAGCACCTTGACGGTATAGAGCGAATCGACAAGATTGGCAATGCCAACGAAGCTGGGCATGATCCAATTGTAGCGCGCGCCTCCCCGCTCGATGTCCTTGCCGCGCGAGAGGCAATCGTCCACAAAGCAGGAAAGGAGGGGATTGAGGCTGTTTTCGCTTCTTTGGCGACGGAAATCGTTTTGAATGCGGAAGTTCCGCTCGATCACGCCGTCAAGGCGGGAGAGCAGTTCGTGAAACAGAGCCTCAAAGCTCTCATATTCCCGATCCATCGTGTAAAGGAGCAGTTTTGCCATGTTGGAATAAGGGCTTGCGACCCAGACGTTGGAGGATGCCGTGGGAGTGATCTCCACGCAGGTGCTGTGGATGTAGTCGTGTGCTTCATCCTCGGGGACGCCGTAGCTGCGAAGTCCCTTGGAAATGATCGTATCGTTGAAGATCGCGGGATGAGATCTGCCGTTGGAAAGCAGTTCGCACGCCTTGGTCAAAATCTCGTCGGGAGTCTTTTCGGTGTAGCAAAGCCCCACTGCGGGATAGACCAATTTGATGTCCTCAATTACCTGCAAGAGCATTTCTGTCAGCTCGTTCGAAACGGGAGTGCCGTCGCGGTCGATGCCGCCCACCATGTATCCGCTGGAAAGACCGCTGGGAACGCGGACGTTGATCTGGATGCCGAGGCAATCCAGAAGAAGCTGTGCGCGCTCACGGGTCAATTCTCCTGTTTGCAGGTCGCGCTCGTAGTAGGGGAGGAGATAGCGGTCGGGATGCCCCAATTGGAACTGCTGGGCGCAGAGTCGGAACGGATTGAGTGAGAGGCAGAGCGAAACGAAATGCACCGATTGCACCGCCTCGTAAAAGCTTTCCGCAGGGGCTTGCGGCACCTTTTGGCAGATCTGCGCGATCTCCAAAAGCTCCTCGCGGCGCGCTGTGTCGCGCTCATTCTCTGCCATCTTTCGTGCCAAAGCGGCGTAACGGTGGGAGAAGATGACAACGGATTCAAGACACACCTTTGCGGCGCGGTAGAATTCTGCTTGGGATTCGTTGGCGTCAATAAGGTATTGGTCAATGCGCTCGATGATGCCGCTGATTCCGCATGAGAGCAGGAGCGGATAATCGATTGCCATGTGGGAGTCCTGCCCCGAGCCTGCACGCTGTGCGCGCTCCTTTGCCATGGGCTTATAGGTGCTTTCCCATTCCTCGCGCTCACGTTCGGAAAGAGTGTTTTTGACCGTTCCGACAATCAGCTCCTCGGGAGCGATGTGCGGTGTCAGTGCTTCAAACGCCGCCCGAAACGCCTTGGCGTAGCGAGGGAATTCCGCGCCCTCAAGCGCACTGTAGTGTTTATAGAAATGATAATAAAACTCGTCGTTGCTGTGCGTGTGGCAAAGCGCCCGGCGACGAAGTGCTTCGATCCGCTTCATAAAAGACCTCCCAAAGGAAAAAGTTTTTACATGCATGGCTGCAGTGAGGAAAAAGCGCTGTCGCCTTTCATGTTACTTCGCAAAAGGGCAGGGGGTTAATTTCCGTACACGTTCTCGGTTTCCAAGCCGACGATATGATGCGCATCTGCGGAAAGCAGCGTAGGGTATACCAGCTTGCCCGGACGGTCGGGAAGTTCTACCACGATCACGCAGGTGTAGTTGATGCTGATCAAGCCGATGACCTGCGGGAGCGGGATGTTGAACAGGTGCGAAAATGCCGTTGCCGAAGCGGTTCCGTGGCTGAACATCGCAACGGTTCTCTGTGTGTTCTCTCCGATAACACGATAGTAATCCCCCTCGCGCTTGTAGCCAAATTCCTCAAGCCACGCATCAAGTCCTTCGATCACATGAGCGGTGGTTTGGAGAAACTTGTTGGTGCGATAGGGCTCGCTCTTTCTCCAATTGGGATCGCAGATGCTTTTGCCTTCCTGAATGGAGCGTGCTGTCAGCAACCACGGGTGTCCGCCATCCAAAAGAGGCTCATCGTCCATAGGTCCCCAGCTGATCTCTCGCATGAACTCGCAAGGGGTCATTCCCACGCCCAGTTTCTTGGCTGTGTACTCGGCGGTTTGCCATGCGCGTCCCATCGTGGAGGCAAACACGTGCTCGATTCCACTGTCCCTCAAGCGCTCTGCCGCAGCGGCTGCGTGCTTGTGTCCCAATTCTGTGAGACAGTCCTTGCTGTAATCGGGATGCCCGTGACGAACAAAATAGATTTTCATGGTAATGGTCTCCTCGTGCATATTATGTGCCTCTATTTTACCATGCTGCACGGGGAAAGTCAAGCTTTTTTGGGCGATCTGCGTTTGCGGACATCACCAAAAGGTGCCGTACACGGTGTTATTCTTTCGTTCCCACGACCGCGTGCGGAATACACGGATCAAATGTTCGCTTCAAAAAATAGTGCATACATTCCTTGGCGATTCGATCGGTTGAATATTCTACCGTCAACATCCGATCACAGCTATGCGACGGCGCGGAAACGTGATCAAATCCCGCAAGCGGCGTTTTGCAGGAAAACGTAAAGTGTTCCAGTACTCGAAAAACGTAATGATCGGTCGAACAAACGATTCCCGCACAATTTTCATGCAAATCCGCCTCGTCTGTGACAAGCCGCCATGCCTGTTCCCGTTTTTCCGCCGCGCGGCGAAAACCGTCAAAGCGGCGATACTGCGCATTGAGGCTGTGCAGCGTCTTTTTCAAAATCGGCGCAAAATACAGCATTTCTCCATCTCTTTGCGGCATTTGCATTGTCAGATCATACATTGCCTGCTCATCATCCACACCAATGTAAGTAAGCCCTTCCATACGGTTTCCAACCGTTACCAGTGGGCGCATGATCGAATGAAGATAAGAAAGATACTCCGCGTTATCGCTCCCCACGGAAAATAAAACGATTCCATCCACACCGATGTAGTTGAAATAATCCACCGCAGATCGCTCTGCTGTCAATTCCTTGTTGGAAAACAGGAAGATCACCGAGTATCCGACTGCCTGAAAGCAATTGACAAGGCTCATGGCGAGCTTGGAGAAAAATCCGTTATAAAGATCGTATAATACCACACCGATCAGCATGGATTTTCCCGACGGCCGACTTCCACTCACCGACGGAACGTATGCATACTCCCGCGCTACGGTAAGAATGCGCTCACGCGTTTTTGGATTGATTCCCGGTCGGTTGTGCAGCGCGCGATCGACCGTTCCCTGAGACACACCGCAGATCCGTGCGATCTGTGTGGTCGTCATGCTTGAAAATCTCTTCATACCGTTTCAATTACAAGCTCGTTGGTGATCACACACTCTGCATCAAACGTAATTTTTTTGTCACTTACCGCATAAGGGACCGCTACACCGTCCACGCTGACCGCCGCAACCGTAGCTGCGCGGTACACGCCAAACGAAGCAAGCGTCAAGGAGTCGCCCAAAACCGTCAGTACGCATTTTTTACCCTCAAAGCGCACCTTGCCCCAGGTGTTTCCTATGCTCCACACATACTGCCCGTCACCCTGAGTGATCGGAGCAAAGCCAATATATTTTTCGGTCATATCAAAGGTAAATCCGCTCCACAGCGGCATCAGCGCATAGGATGCCATCGTGCGTGCGTAGTTGTGACCGCATTCGATCTCATCCCATGGATTGCGTTTTTCACCGTCATAGCGGTCGCGGATTGCCTTGACCATCGTTTCACATTCGTCAACGTAGCCGTTTACCAGCATCAAGCCCGCGGCAGCATACTCAAATCCCGTCATGACCTCCTCACAATAGGGGATAGGAATGATGGGCTTTTCGGTTGGATCGGGGTAGGAGCAGATGATGGTTCCCGCCTCGTCGTCCACCGCGAACAGACGCCACATGTTTGCCACGTCGCGCATGGATGTTACGTAATTGTTGCGATACAGGCTTTGCAAGGCTGTGCGTTTTTTCTCTGCGTCAAAGATGGGATCTGCACCGAGGATCGCACCGTGCCACTCTCCAAGCATTTGGTCGATGATACAACCGTTTGCGATCTGATATTTGATCTCTCCCGCTTCTTCATTCCAATAGTCGGCGATGCCGTCTGTAGACGCGAAGCGTTCCGGAAGCCGTTTATCCTTCAAGTCGATCTTTTGGCAGAAGTAGGACCCGTTGAAGAGATGCTCGTTTGTCCACGCCTTGCCGTTTGCATAGAGCGCGCGGTATTTTTCGGCACGCGCACAATCTCCGATTGCGTCGGCGATTTTCGCGCCGCAATCCAATGCCAGCAGATAAAAGCTCTGCATCCACGAGCTTGGACCGAACAGCTCCATATCCAGCGTGTGATGCTGTCTGCCTTCCATCACACCGTCCATATCTGCGTCCCACGCGTCGGGATTCTCGGGGGACCACGCATATTCCAGCATGGAAAAGATCGCGTCCGCGTTTGAACGCAACCAGTTGCTGTCACCCGAAATTTTCCACTCACGGTAGCACTTGATGATCTCGCCCATCTGTCCATCCACGCAAGCGCGGAAGCTCCACGGCGCGCGACCGAGCGGAAGCATGACGCGGAACGAGGATTTTCCGCTTTTTGCCAGCGTGTATTTGATGGTCACGTCACGCAAGCTTCTTTCCAATCGCGGGAACAAAAACGGCAACGCATACGCGTAGTTCCAAACGTGTTGACAGCTACCCTCACACGAGCCTTTCGTATTATGAACTCCTTCCCAGCCCCAAAGGGATCCGTCGGTCAGGCGAAACACTGTCGGGCTTTTTAGCACGGACAGATTCGACGAGATCGCATCGATCATGCTCTTAGACAGCGTGCTTTCCTGTAAGGCATCGGAAAATGCCTTCGTTTTTTCGTACAAGCAATCGAATTTTGCCATCGCGTATATTGCCGTTGCGCGGGAGTTTTCAAATTTCGTTGCGTAATAATTTTTCCAAGGAGCACGCTCGCCGTCTTGAAGATCTTTGGTATAATAATTGTACATGTTCGGTGCGTTCCATGCCATTACAAAGCGAACAGAGCGTCGTCCCTTTGCAGGAACGTGAAAATAAGACACCAAGGATGCATGATCATTTTTACCTGCCGTTGGATAATTTCGTTCGGGGAGACGGTCCATATCGGTAAAATCACGCCAATATACCGTCTGAGAATCCAGCCACCGTCCGCGATACCAATATTCTTCTGCCACCGTCTCCGTACCGTCGCAAAGCATACACAGATCGCGATACTCCACATCATCCGAAGACATTTCAGCGTCCCGCAAAAAGACACCTCGACAACCGTTTTCCGAAAACGCCGTATTGAAAGAACTTCCGCAAGGGTTCCGCAACGAAAAACCGAGTGCGCATTCCGCATCACGGTCGGTCACGTTTTCCAATTCCCATACAAACATTGCCACGGGCAGGGAAGAATCATCCTCGTTATGCGGGATAAAAGGATTGAATGCCGTCAAGCGTGCGACAACGGGAAAGCCGGTTTCCGACAGGCGCAATTTCGCTATGGGAAAACGCCCCTCAAATCGGACGTCACGGAAATGCGGAAATCCGCCCATTGTCTGCGTAGGCGCACCGCTCGATTCATACGAAAGGTCGATGGCGCAATCTCCTTGCAAAACCTTTGAAACGCTTCTGCCGTCCTGCGTTACGCGGAGTGCAAAATGCGTATGCCCATTGTATGAATGCTTATTCGGACGATTAAATATTTCCCAATCCCTGAATGCACCGTTCCCGGCAAGTCCGACGCTTCCGGTCCCGATACCTCCGAGCGGGAAGGATATTTTTTCGAGTTTTTTCTTTTCGTAGATCATGGTTTTGCCTCCTTGTTTTCGGCCATCAGCCGTGTTTGTTTTCATTATAAATCAAAAAAACTCCGTGTCAACTTACACGGAGTTTTTTGTATGGAAAGATGCGAATGATACGATCTCGATCAAGGCATGCACTTTGATCATCGGCAAAGGTTATTCAAAACGCTCATTCTTCGCGCACTCACGACTTGTTATAACACATTTGGAAGCAGATTATCATATTTTTGTGTTGTATTTTCGGAGTTTTGCGTGGGCGCACGGTGCCGTTCCGATGAGGGTGAGTGAGGACAAAAAGAACAGGCACGCGATTGCGTGCATCTGAGAAGAACTTCGGAATTTCGCCTTTGGCGAATATTCGCGCGCTCTTCGCCTGGTGAGCAAGCTCCCCGATCTCCGAGCGGCGAATGCGGACCGGATTCTGCCGCCGTAGGCGGCAGAGCACGGGACGATGAAGGGGGGGAATCCAAAAAGAACAGGCACGCGATTGCGTGCATCTGAGAAGAACTTCGGAATTTCGCCTTTGGCGAATATTCGCGCGCT
>JAZQXI010000125.1:0-61135 GCA_045632805.1 Eubacteriales bacterium | reverse complement strand
CATCCCGCCCGAAATCTACAAGAAGGCAGGATACAAGGTATGGACTGTCGGCGATGACATCGCTTGGATCCGCGTAGGCGAGGACGGCAGACTCTACGCCATCAACCCCGAAAACGGCTTCTTCGGCGTAGCTCCCGGCACCAACGAGCACTCCAACTACAACGCTCTCATGACCACCAAGAAGAACTGCATCTTCACCAACGTTTGCCACAATCTGGATGACAACACCGTTTGGTGGGAAGGTCTTGACAACAATCCTCCCAAGAACGCACTCAACTGGAAGGGCGAAAAGTGGGATTACACCAAGTACGACAAGGCAGACAAGGTCAACACCTCCGGTGCTCACCCCAACTCCCGTTTCACCGCAATGGCAACCAACTGCCCCTGCATCTCCTCTGAGTTCAACAGCCTCAAGGGTGTTCCGCTCTCCGCGATCATCTTCGGTGGCCGTCGCGCAAAGACCGCTCCCCTGGTTTCCGAATCCCGTAACTGGCAGAACGGTACCTTCGTCGGCTCCATCATGGCGTCGGAAACCACCGCAGCTGCAGCAGGTGCCGTAGGCGTTGTTCGCCGTGACCCCATGGCAATGCGTCCCTTCGTTGGTTACGACATGGGTGATTACTTCGCTCACTGGCTGGCAATGGGCAAGAAAATCCCCAACGCTCCCAAGATCTTCCACGTAAACTGGTTCCGTACCGATGCTGAAGGTCACTTCATCTGGCCCGGATTCGGTGATAACATGAGAGTCCTGATGTGGATCCTCGACCGTTGCGCCGGCAAGGTTGATGCTGTTGAAACTCCTATCGGCTTTGTTCCGAAGGCTGAGGATATCAACATTGAAGGACTTGACGGTGTCACCGTTGAGACCATTCGTGAGCTGCTTACCATCGACACCGAAAGCTGGCTCGAGGACGTTGAAAACATCAAGGCGTTCTACAAGCAGATCGGCGACCGTGTTCCCGCTGAGCTTTACGACGAGCTTGCAACTCTGGAAGCAAATCTTAAGAAATAATCGAAGATATAAAAAGCAGGCGGTCTCGATGGAGACCGCCTACTTGATTTTTACACGATTCCCTTTGCAAGCGAGGTGGAAAGCTCACCCTGATGCCCATCATACCCCGAAAGCTTCAGCGTGAAATTGTCTTCATCGTCGTATTCAACCAACGTAACCGATGCATTCGGTGCAAAGCTGACACGCGCCAGCTCCTCAACGGGAACGTTCTGCCAACGCGCGTTGAGCAGTCGAATGGGAGTAGCATGGGAGAAGACTGCTACGCATTTGCCGCGATTTTCCGCCAAAATCCGATCGGTTTCACGGTAAATACGGTCTCCAAGTGCCTTGACACTCTCCCCTTCCTTGGGGTGCGCGCGTCCGCAATCATGAATCCACAGATCATACCCTTCGCGATAGTCCTTCATCAGAGTTTCATACAGCTTCCCTTCCCATTCCCCCGCAAAAATCTCGCGCATCTCGCAATCGGGAATGATCGGAAGCCCAAAATGCTTAGCGGTCGGCTCTGCCGTTTGCATCGATCGCAAGAGATCACTGGAGTAGATCTTTTCGATGGGATATTGCTCCAAAAAACGAGCGGTATTTTCCGCTTGGCGGATCCCAAGCTCGGTCAAAGGCGTATTGGTATGCCCCGCGAACACGCGGTCAAGATTGGCTTGACTCTGCCCGTGGCGAATAAAGATCAAGGTCGTCATTCTTTGTTTTCTCCTTTTTTACGGCTTTGGAACAAGAGCATGATCAACAGGATCACGGGGAACGGAAGCGTAAAGCAGAACACCCAACGAAGGTCTCCTCCAAGCAGGTCAACAAGCGTGCCTGAAACGCTGGGGCCGATGAGACACCCCATATCCCCCGCTACGGCAAGCAACGCGAACATGGAAATGCCCCCCATTGGGATCGCTTTTGCGGATTGACTCAGAATTCCCGGCCAGAAGATGCCGACGCCGAGACCGCAGAGTGCGCAACTCAAAAGAGAGAGCGCGGGAATTGGCACGAATGCCGCCAAAAGATACGCAACGGCACATGCCACGCATCCGATCTTCATCAAAAAGCGAAGATCAAGCGCATGACTGAATTTTCCGTACAGCGCACGAGAAAGTCCCATCATCAAGGCAAACATGCAAGGGCCTAACAGATCGCCCAGCTCCTTAGGGATCCCCAACGCCGACTCGGCAAACGCCGACGCCCATTGGCTCATGGTAAGCTCGGTAGCACCCGCGCAGAACATCATCAGCAAAAAGCCCCAAAATGCGGGCGTTTTGAAGAGAGAACGTGCCGAGGATTTTCCGCTTGCGTCTCCGGGAAGCCGATAAATGGGAACAAAACAAAACGCAAAAGCGCCTAAAAGCGGGACAATTGCCCATATAATAGGAAGAAAGCGCCAATAAACGGCGATATCCAAAAAGGCAAAATAGATACCCGAAAACAGCACAACGCCCGCCTGTCCCCAACAGTAAAAGGAGTGCAAAAGGCTCATGTTTCCGGATTTTCCGCTCGTAGGACATGCCTCGATCAAAGGGCTGATGATGACCTCGGTCAGTCCTCCGCCAACGCCCAAAAGTCCAACGGAAATCAAAAGTCCCACGTAAGGGGGAAAGAGATACGGTAAAAAGGACATTCCCACAAGTCCCGCAGCGCTGAACAGATGTGCCGCCACCGAAACGACGCGCAGGTTCAATCGTCTGGAATATCTTGTTGCAATAACGTCGACCAGAAGCTGCGTCGCAAAATTGAACGCAATCAAGGTACTGATCGCCGTAACGGAAAGCCCAAACTCGCTCTGAAAGGTCAGATAAAACAACGGGGCTAAATTGATGCAGATCGCCTGTGTGATGTATCCGTTGTAGCAGGCGAGGATCGTGGAACGGTGTGTCAGCTTCATAAAAAAGCTCCTTTACGGTGTACTTCAAACTAAAGGATAGTATACCACTTTTGCGGAAATTTGTAAAGCCAAAATCGGCAGATTTTCTTCTTTTTTTCCGAGACTTCGCCTCTCTTCACGGTGCAAAAAAATATACGACAAAAATGTCCATGGAAATAGTTCACAAAAAAGCGGTTGAAAACCTTTGTAAAATTCTAACTCATATGTTTTTTCACAAATTTTTTTGCCAATTTTCGTCACAATTGAATATTTACAAATCAAGGCGAATGCGGTATAATATATGATGCCGATGGGCAATAGCCTATCGGGTTCCCCTTTTTGCACACCGCACTCGTTCTTTGTGAAATGTCAAGCTTATGACATCACCTCGCAGGGGCATCGGTGTGCAGTTTTATTTGGAATGTTGAGATCGTGTTGGAGGCTCACACGGTCTTTTTTGTTGTCCGCGCATAAATCCGATGATTGAAGTCAAGAATATCCTTGTTTCCATTTTTTTACCGAAAGGATGAAATTCTATGAACAAACCGCAAATCATTCGTTGCTGTGCCAGAGAAATTCTCGATTCCAGAGGAAATCCGACCGTGGAAGCCACCGTATTCCTATCCGACGGAACGGTTGGCGTTGCCAGCGTCCCCTCAGGTGCATCAACGGGAATTTATGAAGCATGCGAGCTTCGCGACGGTGACCGCCGCAGATATGGCGGTAAGGGCGTACAAAACGCCGCCGCGAACGTTGCAAAAATCATCTCCCCTGCCCTCTCGGGCATGTACGCCTCGGACCAGAACGAGATCGACCGCGTACTGTGCGACCTGGACGGCACAGACAACAAGCAACGCCTCGGTGCCAACGCCATTCTCGCCGTATCCCTTGCCAACGCGCGTGCCGCGGCAAACTGGTATCATCTGCCCCTCTACCGCTATCTTGGCGGTGCTTCTGCAAACAGACTGCCCGTGCCGATGATGAACATTCTCAACGGCGGCGCACACGCCTCTAACAACGTGGAGATTCAGGAGTTTATGATCGCTCCCGTCGGCGCCCCCTCCTTCTCGGAAGCATTGCGGATCGGATCCGATATCTATCACACCCTGGGACGGATCCTGCGCACGGAGGGCTACGCTTCAACCGTGGGCGACGAGGGCGGCTTTGCTCCCAATCTCAACCATGACGAGGAAGCATTGGAGCTGATCTGCCGTGCAATCGAGCGCAGTGGATACAATACCGATCAGGTCAAGATCGCGCTGGATTGCGCCGCAAGCGAATGGCGTCAAGAGGACGGCACTTACCGCACTCCCAAGCGTCAGCAGCAATACAACAAGCAAAAGCTGATTGATTATTGGTGCGAGCTTTCTTCCAAATATCCGATCTTCTCCATTGAGGACGGCTTGGATCAAGAGGATTTTGACGGTTGGCAGGATATGACCGCGCGATTGAGTGACCGTGTACTCTTGGTCGGTGACGATCTGTTTGTGACCAACGAAAAGCGTTTGCAAAGCGGAATCTCAC
The DNA here is from genome assembly GCA_045632805.1 of Eubacteriales bacterium. Taxonomy (GTDB): domain Bacteria; phylum Bacillota; class Clostridia; order Oscillospirales; family CAG-272; genus UMGS1865. Next base: position 56,738 of record JAZQXI010000125.1, on the reverse strand, counting down.
GCAAAATTGCCAACTCGATCCTCATCAAGCCCAATCAGATCGGCACATTGAGCGAGACCTTGAACGTCATTTCTCTTGCAAAGAGTGCGGGATACGGTTTTATTCCCTCGCACAGAAGCGGAGAAACGGAGGACACGACACTTGCAGATCTTGCGGTCGCCGTCAACGCGCCTCTGATCAAAACAGGCGCCCCTTGCCGCAGTGAACGCGTGGCAAAATACAACCGTCTCTTACGCATTGAATCCGCACTTGGAAACACTTCTCGCTTTGGTACGGAGGACGTACTGAAAAAATCAAACAGTGCGGAATCTCCCGCACGCAAGCCCGCAACTGTCGGGTAAAATCAAAAAGCTGTCTCCTGCAATCGCATTGCAATTGCAAGTGAGACAGCTTTTTTATCATTTCAGATCCTTTAAAGGTCCGAGCGAATCGGAAAAGCGATAGGTTTCTTCGTCCACGTCATAAAAACGGTCCCAATCAAAATCGCTCTCGCTTACCTTTTGCTGTGACATGACGTGCGGAATACGGTTGTTCGCACGCAAAATGGAGGAAAATCGATCGTCCGCGATGATGATATGCTCGCGCAACGGAATACCGATGCCCTTGAGCAGATGAAACAGATCATCGGTTACCTGAATATCCTCGGGCGACGGAGTTGCGTTGCCGTGCGGATGGTTATGCGCCAACACAACGCTTGCGGCGTTCTTTTCCATGATCTGTCGCACGATTGCATAGTTACAAACATCGGTGCTATTGATCGAGCCATTGGAGATGACCTGTTGACTGATGAGCGCCATTCGGTTATCAAACAGCAACATATAAAGCCGTTCCTTGTCCAAGCCTTGAAAATAGCTCCACATACGTTCCGCGATTTTTTGCAAGGATGTATAAACATTTTTGGTATCGTTGGCACGCTCGATGCGGGCACGCATACAGCGGCGGAACAGCTCCATCCCCGACATGATCTGAACGGCAGTCTGCTCCCCAACTCCCGGAATACGCATCAATTCGTCTCCATTTGCATTCATCAATGCATCGATCGAGCCGAAATGCTCCACGATCCGATGTGCCAGCTCATTGGTGTCTCCGCGAGCGAGACATCCATACAAGAAGATTTCAAGCACCTTATAGTCAGGCATATGGTCCATACCATAGTCCAAGACCTCGCGTCTGATACGGCTTCTGTGATTTTGATGAATGGATCCTTCTTTTTCTGCCATATTACTTCCTCTTCAGCTTACCGACAACCAATCCCTTGCACTGCACGTCGGCAAAATCTTTCAACGGAATGGGTGCATATTCGGGATTCAGCGAGAGAAGCTTATCGCCTCCAAAGACCTTGAAGAAGCCACAGCCATCCAAAAGGAAGATACCAAGTTCTCCCACATCCACTCCGTCACTATGACGCACCAAAAGCACGTCTCCATCATGATATTTGGGTTCCATACTGTTACCGCTGATGCGAAGCGCGTAATCTGCCTCGGCGGTTTTTTCATTATCGGGAATTGTGATATTCTCGGCAGTCGTCTCGTCAAGATACACGCCAACACCTGCGGAAACAGGCAGCTCATACAGCAAAATCGAACGTCTGCCCGTGCGCGTCTGTTCTCCCGCATAACGCCCAAGGGGGCGAATGGGAGACAGAATTTTTGCCTCTCCCGACTTGGTCTTGCGAGGTGCGGGCGCCTCTTGGGTAGCCTCACCTGCCATTGCCGAAATACGCGCGCGTTCCTTGGCGACCACCAAATCCACCAGCTCGCGTCCGAAGGAATCCAAGCCGCGATAATCCTCGATCAAGGAAATTTCCTCACCGCTCAGGGTATAATTGTTGGTGTTTTCGGGCGTGCCGCTGACGATGTATTCCACCGAGCAATTCAGAGCGCTGCACAGCGCTATAATATTGGAAAGCTTTGGCGAATCGCTCATGCCTGCCAAGATCTTACTGAGTGTTCCAAGCGGAATCCCCGAACGCTCCGAGAGCTGATCGTTGGTCATTTTTCTTTCATTTTTCAATTGTTTGATTCGATCCAGATAAGACTCCATAAGCCCCTCCTTTTTCCGATTACGGCATTATTATAACACACTTTTCAAAGTTTGTAAAGAGGTTTTTGAAAATATTTTTCTTTTTTTGGAAAAAACCTATTGACAAAGCGCAAAAAATCTGTTATAATGTCGACACAGCAATTCCAAATATGGATTTACGGAGGCAAATCATGAACGCTTATTATCAACAAAACAGATCTTCCAATTCCAATAATGATATTTTTGAGGCTTATTTCTTCGAAGGCACTGTGCGTGTCAGCGCATGGAGAAAAGCGGCAGATCAGGTGCTTGCCTTCCTTGCCGCAATTCTCAATTTTTTGGTATCCGTTCCCGTTCGTCGCTTTCTGCGCGTTGGCGGAACGGCACTCGCACTGGTTGGAATGATCGGTGTGATCGGTGCTATGGAAAGCGGTGCTTTGAGCCTTTTTGCAGGACTCCTGATCGCGCTCGCACTCATCGGGCTTGAGGTGCTTTGCCTGCGCCGTCATTAACCCGCAATCAAGCTCGCCAATGTCTCTCCCACCAACCGCGCCGCACGCTTGGCTTCTTCGATGGAATTCCCTCCCGTACCGATTTCCAATAATAAGGAATACGGAGCGATTTCTTGGTTATAGGTCTCGTTGCGCAAATCGATCGGGCGACACATTGATGGAACGCTTGCATTGAGCGCTTTGCGCAATTGAAGCGCGAGTGCCAAGTTCCCTTCCCAGCGCTCATTTTTTTCTCCCCCGCCATCGCTCCCTACCACAGGCATCACCTGTGCCACGGCTTCGCCATCGTCTTTTGCAAGTGCGCGTATGTATTCTCCGTCGGCGCTCAACACCGAATCTCGGTGCAAGTCAATCACGTAGCGGATCGAAGGATAATGCGTCAGATAAAACCGAATACTTTCCAATGCGCGCTCGTAGGAGCCTGATAGCGTTGGATGATCGTGCATCACCGTGCAATGAATCGCGGTGATGCCTTTTTGATTGAGCGTCTCACAAAGCACCTGCCCAACCGCCAGCATATTGCGTTCGGAATCCTCGGAGTAAGTCACCTCGCCAAGATCTCCTGTCAGATAGCTCTGCCCTTCCCTCAAATAGCTCTCGCTTGTATGCGTGTGCAGAATCAAGACCAATGGCTGCTCCCCCAAAGGAGATGTGATATCCATGCGGAGAAGCGTTGGAAGATCGGGGCGGTATGCGGTTGCGTTGTGAAAATATCCCTCGCCCAACGTGGGACACGACAGATCCGCATCGATCACGGGGATCGCTCCCGACGGAAGCTCCTCATCGGGGGCGACCGGGGACTCTTCTTTTTTCGGCGGTTCTGTTTCGTCGGGCGGCAGTGCGCTTGTGGAATCCTCTTCGCCGTCTCCCGTAAAAGATCCGAGATCTTTAAAATCCTCATCCATTCCTCGATTCATCCAAACTCCCGTGATCGCAAAGCCCGCAACAAGGAGCGCAACACAGATCAGAAAGACCGCAAAAAAGCGAGATCGCCTGTAAAAATGCCCTGACAGAAGAATCCGTTCCGACTTGTCCGCACTTGTTTGCGGGATCAGCTTTTGTGACATAGCGTCCACCGTCCTTTTCTTTTTTGATTCATTCTATGCGCCGCTCATATTTTTTATTCCTCCAACTCTGCGATCAGCTCGCCCGCAAATGCCAGGGTAACGGCATGCGAAAGAAGATCCGAGATCTTGGCGCTGATCACATCGCTCTCTTTGGGTGATACAAAAAAGCTCTTCCCGCTTTTCAAAACACGTGAAAGACTCGGTTCTACCGTTTGGATCCCCGCTTCCCGAAGCGCGTCATATACCAGCGTTGCGGAATCCACCACTGTGGGAACCCCCAGCGCAATGACAGGCACTCCAATGCTCTGATGCGTAATTGCCACACGGTGATTCCCAACACCCGCGCCGGGTTGGATCCCCACATCCGAAAGTTGGATCGTGGACGCCAGACGATCACAGCTTCTTGCCGCCAGCGCATCTACCACGATCACAAGATCGGGGGAGACCACACGAACCGCGCCCGAAAGCAATTCGGCGGTCTCGATTCCCGTTTGTCCCAACACGCCCGGTGCCAACGCCGAAAGCGACACGCATCCCGCGGAATGGAAAAGATCCCCTTCATGCTCCCGCAGATGCCGTGTGGCGGTCAGCTTGCGAACGGTCATAGGACCGATGGCATCTGCCGTGAGCTCCGCGTTACCAAGCCCTGCCACAAAGACTCCGAGCTCCGCATCCGCGCGTTTTCCTGTCAGCCGCTCTGCCATTCCACGCAGTTCTCCTGCCAAAAGTCGGGCAACAAACTCTCGGCGCTCCCCATACAGACGATCCATTCTGCCACATTCCAAAGTCAGGTAGGTTCCGCAAGGCTTTCCAAGCGTGCGGGACGCAGTCTCGGTGGCAATCTTCAAACGGCAAATTTTAACGTCGCCTACACGTCTCTCCTGCCGCTCAGCCCCCGGGCAATCTTCGATTGCTGATCCAAACCCCTCGCAAGCCAAATCACTCCGTGCATATCCGTTTGTCGACACGTCATCACCTTCCTTCCTCGTTTTTCTCGCGCGTACGATACTTTGTAGTTACTTTGATAAAAAAATTAACAAAATATACATTAAAAAAATTGGGAATCTATTGAAATTTGATGAGAAATAGTTTATAATATAAGAGTATATATCGTGCCATATGAGCCGATTGCGATTTATTCATTTACAGAGGAGGATTTTTCCAATGTCAAAACGGATCTTTGCACTTTTACTGTGTGTAGTGATGTTGGTTCCCGCTCTCTCAGCCTGCGCTAACACAGGTGAAGAAGATTTCGGTGCTTACATCACCATGTACATGACGGACGAGATCTACGATTTCGATCCTGCGAAGGCGTATTATAACAGCGGCACCGCCAACGTGGTGAGCATGATGTTTGAAACGCTTTTCAAGCTGGACGAGAACGGTAAGATCGTCAACGCCCTCGCAAAAGAATACAAGATCATTGAAGATGCAGAAAACAATGTATATGAGATGGAGATCGAGCTGAACCAAACCAAGTGGAGCAACGGTCTGGCATTGCTTGCAGAGGACGTTGTTTACGCATGGAGACGCTTGCTCAGCGAGGGAAACAGCCATGAGGCAGCCTCTCTCTTGTTTGATATTAAAAACGCGCGTGCTGTTAAGAGCGGTGAAGAATCCCCTTACGACCTTGGTGTTGTATCTCAGGGTGACTACGGTCTTAAGATCACCTTTGAAGGAAAGCCCGATTACAATCAGTTCCTGTTGAACCTGACCAGTGTTGTGACCGCTCCCCTTTCCGAGAGCGTTGTCGAAAAGAACGCGGACTGGGCAAAGAAGTCCTCCACAATGATCACCAGCGGTCCCTTTAAGCTCGGTAAGATTAAGTACATCGAGACCAAGGACGCAAAGGTAAAGGATGATAATGCAATCAACAAGGACGGCGATCAAGTAACATCCACTTCGTCCGTAATGAACGTTGAGTATTTCTATCTGGAGCGCAACCGTCACTACTACCGTAACGACGAGCGTGACAGTATTACTTCTACCGTTACTCCCTATCGTATTCTCGTTGATTGTTCGATGAGCGATGCAGATCTTCTGCAGGCTTATAAGGACGGAAAGATCTTCTATATGAGTGATATTCCGTTTGCTCTGCGCAACGATGATTACGTAAAGAACAACGTTAAGCTTTCGGATGCGCTCTCTACTACAGTTTGCTATCTGAATCAAGACGTAGCACCTCTTAACATTAAAGAAGTCCGCCAGGCACTCTCTCTTGTCATCGACCGTGATGCAATCGCGCAAAAGGTTGTTTACGCAGAAGGTGCAACCGCTTTGGTTCCTCCCTCCGTGGTAAATACCACTCCCGGTAAGAACGTTGTGAAATTCCGCGATGAGGGCGGTGCCCTGCTCTCCACGGCGAAAAACCTCTCCGAAGCAAAAGCAACCTTGGCAAAGGCAAAGATCGACGGAAAGGCAATCGTTCCCGCCAACTACTCGTTTACAATCAAATATGCGGCATATGACGATGTAAATACCGAAGTTGCAAAGCTGGTTGCGGCAGCTTGGTGCGAGCTTGGATTCAAGGTCAAGGCTGAACCCGTATACGCAATCCAAAATAACGACTGGCTGAAATCGCAAGAAGAAACACCGAAGGATATTTGCGACGATCTGTTCCTTGAAACCATCGAGCGCAAGAAGTTCGACGTTGTGCTCTTTGATTACACCGCTTACTCCGCTGACGCATACTCTATGCTCGGCAACTTTGCACTCGAATTCTCCGGCATGGCGCTCAACCGTCAGGTTTCCGAGGACGGCAAGCTCTCCTATTCCCCGACTGCCAACCGTACGGGCTACAACAGTACCGCTTATAATAATATTATGGAAGCGATTTACTATCTGCCCTACTTTGCATCGCTTGATCGCAACAACGCAAATCAAAAGTTTGCAGGTTCCCTTTACACCGACGATGCCTTTGCAAAGGTATACGACACGGTAAAGGCTGTTTACGATAAGTACGGCATTACCCCCACCACAGAAGAGTGGCAGTGGGTGGATCAAAGAGCAAGATTGCTCCATGAGGCAGAAAAGATCCTCATGAACGATATGCCTGTGATCCCCGTAATCTTCAACAAAACTGCGGTAATGGTAAGCGATCAGCTCACCGATATTTCCGCAACCTACTACTCTCCCTACAATTTCCAAAAGACCAATCTCAAAAATTACACCGACTATACCTACACGGTAACCGAGACGGATGCCGATGGGGCTACGGTGGAGTCGAAGATCTCCATCTTCGATACCTTCCCCGAAGTGGCTTGGGATAAGAAGGGACAGTAAAATTCAATCATAGTTTGACCGCGCCAAACCGTATGGCTTGGCGCGGTATTTTTTTGCCCTTTTTTCACTTTTTTTCGCAAAATCTATTGCAAAAGTCAAAAAAATATGCTATACTGTTTAGGTAAATGCGAGGATGAAGCTCGCCTATCCGAATTTACGACACATACAGAGAGTGCCGCAATGCTGAGAGCGGCGCGTGCCGTCGGATTGTGCATTTCCCTTCGGAGCAGATCGGGTCAACACGTTTGTCTTTAGCCCGATACGGCACAGGCACCGTTACAAGCCTATCAGAGTGTTGGCTTTGAGCCGAAATTTCGGGTGGTACCGCGGAGTGCTTGTTTGCGCCTCGTCCTGATTGTGTGGGACGGCGCGTTTTTTGTTGCTTTCCCCCGTTTCGTTGTCAAAATTATATTCCATCTATCAGAAAGGAAGATCAAATAATGAAAGAAAAGCTTTCAAAGATCCAAGCCGAAGCGCTGGAGCAGATCATGGCTCCCGACGCATCCTTGGAGCAAATCAAGGTCAAATATCTCGGAAAAAAGGGTGAGCTTACCGCCGTGTTGCGCGGCATGGGAGCGCTCTCTCCCGAGGAACGCCCTGTGGTGGGTCAGATGGCAAACGAGGTTCGCGAAGCGATCGAAAACGCGATTGCGGAGCGTTCCCGCGAGCTTCAGGCGAAGGCGCTGGATGCACGTCTGAAGTCCGAAAAGCTGGATGTCACCATGCCCGCGTCTCCTCTCCCCATGGGTCATATTCACCCTCTGACGCAAGCACAGCGCGAGCTGGAAAACATCTTTATCGGTATGGGATTTTCGATTGCGGAAGGTCCCGAGGTGGAGCTTGATTACTATAACTTCCAAGCGCTCAACATTCCCGAAAATCATCCCGCGCGTGACACACAGGATACCTTCTATATCACCGACAACATCCTTCTGCGTTCCCAGACATCACCCGTGCAGGTTCGCGTCATGGAGCAGGTAAAGCCTCCGATCCGCATCATCTCCCCCGGTCGCGTGTACCGCTCGGATGCCTTGGATGCGACACACTCCCCCCTGTTTCATCAGCTTGAGGGACTTGTGATTGACAAGGGCATCACGATGGGAGACCTCAAGGGTACGCTTGCGGTGTTTGCGAAAAAAATGTTTGGGGAGGAAACCAAGATCCGTTTCCGTCCCCATCACTTCCCGTTCACCGAGCCCTCGGCTGAGGTTGACGTTTCCTGCTTCGTATGCGGCGGCAAGGGATGCCGTCTTTGCAAGGGCGAAGGATGGATCGAGATCCTTGGTGCGGGCATGGTACACCCCTTCGTGCTTTCCAATTGCGGAATCGATCCCGAGGAATACTCCGGCTTCGCGTTCGGACTCGGTATTGAGCGTATTACCATGGCACGCTACGGCATCGATGACATTCGTCTGTTCTATGAAAACGACGAACGCTTCCTCGAGCAGTTCTGATAGGAGGTTATATCAATGAATCTTTCCAGAAATTGGCTCTCCGATTACGTTGACGTCTCGGAGATTGATAATAAGGCATATTGCGATCGCCTGACCATTACGGGCTCCAAGGTTGAGGGCTTTGAGGTTCTTGGCGAAAACATTGAAAACGTAGTGGTGGCAAAGGTCACCGCAATGGAAAAGCATCCCGATTCCGACCATCTTTGGGTCTGCCGTCTGGACGCAGGCGAGAAGCACGGTCATGATATCCAGATCGTCACGGGTGCGCAGAATGTTTTTGTCGGCGCTCTGGTTCCCGCAGCACTCCCCGTGGCAAAGCTGCCCGGTGACGTGGTGATCAAGGCAGGAAAATTGCGCGGCGTAGAGTCCAACGGTATGCTCTGCTCGATGGGCGAATTGGAATTGACCACGCACGAATGCCCCGGCAAGGAAGAAAACGGTATTCTGATCCTTGACGCCGATTGCGAGGATCGTCTTGGTGAGGATATCCGCGACGTTCTGATGCTGCGCGACACCTCGGTGGAGTTTGAGATCACCTCTAACCGCCCCGATTGTCTCTCTGTCATCGGTCTTGCTCGTGAGACCGCGGTCTCCTTTGATAAGCCTTTGACCCTCAAAGCGCCCGCTGTAAAGGGATGCGGCGACGGTGACAAGATCGACAATTATCTGCGCGTTGGTATTTCGGCGCCCGATTTGTGCTACCGTTATGCTGCAAGAGTGGTTAAAAACGTCAAGATCGCGCCCTCCCCGCTTTGGATGCGGATGCGTCTGCGCGCGTCGGGGGTTCGTCCCATCAATAACATCGTAGATATTACCAACTACGTCATGCTTGAATACGGTCAGCCGATGCATGCGTTTGATTACAAGTCCTTGGACGGCGCCGAGATCGACGTGCGCCGCGCCGGTAACGGTGAAGCGTTTAAATCGTTGGACGACACCGATCACGTGCTGGATGACAGCATGCTCGTGATTGCGGACAGCAAAAAGGCGTGCGCTCTGGCAGGTGTGATGGGTGGCGCAAACTCCGAAATCACCGAATCCACCGCTACCGTTGTATTTGAGTCTGCTTGCTTTAACGGCGCGTCGGTTCGTGTAACCGCAAAGAAGAACGGCATGCGCACCGAGTCCTCCGCACGTTTCGAAAAGGGTCTGGATCCCGAAAACTGCATGGCAGGACTTGAAAGAGCCTGCGAACTGGTTGAGCTGTTGGGCGCGGGTGACGTTGTAGACGGTATCATCGACGTATACCCCTCCAAGGCAGAACAGACGGTTCTTCCCTTTACCCCCGCGCGATACAACGAATTCCTCGGCATGAAGATTCCCGAGGCGCATATGGTTAAAACCTTGACGGGACTTGGCTGCAAGATCGAGGACGGAAAAATCTACGTTCCCTCCTTCCGCGCCGATCTCGGTTGCATGAACGATATCGCAGAGGAAGTCTGCCGTATTTACGGCTACGACAAGATCGAGGAGTCCTACATGAACGCCGAGACCACCTTGGGCGGCAGAAGCGACAAGCAAATGTTTGAGGTCAATACCGAAAACGCTTTGGTCGGCATGGGACTTTCTCAGATCCACACCTTCTCCTTTATCAGTCCCAAGTATTACGACAAGATCCGCATGCCCGAAAACAGCACGCTCCGCCGCTCGGTCGTAATTTCCAATCCCTTGGGCGAGGACACGAGCGTGATGCGTACCACAGCACTCCCCTCGATGATGGAAACGCTGGCGCGCAACAACAACTTCAACAACGAAAACATCCGCTTGTTTGAGATCGCAACGGTGTACCTGCCCCACGAAGCGGCAAATGAGTTGCCCGATGAAAAGCGTATTTTGACGTTGGGTATGTACGGAAACACCGATTTCTACGCGCTCAAGGGTGTTTGCGAGAATATTCTCGCACTGGCAGGAATCAAGGATGCTACCTACACGGCTTGCAACGACAATGATTCCTACCATCCCGGAAGATGCGCAAAGGTGCTTGCCGCTGACGGAACGCTCCTTGGAATTTTGGGCCAAGCGCATCCTCTGATGACCGAAAACTATGGCATGAATCTTCCCGTTTACGTGGCAGAGCTGGAATTTGACACGATTTATGCGTGCGCGAACACCAAAAAGTCCTACAAGCCTCTGCCCAAGTATCCCGCAACCACCCGTGACTTCTCCTTTGTTTGTGACGAGGACATGGAAGTCGGTGCGATTGAGGGCGTGATGGCAAAGGCAGGCGGAAAGCTGGTTGAAAACGTCGCACTCTTTGACATCTATCGCGGTCCTCAGCTTGGCGAGGGTAAGAAGTCGGTCTCGCTTCGTGTGACCCTCCGTGCTTCCGACCGTACGCTTACCGTGGAAGAAGCGGACAAGGTAACTAAAAAGATTCTCAATGACCTGAAGTTTAAAATGGGTCTGGAATTGAGAAACTGAATACGAATTTTGTAGTATCAGTTTTAGGGGGAACTTCTAAAAAGAAGTCCCCCCTTGAGACTTTAGATCCTAAGTGCGCAATTTATCAATCGTACAAGCTTGTTGATGACGCTTTTTCTTTTGACCAAAAAGGCGCAAAAGAAAAAGCTTGGCAAAAAGAAAAGCGCCGAAGAAAAGATAGATTTCGCCCTCTGCGGCGGGCGAGGAGGGCGTTGCCCCTCCACCCCACAAACTTTTGAAAAAGTTTGATCAAAACTTTCATCAAACTAACGAAAATCATTAGTTTTGTCTAAAGGTTGTGAGGGGGAACTTCCGAAAAGAAGTTCCCCCTCGTTTACACCTCTATTAAAGCATGGTTTGCGTATCGTTCGGGTCTCCGTTGCGAGCAAGATCATACTCTTGCGACCAATCAAGGTCTCGGTATTTCTCTCCTCTGGGATCCGTCTTGATCCAATCCATCAGCATATCCAGCATCTCTTCGGTCCAGGTTGCACGGTCGATCTGCGCGGTGGTGAATTTACCCGCAGAGATCATTTCAAAACCGAAATCGTCCTTGACGTGCGTTTTTGCCGCCCCCTCAACCACCTCTTGCACAAGATGACTGGGAATAAACAGAACACCGCCACCGGCTCCGTAAACGATATCACCCGGCAAAACCGTTGCCTTGCCGATGCGGGTGATGCCGTTGAAATCCTTGATGACGAACTCACGAATGGGAGTGGGATCGATGCCACGGTAATAAACCTGCACGTCGGGTACCTGCTTCATCTGTTCCACATCACGGATACCGCCCCAGATGACGCCGCCGCCCGTTTTGGTACGGGTCTTGATCGCGGTGGTCAGATTACCGCCAAGATATGTACCCTTATAGATCTTATCATACATGTCCACGACGACAACATCCCCCTCGACTAAGGAGTCAATGACCCATTGATTGAAGTTGCCTTGACGTCCCTCGGCACGACCGACGTCAAACATAACGTCCAATAAATCGGGACGCGTGGGAACGTAGGTCGCGGTTACGGCACGTCCGATGAGCTTTCTGCCATCGTCATGCAAGGTCTTAAGATCGCCTTCAAACTGACTTTCATAGCCCTTGAGGAAAATCGGCTTCCAAAGCTCCTCAAGGGTCATTTTTTGCATCTGATCCAAATACTTTTGCGGAACCTTGGGTCTGCCATCGGGAAAACGCTCCCCTTTCCATAAGGGAGTCAATTCGATAATCGCTTCTCTATCGTTGAGTTTCATGCTACTTCTCCTTTTTTGATTCGATCATGTGGCAGAGTGATCATTCTGCCATATTCCGCCTTTAAAATTTCAAATCCTTGTATTGAGTCACGCGTTTTACGGTCTTTTGGAGTGTCCGAGCATCCACCCGTTTCACTTCATCGCCACAGCGCGCTAAGGTTGCTTCGCACATGTCCGTGCGGTAAAAGGTCAATTCCACGGTTGCGGGCATTTCAATTTGATAAATCGGGATCTCGCGGTAACGCGCAAGTGCCGTTTTTACGGTATTCTTTAAAATCTCGTCTGCGTTCTCGTACCCCGTTGCAACATTGCGGCAGGTTGCTTTTTTAATCGCTCCCGTAACAATGTTGGGAATGTATTCTTTGGCTTGTTCACAAGCAGTCTCGTCTCCGATACAAGCGACCACGGGAACACCGTATGCTCCGCAAAGCACCGCATGCATTGAAAGCTCACTCATTTCTCTGCCGTTGATCTTATGCGAAAACCATTCCCGTGAATTGATCGTGTGATCCAAAAATCCACCCATCGTTCCCGCACGCGCATGAGCGCCGAGCTCGATCAAACAATCAATTTTTCCCGATCGCAACAGCTCCTCCCACTCGGCAAGACTGCATTTTTGCGCGCGGTGATCTACGGTTTCGTCGATAACGTTCCCACCGCCGCCGTGACCGTCCAGATAATACACCCGATCGGCTCCCGCTTCAAAGCAAGCCTCGGTTGCAAGATTGATGCTTTCAGAGAGGAACGTGCGAGCAAGTGCGTATTTTTCGCCTTCTCGATCCATAAATTCGATGTCGTTAACACCGTCGATCCCCTCAAGATCGGTCAGAATAAAAACATTCATTCTCTTCTCTCCTTTATCGACAAGCATCTAAAATCCCCTTCAAATACCCAATCGCAAAGAGACGCCCCATGGCATCATAGCCCGCCACTTGCGATTGCTCCCCTGCCATCGTGGGAACGTGATCCACACGGATCGGTACGTTGACACCGTTTTGGATATAGATCTTCATCAAATTTGCCATGTCAATGTCACCGTTGTCGTGGAAGGTCTCACGGAAGCCGTTTTCCATTTTGGTCGTGTTACGGAAATGCACCATGAAGATCTTGTCGGCAAATTCCTTGATGACACTTTCAAGATCCTCGCCCATGATGTAGTAATTCGCCTGACACATCGTAATTCCAAGGCTCTCGCTCTTAACGATTCCATTGACGGCACGGCGGATGTTCTCGCGTGAGATCATAATGCGTTCGACGTCTCCCAAGCGCGGAACCGGGGGGTCATCCGGGTGAAGCCCTAACTTGATGCCGTAGCGTTCGGCTGCCGGAATGACGGCTTTGATGAAATATTCATAGTTTTTCCAAAGCTCATCGGCAGTGATTTTGGCTTCCGTCGGCTGAAAATCCGCCATATTGAATGCGGTGACACGTGCGCCGCCGCGTTCAGGATAATCCTTGGACGTGCGCAACCATCCGATATGCGCCATCCAGTTAAAGCAGATCGTCTGTATGCCAAGCTCTTGCATGATCGGAAACATGCCGATCACCTGTTCGATGGAAGCATCGCGTTTTCCGTCGCCCGCCTTGATGTGGTCGTGCTGAGCGTTGGGCATCGGCTCGATCGCAACCGGCGTAATGCCAAAATCGGTAAATCGCTTATACACCGTTTTCCAATGCGAAGCATCGTTTACGTCAAACGCATCATCCTCCGGCAGACGGATAACACCGTGTTTCACTCCCGATTGCAGGGCAAAATCCCACGTGGCATCGCGTGTACTTCTGAAATAATCTGTCAAGATCATGGTCACACCCCACTCAAGGTCAAAAATCCACCGTCTACGGGAACGGTTACGCCCGTAACAAAGCCTGCGGCACGGTCATCGATCAGCCAGCGGATGCATCCACACATATCTTGTGCCTTTCCAAAACGCTCCATGGGGGTGTGATCGATCACATCCTGCCCTCTCTTGGTCAGTCCCTCCTCGGGAGTACCGAGGATCAGGCGACTGCGCTCATTTGCGATAAAACCGGGAGCGACTGCGTTGATGCGCACACCCGTGTGAGCAAAATATGCCGCAAACGCTTGGGTGAAGTTGGCAACAGCCGCCTTACTCATCGCATAGGCAAAATTACGCGTTAGCGGACAATAGGTATTCATCGAAGCAAAATTGATGATGCTCCCCCGCCCCGCCTTTGCCATATGCTTGGCAAACGCAAGAAGCGGATAAACCGTTCCCATGGTATTCAGACGGATCACATTCTCAAACGCATCCATATCAACGTTGTAAAGTCCTACAAGATCCTCGGGACGGTCCGCATCCAATTCACGTGGATCAAATTTGGTGATCTTTGGCTGTGCCTTGGCGTTGTTACCGCCGGCTCCGTTGATGAGAAAATCACATTTGCCGTAAGTGGCAATCACAGTATCGGCAAGTGCGTCCACCGCCTCGCGGTCACTCACATCGCAGGCATATGTCATGCACGCTCCACCCGACGTACGGATCTCTTCGGCAACCTTTTCCAATTTCTCCGCGGTTCTGCCAACCAAAACGACGGTGACTCCAAGACTTGCAAGATCTCTTGCAACCTCAGAGCAAATCATCCCTGCGGCACCTGTAACAACCGCAACCTTACCCGAAAAATACTGATCCATAGCTGTTCTCCTTTTATTTTACTCGTTCGATCTTGTTTTTGGCGTTTTGATAGCAGATTGCATGCAAAATCTCTCCCGCATCTTTTTGCGACAGCTCCCAATCTCCCATCTCATTTTGCTCATCGATGAAGGAGCAAAGGAGACGGCGGAAATAATCGTGCCGCACGAAGGACAAAATACTGCGCGAATCGGTGGTCATGCCGATGAACTGCGAAAGCACTCCGAAAGAAGCGATGGAAGATAGCGTATGGCGGATCCCCAACGTGTGATCACACCACCACCATGCAGGCCCCAATTGTACCTTTGAAGGAGTTCCATCCTCGGAAAAAGAGCCTTGCATCACCGAAAATGCGGGGATATCGCTCATGTTCAAGGGAAACAGGACGGTGTCCGGCAATCCGCCGCTCGATTCCATCTCTCCCAAAAGATCACAAACGGCGCTGACGGGAAAGCCTTCGCCTGCCGCGGCATATCCGCCCGCAGGACCTGCCAAGATGCGCAGCCGCGCACTGGTTTTGCGCTTGGCTCCAAGATGCAACAACATTGTCCAACCGCGCTTGGCATATTCGACACCGAGACGAATGAGAATATCGCGTTGCTTTCCGTCCGTATCGTTTTGGAAAAAGCCGTCATCCAAAGCGTGATCGGCGAAACGGCATCCGCAAGCGTCAAATTGATCCAAAAGAACTGCAACCGCCAAAAGATAGCTGTCGGTGTCGGTGATTTCGTGTCCTGTTTTCTCGGAAAGCCGTTTTAAAAATTCGTTGGTCGGCGCAAGCAGCTCGTCCGCACGAAGCGACGGTGCCACCGACGTTCCGTTAAACAGTGAAAGATCATCCAAAAGCGTTGCAACGGGTGACTGATACTCAATCCCAAAGCGAGACAAAATGGCATTATTGGAAAACTCATCCGACGCCAGCATTTCGTTTGCCGCATCATAAATACGACGCGCATTTTCGCGACATAAACGATCCTCAATTCCAAAAACACGGGAAAGCTCCATGCGCGACCAATCATAGACGGGATTACCCGCAAGGCGCGGAAAGACCGTACAAAACGCTTGGAATTTTTCATATGGGTCGGCATTCCCTGTGATCAAAGCTTCCTCAACACCGCAGATTCGCATCAGGCGATGCTTGTACGGATCGCACGCGATCCAAAGCTGTGTGATATCCTCAAATCGTCGATCGGAAGCGATATCCGAAACCGAGATGTGGTTGTGATAATCGATAATGGGAAGATGACGCGCATAGCTTTCGTAAAGCTCTACCGCCCGTGCGCTTTTCAAAAACGCATTTTGCTGCATGCCGAATCCTCACTTTCCTATATGATAGTACCAGTATAACATAATTTTCCATTCCCTTCAATCACAAATGCGATCTTTTCTAACACAATTCGATCAACATTTCTTGACAAAGCGGAGCTTGCGTGATATGATATAGGTAGAGGTGATCGGATGAAACACGAATACAATTTGCAGGAACCCAATTTTACGGTCAGCAAAATGGTCATTACCAGCGTCTCACGCGAAAAAAACTACCGCCATTCGGTCCTAAACGGTAGACTGAATCACGGATTTATCTACATCGTAAGCGGAAAACTGCGCCATGATTTTTTTGAAAACGCCTACGAAAGTCTGACTTTGCAGGCGGGCGATCTTGTCTTTATCCCCAAGAGCTGTGCCTATTCCACCACGTATTTAGATGACCTTACCGAGATCCGAGTAATACAATTCGATATTTCCGCAGGAGAGCTTCCCTCTTACCTTTCCGCGCCGCAAAAAATTTTGCTCCCAAACGCAAACGAGTTGATCCACGCATTCTTCCGCTCTTTTCGCGGAATGGTTTCGGGACACCCCTTTTACCATCTTTCCTGCCTTTATCATCTGCTGTGGCAAATCGATGAAAGCTATACCCGCATCCCCGCGAAATATCAAAAGCTCCAGCCGGCACTTCTGGAACTTGGCACGGCGTATGATCAG
This sequence comes from Eubacteriales bacterium, assembly GCA_045632805.1. Classification (GTDB taxonomy): domain Bacteria; phylum Bacillota; class Clostridia; order Oscillospirales; family CAG-272; genus UMGS1865. Next base: position 40,098 of record JAZQXI010000125.1, on the reverse strand, counting down.
AACAAGTCAATCGCCTACTATGCCGCATTGTGCGACATGAGTGAAGTAAATTTCCGCAGACTCTTTCGGGAATTTATTGGAAAATCTCCCATCGAATATCGCAACGATCTGCGCCTTTCCAACGCGCGCATCAAGCTACAAAGCGGTGAATATAATGTTTCAGAAGCCGCCGAAGCATCGGGCTTTTCCAATCTGTCCTTTTTCATCCGCCTTTATAAAAAAAAGTTTGGCTATACGCCAAAAAAAGAGTAATCTTTTTCAAAAAAACGAAAAAAGTTTGCGTTCGGTTTATAATCTTGTGTTACAATAACGGTAACCGTATAAATCAATGATAGAAGCGTCTTTTCGGATGCGGATCAAAAGGAGTACTGCTATTATGAAGCAATGGTTTCAAAAAATCGGATATAAGATCGCAGGATGGATGTACGGTCGATACGGAAATGACGAATTGACCTATGTTCTTCTCTTCTCCTCGTTGGCTTTGATCTTGATTTCCTATATTCCCGTTCCTTTCTTCTTTCTTTTTTCGCTATTGGCATACGTGCTGGTCATTTTTTCGATCTTCCGCACATTTTCCAAAAACATCTCCAAGCGTCGGCGTGAGTTGGACCGCTATCTGCGGATCAAAAACAAGCCCAAAAATGCTTGGCTTCTTCACAAAAACAAAAAACGCGACAAGGATACACATGTTTATTTCAAATGCTCCAAATGCCGTGCCGTGTTGCGTGTCCCCAAGGGAAAAGGCAGTATTATCGTCACCTGCCCCCGTTGCAACGAACGCATTGAACGGATCACCTGAAACAAAAAATCATCGCCAACGCAGTATGCGTTGGCGATGATTTTTTATGTAAAAACAGTTATGAGATGACCTCGATCTCGATTCCGACGGCGCCGTAACGCTCCTGCTCCTCACGAGTGTAGTAAACGTCCATATCAGAAGCAGCGGCAGTGGCAACTTCCGATTTCTCGTAGCCGCACCGATCCAGAGGCAACGTGCGGTAAAGCTCCTCGAAGGAGTCAAAGGGATACAATGCGGTCACACGCGCGGTCAAGCTCTCTCCCGAGTCGGCGCGATTGAGAAAGGTGATGCAATCCCCTACGCGGATGCGTCGTCTTTTTTCGTCATTCAGGCGCAATTCGATGGTTTTGGTGCCGTTTTTGACCTTTTCAAAGGGTTCTTGGTGCAATTGCATGATATACGTCATGGATTTTGTTTGGTTCCTCCGTAGTCCGAATCGTTCGGAATTTGTTTGATGTGCGCGAAGGCGGCTTTTTCACCGTCACGGGCAAGTCGGGTCAGCCAATCCTCTAAAAGATCCGCTGTATCGGCGTGCATCTTTTTGCGCGCGTTCCCTCTTGTAAAGTATTGCAGAGGGTGTTGATCGGTGTAGTTTTCTTTTTGGTAAATCTTGCTGGCGGCAACGCGATCGCAAAACATCTCCTTGACGTAGCGCATCGGCATTTTGACAGGCTCATACATCTTTGTCGCAGGGTTGAGATCGTTCCAATACTCAAAATGGTGGCGGTTACGCCCCTTGTGATGCATCCATGCCGCCGAGTATCCGTACAGCTCCCGTTCGCGCTCGTTTGGGCTTCTGGTTCCTTGATAATACTTGATTCCCGGCAAAAACTCGGTGGGGGAAAATTTGGAAAGGTCGTGGCGCAATCCTTGCCAGCCGATCCCTACGCGAAAGCAATGCGAGATCACCTTATGGCGATGCCGTAGGATCGTGCCAAGATGCAAAAACGGGTGTATCATCAACCGCCCTCCTCTCCGTTTTTTTCTTTGTTTATTATAGCGCAAAAAAAGCTTCCCGTCAACGGGAGAACGAAAAAATCACAAAAAAGATACATTTTTAAGAAAAAGCGCCTTTTGCCACTTTGCGCTCTGCGTTGACAAATCGGGAAAAATATGGTATACTAAAAAAAAGTCGAAAGGATACCGTACGCATGACTGTTTCGTTTAAAAAAGCCACGCTGCTCTATCTTTCGGGAACGATGATCTGTACGTTTCTCAACCTTTTGGGGCACGCGCTGGATCATTGGCTCGGCACGCACTCCTTGTTTGCAATCTTATGCAAGCTCCCGCCTATTCTGTTCATGCTTCTGATCATGGTGCGCCTCAAAAACGCGCGCATCCTCTTTGGGGGCAAATTTTTCACGCCTTATCTGCTCTTTTTGCTTCTTCCGCTGATCTTTAGTGCCTTGGTCAACACGGGACACCCAAACATCACGCCCGCGCTTGATATTTTACTGCTTGGAATCATCGGTATGCTGACCACCATCGTATGGGAAGAGCTATTCTTTCATTACGTCGGGCAGATGCTGTTTGAGCGCAACGACTCCTACAGCATCGGAGCGTTGGCGGTACTGGTCCTTGGATTTGGACTTTCGCACCTGCTTTACATCCTGCTTGACCCCTCGATGTTAGAGGAAGTGCTTTGGCAAACGGCGCTGACAACCTCTTTTGGATTCTTCTCACTGACGCTTTACGCCAAGGTACAAAACATCTGGGTGTCGGCATTGGCACACTTGTCCATGAACGTGCTAAACACCTTCTCCACCCTGTTTGCGGAAAAGCCGTTTTTTCACGAATGGAGATCGGTATTGGATTCGCTCTACTGTGTTTGTTTGATCATTGCGGGCATCGTACTTTATTGCCTGAACCGCGAGCAAAAGCATCTGGCGCCGATTCATTTGCACGAACATCACATTTCATAGTATAAAAGGGGGTGTCTCAAATGCGTCTCGCATTTGGTCGACACCCCCGTGATTTTTGCTTTGCGGCTGTAGCGCCGCAAATTCCCCGGCACAAAAAAGCCTACCATCGCCTTTTTCGTGCGAGGTGCTGTCTCAAATTACCATTTGAGACAGCACCTGCTTTGTTACAGCAAAATGCAGATGAGTCCGCTGCTGCCCTCGTTGATAATACGCTCCAAGGTCTCGGAAAGCTTCTTGCGGGATTCCTCCGGCATATGGTCGAGCTTGGTATGAAGCCCCTCATTGACAAGCTCATAAAGGGATTTGCCGAACATGTTGGACTCCCAAATGCTTTTGGGATCCTCCTCGAATTCCTTGAGCATGTATCGCACCAGATCCTCGGACTGCTGCTCGGTCCCCACCATCGGGTTGATCTCCGCTTCGATATTGGCACGGATCATATGCACGGATTGCGCACCCGCGCGCAGCTTGACTCCGTATCCGCCGGATTGCTTGACGATCTGCGGCTCTTCCAAATGCAGATCCTCGACGTCGGGCATGACGATTCCGTACCCCTTTTCGTTGACCTGCTCCAAAGCCTCTGCAACCTTGTCGTATTTGGCTTTCATCTCGGCAAGATCACGCATCAACGCGATCAATTCACGCTCACCTTCGATCGAAAAGCCCGTCAATTCGCTGATGACCTCGTAATAAAGCCCTTCCCGCATAGAAAGCGTAATCAAAGCACGCCCTGTGCCAAGATCCAACAGATCCAATGCTGCATTCTCGATATATTCATTCTCACGCATGCCGTCGAATGCCCCCTTGACATCCCCTGCCTTGTGAACGCCGTCGGCACACTTGCAAAGAGACGTACGGATAGACGTGCGGATACGGTGGCTCTCGTCCAACGCGTTCATCCATTCGGGCATACGAAGCTTGATCTCGGTAACGGGAAATTCCTCCAGTACAAGCCCCAAAATATGGCGGATATCCTCGGCGTCAAGCTCCAAACAGCTTACAAGCGCCACAGGAACACCGTATTTTTCTTCCAATTCGTATGCAAGCGTACGGCTGTTTTCGCTTTCGGGACGAGCGGAATTGAGAATGACCGCAAAGGGTTTGCCGAGCCCTTTGAGTTCTTTGACGATCCGTTCCTCCGCCTCGATATAGGCATCTCGCGGGATGTCTCCGATCGATCCGTCGGTGGTGACCAACATGCCAATGGTGGAATGTTCGGTGATAACCTTATGCGTTCCCATCTCCGCCGCCTCGACAAAGGGCATCGGTTCCTCGCGCCAAGGGGTTCTGACCATTCGCGGCTGTCCGTTTTCAATCGCTCCCATTGCCTCGGGGATCAAATACCCCACACAATCGATCATGCGCACACGCATCTGTGCGTTGTTATCCAGTACCACGGGAACAGCGTCCTCGGGGATGAATTTGGGTTCGGTGGTCATTACGGTCTTGCCCGCCGCCGATTGCGGAAGCTCGTCACGGGCTCTCTCTCGGGAATACCCCTCCCCGATGTTTGGAAGCACGACCGCCTCCATAAAGCGTTTGATAAAGGTAGACTTTCCGCTTCGCACGGGTCCCACAACTCCAACGTAAATGTCGCCCCCCGTACGCTCTGCTATATCCTTGTAAATTGAATGCTCAGGCATCACAAAACCTCCCATATATCGCGTTGTTACAATATATGGGGGGTGATTGGATTTTAGAACAAGCCTATTCCATTTTCAAAAATTCTTGGTGCGCTTGACTGACATTTATTCTGTCAAAAACCGTCCGTTCAATTGACAAAACCACGGTGGCGTGTTATAATGAAACAAATATGTGGAAAAGGAGCCTTGGAATGCTTACGGTAACGCTTGCCCCAAAGGATTTGGAAACGCTTGCAAATCTATACTCTTACGCCGAGATCATGTACGGCTTGAATATTTGCGATGCGCGTGCGGCAAAGCAGAAAAAAGCGCGAAAAAAGCTGTTCGAGATCTTTTCCGAGGAGCTTGATGGCTTATCCGAGGAAGCTCGCTCGTATCTTTCTTGCGACGTAAGCGACCGAGAGATCTTTTCGCGCTTGCACGCCTTTTACGACGCGCATCAAGCACGCATAGAGGATCAAAAGAGTGCGAATGAGGCGTTGGTGGCAAAATTAACCCCTGATTGGGATGCCGATGCGCAGCATGAGGTGGCGGAGCTTTTATGGATGACGGAATGGCCCTATGATGCACTTTTGAAAAACGGAGCCTTGCGACTGCCCCTCAATTGTGAATACGTCTATGATTCTGCGCTGATCCTCTATGACGCACAAGGCGTTCCCCACAGTGAAATTGCCGGGTGCGAGCTTTGCGATCTGAGCTTTTTCAAACAGGATGAACGGTATCACATTTGCGGCACGTTGATACGGGACCCCGACGGAGAAAGAGAGCTGTTTGACCTCTCCTTTACCGATGCAACGTATGAGCGCACGGTCTTTCGCGCGGATTGGGAGGATCTTTCCGATTCGCCATGGGATCGTCTCATCGCGCAAAGTGCCGAAATTTGCTCCAAGGAGTACTTAAAATTGCCGTGCAATGAAAAAGAGAAGGCACTCCTCCCTCTTTTGCGGGAATTGGCAAGTCTTACGCATGATTCGGGCGTATCGGATGACGCGCGCGTGTTGGAATATCCTCTTTTGTTAACGCTCTTAAAAGATTACCAGCTTGACAAGGCGTGTGACGTGTTGAAAAGCATGCAGGGAAAAGAGGCGACCTCTCATTCCTTTCTTTCGCTCTCACAAAAGCTCCGAAGCGTCTTAAACCAAAAGAAAGGCGAACCGCTTTGGCGTGAGCTTTACACTCAAATTTGTGCTTCGCAAGAAGAATACACGACAACCGACGCGTTTTATCTCTCCGATGTTCCCCTCTCCGCTTGGCGCCATCGAATCGAAAAGCGTATGCACACATACGGTTACTCGGGGAAATACCCCGATTTTGTGAAGGAGGGTGAGATCCGCGGGCTTCACGTGCGATCCTCCTATGGGATGTCCTATTTCGTAGGGCCAACGCATCGCGCTGTCTTTCACGTGCATTGCCGCGAGTCGGCATCGCAAAACACCTGCACGTTCCGCTTTTTAGTGGGAACGGCACTCCTCAAGCATGGTGAGCAATCTCCCGACGTTACCGACTGTCTCTTCAGCGCGAACGGAAAACGATTTTTCGCCACGACCGATTGCAACCTCTTTTTTGGGGATGCGGACAACGGGCTTGAATCTGAGGATCTTGATCTTGCCGTGGACATTGCCGTCAAAAAGGCAGAAATGCGGCACATGAGCCGAACGGAAAAGAAGCAGGACGCAAGCGCAACGCTTGGTTCTTCCATTCTGCTCTTCCTCTTTTGCGTGTTATTTATGGGAACGTTTTTCGGCTTCTTTATGACGCTGGGCTTTATTCTGATCGAATTTTTAACCTGCCTCTTTACGGGAACGCTTGGTGAATTTCCCGATTTGTTTATGACGACTCCGTGGTGGCTGATCGGGCTCCTTGCGGGGGGATTGTTCGGGGTTGCCATGGGAATTGTGGAAGTGATTGCAAATCGAAAGAAATAGGATCAAGAAAGGGGGCAAATTTGCCCCCCTTTCTTGATGAGATTACTGCTTGATTTTAAAATACCCCTGCGGATGCGAGCAGGTAGGACATACGCGCGGCGGCTCCTTCCCCTCGACCACATAGCCGCAGTTGATGCAGATCCACTTGGTGCTTTCGCTCCCCGAGGTAAACACCTCGTTGTTTTTCAGACGCTCCAGCTCACGGCGGTAGTTCTCCTCGTGCATTTTTTCAATGCTTGCCACGCGTGAAAAGAGCTGTGCGATCTCCTCAAATCCTTCGGCACGTGCGGTCTTTTCAAAGTCCGCGTACATGGTCGCCCACTCGAACTGCTCCCCCGATGCGGCGACGTCCAAATTTTTTTCCGTTCCGCTCCATCCGCCAAGATAGCGGAACCAGATCTCCGCATGCTCCATTTCATTGGCGGCAGTATCGCGGAAAAGCTCTGAAATTTCCACGTACCCGTCGTCCTTTGCCTTCTTCTCAAACCATTTGTACCGCAGATACGCCTGTGACTCTCCAGAGAGCGCGGTGTGAAGATTACGCTCGGTCTCCGTACCCGCAAGATGCTCGACCGGCACTCCTGCCTTTGTGTAAACAGCCATTTCGATTCCTCCAAAACAAAAATCGGGATACCCCGTACCCCGATTGTTGCCTTGCCATGAACAGGCTATTCACTTTTTCTTCTTTTTGCCGTGCTTTTCACGCCATTCCGATTCCAAAATGGAGCAAATACCAACGTTCACATAATTGCCCTTGACCAACATTCCCTCGCGCAAAACACCCTCAAAGCGCATGCCAACCTTTTCCATCACGCGGCGGGAACGATCGTTTTCCTCAATAAATCTGGCTTCGATACGGTGGAGTCCCAAGTCGTCAAATCCGAACTCCAGCACACGTGTCAAGGCTTCGGGCGCGATCCCCTTTCCCCAATACTCGGGGTTGAGAACGTAACCGACCTCGGCGCTGTCGGAGGTGCAGTTAAACGCGGTAAAACCACAAGTACCGACCATCTTGCAATCGGGTTCGTACACGATCGCCCAATCGTAAAACATCCCTGCCGCATAGCGGTTACCGAGATACTGGAGATATTCGCGGGTATAGTCGCGGTCCGGATGCGGCTGCCACGTAAGATACTTGGTCACCTCGGGGCGCGCGGCATATTCATACATATCCGAAGCATCTGCCACCAGCATCTTGCGCAGGGTCAAGCGCTCGGTGGTAAGCTCGGGCAGGTGTGAGAACACCCGATAAATCTTTTCTTTTTTCATACGTCACACAATCCTTATCAATTCCCCTCTATTATATCGAAAAAAGCCCTTGAATGCAAGAGTTTTCCAAAAAATTCTGCAACTATTTTCGCGCGGTGCTTTCTTTTTGTTCTCAAATATGTTATAATATAAATAATATCGACGAAAGGAGAGGTAAAATGGACTACATTATGGAAGACGTGCTATCGGGCGAGTTGATTCCCGTGTTGCTGGGCGTGTCATTTGAGGTCAGCGAAACCGCGCACCGCATGTATCAACGTTACGGTGTGGTGTCGCACGTGTTCTGCAACAAAGTGCCGCTATCTCTGCGCCTCTCACTTTGTATGAAATTTCATATCATCCGTCGCACCAAAGATCAGCGATTGATGATACAGGCACTCAACGATTTTGCGGAACAGCTTGGTAACAAGGACGTCATTCTTTACCTCATCCCGGGAACTGAGGAATACGCCAATCTTGTATGGGGCTGTCATGAGGAACTGGAATCCCGATTCGTCATTGCCGACCGGGCAGAAATGTACCGCGTATGGTTTGGCGAGGATGTCCCCGTAATTCCAACACCAAAGGAGGAATACCTATGAAGCAACCGAATATCCTGCTTGGTGTCCTTGGAGGCTTGGGACCGATGTCCACCGTCTATTTTTGCGAGCTGCTCAACCGTCACACCAAAGCCTTACGTGACGGTGATCACATCGACATGCTCATCAGCAGCCGCGCCTCGACTCCCGACCGAACGGCGTTTATTTTGGGAAGATCCGAAAAAGACCCGTTACCCGTTATGATCGAAGAAGCACAGCGATTGGAGCGCGCGGGAGTTGATCTGATCGTCATCCCCTGCAACACAGCGCACTATTTTTATGATGGGATCGCACGTCAGTGCCGCGTCCCCATTCTCAACATCATTGAAGAAACGGTCAAGCACCTATCCCGTCAAGGCGTTGATACCGTGGGACTGCTTGCCACCGAGGGAACGGTTGGTTCCGGTGCGTACGAGCAGATCGCGCGTGCGCATGGGATACGCGTTCTGACACCGGATGAACGCGAGCAGGAGGTGATCACCTCGATCATTTACGATCAGATCAAACAAAATAAATCCCCCGATCTTGAAGCGTTTTTGCGCGTTGCCAATTCCCTTTGCGCTCGCGGATGTCAGCGCTTGGTTTTGGGATGCACCGAGCTGTCGCTACTGAAAAAAGCGGGACTCGGCGGCGATATCTTTGTCGATTCACTTGATGTGTTGGCGTACCGCACCATCCTCTCGTGCAATAAAGAGCCGATTGGCTTCTCTGCGGATTTTGACCGCGCGGAGGCGTCCAAATGAGAATGCGCGAGCTGTTCGAAGGGGTAATGAAAGTCATTCCGACGGTGGACTTTGAGATCTCCTCCATTACCGAACACACATCCTTGGCAAATGGCGAGAGCGTGTTTGTTTGCATCAAAGGAGCACGTGCCGACGGGCATGACCTTGCCTTTCGTGCGTATGAAAACGGTTGCCGCGTCTTTGTGGCAAGTCGTCCGCTTTCCCTTCCCTCGGATGCTTTGGTGCTTCTGACAGATGACACCCGTATGACACTTGCAAACCTCGCATGCCGCTTTTACGGTCATCCTTCCCGCAAAATGCACCTCATCGGAATCACGGGAACCAAGGGAAAAACCACCACGGCACATCTGTTGTTTCATATTCTCAACCAAAATGGGATCCCCACGGGATACATCGGTACCAACGGAGTGCTCTACCAAAACGTTCAAAAGCCGCTCCGTAATACCACTCCAGATGCTGTAACACTTCAAAAAACGCTTTGTGAGATGCTTGATGCAGGCGTTCACACCGCCGTGATCGAGGTCTCCTCACAGGCGCTGATGCAAAAGCGCGTGGACGGAACGCACTTTGAAACCGCGCTCTTTACCAATCTCTATACCGATCATATCGGTCCCATGGAGCATCCCGATTTTGAACATTACAAGGCGTGTAAGCATCGCTTGTTTACCGATTTTGACCTGCAAAATGTCATTTTTAATGACGATGATCCATATGCCGCGGAAATGGTAGCGGGATCAAGTGCGCCATGCCTTTTGACCTGTTCTACCGAAAAAACGGCAGATTTTTACGCTGCAGACCTTAAGGAAACTTGGAAAAACGGGCACCTTGGCGTTACCTTTTCCTTGATGCACAAAAAAGGGGCGGTTTCCGTCTCTCTTCCGCTGCTGGGCAGATGTAACGCATCCAACGCGCTCCTTGCCGCAAGTACGGCGATCGGTGTTTTTGGAATCCCCCTAAAAAACGTAGCCGACGCACTCTCCACCGCGTCGGTTGTCGGGCGTTGCGAGTGTATTCCTCTCCCCTCGGGAGCTGTTGCCGTGATCGACTACGCGCACAACGGAGAGAGCATGCGGCAGATCCTTTCCGCACTCCGCCCATATGTCAAAGGACGCCTGATCTGTCTCTTTGGCTCTGTCGGTGAGCGTTCTCAATTGCGCCGCACATCGATTGGGAAGGCTGCCGCAACACTTGCCGATCTCTGTTTTTTGACCTCGGACAATCCCGGGCGCGAAGATCCGGATACAATCATTGATGAAATCGCCGCCGCGTTTGAAGGAACGAATACCCCTTATTGGCGAAATCCCGACCGCAAAAGTGCTATTTTGCAGGCTTTGGAGGAAACAAAAAACGGTGACGTTTTGCTCCTTGCGGGAAAAGGCCATGAGGAATACCAATTGATCGGCACGCAAAAGCTCCCGTTTTGTGAACGGGTAATCATTGAAGAATTTTGCAAAAGCACTGCCACGGCGGGAGCAAAGAGATAACAAGAAAGGAGAGGCGCGATGCCGGAACGATTGATCTTTCACGTAGACGTCAACAGCGCCTTTCTCTCTTGGGAAGCAACACGGCGCTGTCAAAACGGTGAACCCGATCTGCGCTTGATCCCCTCCGCAATTGGGGGCGACCGTGAAGCGCGGCGCGGTGTGATCCTTGCCAAATCCATTCCCGCCAAAAAATTCGGCATCAAAACGGGAGAGCCGATTGCGCAGGCGCTCAAAAAATGTCCGCACCTCTATCTCGCCTCCCCCGATTTTCATCTCTATCACACCTCCTCGCGCGCGTTTATCGCAGTCTGCCAAAAGTACGCGCCCGTGGTGGAGCAGGTCTCCATTGACGAGTGCTTTTTGGATATGAGCGGCACCTCCCGCCTCTATCCCGATCCCTTGGAGATTGCCGCGCGGATCAAAAACGAAATTCGCGACACGCTTGGGTTCACCGTAAACATTGGGATCGGCTCAAACAAGCTCCTTGCCAAGATGGCAAGCGACTTTGAAAAGCCCGATCGCATTCACACGCTCTTTTCAAACGAAATTGCAGAAAAAATGTGGGGACTCCCCGTGGGAGACCTTTTTACGGTTGGACGCGCCACGGCAGAAAAGCTGATCCGTTCACGGATTCTGACCATTGGTGAGCTTGCAAAAACCTCGCCCGAGCGTTTGCGCACAATGTTCGGAATCAAAATGGGTGACCATCTGTTCCGTTATGCAAACGGTATTGATGACTCCCCCGTGCTATCCGAAAGCGAGGAAGCGAAGGGATACAGCAACTCAACGACCCTTGCCGAGGACGTTGTGACCGTTGAGGAAGCACACCGCGTACTGTTGGCACTTGCCGACAGCGTAACCTCGCGCATGCGAAACGACGGTTGCCGCGCGTCTTGTGTCGCGGTCACCATTCGCGGCAACGATTTCCGTGACCGCTCGCATCAAAAAACCTTGCTCTCCCCCACAGATATTACCTCCGAAGTCTATGAGGTGGCAAAAAAGCTCTTTTCGGAGCTTTGGGATCGCCGCACTCCTCTGCGCCTTTTGGGGCTTGCACTGACACAATTGACCCGCGAGGACAACACCCAGCTATCGATTTTCCCCGATGAAAAAAAAGACCGCGAGAAAGAGCTTGACAAGATCATCGACGGCATCCGCCGCCGCTTTGGATCAAGTACCATCGTCCGCGGATCGATTATGCAGTATAGTAAGGACGTGGGCAGGAAACAGAAGGCGGAGCTTGATGAAGAATAAGAAGAATAGAATGTATATAGTGGATGAGTCAAATGCTTTTTTGCATTTGACTCATCCACTTATTTTTTATATGAAACGGTGTGTTTCAATCGTCTCTTTGTGAAAAGTTGTTTTTCTTTTTTTGATATTTTTTCTTCTGTTCGTTTTTGCCGGAAGGAGTACACCCGAACATTTTAACATACTGCTTGTAAAATCCCGAATAGTCCGAAAAACCACACTCTTCGATGATCTTGGTGGGCGGAATTCCCATGCTAATTCTATGATTGGCGAAAATAAGCTTTTTCTTCAAAATATAGGAATGCACCGATATATTCAGATCCTTCTTGAACACATGATTCAAGCGTGAAACTGATATATGGATGTGTGTAGCAATATCCAAAATTTTAATTGCCTCCGTGATGTGTGTATCAATATATTGCAACGCCTCATAGGTAATGCGGTTAAAGGATTGTATCGTTTCAGTTGACACCGATTCTGTCGGTGTATCCAGTCGCAATAACAGTAATGATACCATTGCATCCAAAAAAAACGTGCGCTCCTGTTCAGTAGAATATAGATGCATTCCTTGAATCATTTCGTCAAAAAGTGCTACGATTTCCTTCCCCGCATGCAGTACATGTACGTCCCTTATCTTAGCATCCAACAAAGGAGAAAAACGAGGCAAATGTTCAACACTGACCACACAACGACAGTAGTTTTCCTCTCTGCCATATACTACAAACTGGTGAAATTGCTCGCGCGGGATAATAACAAGCGTATTGGGAAGAAGGTGGACTCTGTTTTTATCGGAGATCAACTCTGCATCACCGGCTTTAAGCAGCAAAAATTCATGGTACAGATGAAATTCCCGTCCCTTGATATCCCGCATTCCGCGCGCATATTTAAAACGCAATCCTTCACTTTCCATACATTTTGAAAAAACTTCTTGCATTTTTATCACCTCATTGTTATTATAGCACAATGCAGTATATTAGTCAATGTTTTGAATATATTTAGCAATTTCCATTTCAAATCCTATCTGATATAATAAAGATAATTATAGGAAAGGAGAACTTATTATGAAAAGAAGAAGCAAACACCAGCCTTATGAATCGGCAAAAATGACAGTCATATATTTTGACAGCGAGGATGTCATCCGCGCCTCCGGCATCGACTCCGGTGATTTTTTGCCAAGTAACCCCGGAGAATGGGATCCGGTTTCATGCTCAAAAATCAAGAAAGGATGAAAAAGATGAAAAACAAAACAGCACTCACACTCGTTCTCTGCGTAGCAATGCTTTTTTCGAATGCGATAATGTTCGTAAGCGCCGAATCGTTAAGCCCCACCTCTCCTCCCATGCTTTCGATCGACTTTTGCAATTTACAATTTGAAGAAAACGTACAGATTTTATATGCGGTATCTTTGAAAGACATAGATCCCGCAACGATTTCGAACAAGGATTTCGGCATGTTATTCTGGACAAATCCTTCAACCTCATACGAACTCGGTAGCGAGGCTTTGGCACTTTCAACCTCAGGAAAAACCGTAATTGAAGCTTCCGAATACTACGTTTTTGAATACAAGGAACTCGCGGCAAAGCAAATGACCGATGACATTTACGCTCGCGCTTTTCTGCGGATTAACGGCGAGATCTACTACAGCAATCTAAAAAAATACAGCGTTCTGCAATACGCCTACAATATGTTGGGAAAAACCGCAGTCGGCTCAAGCGATCAAAATCTGACTGCACTGCTGTCGGATCTGTTGGACTACGGAGCATCCGCCCAGACATACTTTAACTACCGCACAGATCGTCCTGCCAACGGCGAGTTTTATCAGATCAATTTGACCAACGGAACACTGACATCTGACGGTTGCACAAGTGGCTTGTATCTCAAAGGTACACCGGTTGAAATTACCGCTCCCTCAACAGATGTCAACGGAATTCCCTTTGCATATTGGCAAAACAGTGTTCGCGGTGTTGTGAGTCGTGAGCGCACCGCAACCATCACCGTAGGGGCAGTCAATGAGACTTACACGGCGATCTATGAAGAAGCCAGCGAGGAGGAGCCCATCGAATTGGAAAACTATATTACACAAAATTTGTTTGCTCACTACAGTGGCAAAATCAATACTGCAAACGGCAATCTTGACAAGAACTCAACTTCTTGGTACGATTTGAGCGGAAACGGAAACACCATCACCTCTGTTCCTCTGGACAACGGCTTTTGGACGGGATATTCCTACGCCATCGACAAAGATGCTGTAATCCTTCCTGAAACGCTTGCTGAACTTGTCAGACAAAAGGAATTCAGCATTGAGTTGGCTATCGGTAGCTTTGACATTGCATCCTCCGTGGCAAAGCCCAATCCAGCATTCCTTTGGAGCCGCAACGACAAATGCACAATCTACTACAACAAATACAATCAGCAGCTTCAGTTTTGGAGAGGAAAGAGTGCTGAACGTCTGATTCACGTTTGCGATCTTCCTTACAACATGACCATTACAGTAACCTTTAAGCTTAATGGAGAAGCTATTCTCTACGTTAACGGTACAGAGGTTACACGCGCGGCGGCAACTGCACTCCTTACATCCGACACCCTCATTCTCAACGATGATTCCGGAACGGAGAGTCGCCTTGCTCTGTGCGAATACTACGATATCCGTTTTTATGACCGTGAGCTCAGCGCAACCGAGGTTAGCTCGAATTACGCCACAGACCAGCTCAATTATTACAATGGCTCCGATCCCTCGCAACGCCTGTACTCCTCTACAAGTGCAACCATTACCCCCGAAATACTGGCACTGGGCGAAGCAACGCCCGTGATCAACACCTCTCCTCTGCCCGCATATAGCTACGATAACCTCGACTACGCCATGACCATTGGCATCGAGCGCACAAACGGAGGACGACTCTTTAGTTGCTGGGTCGGTGGCGGCGACAGCGAGGAAGCATTCTTTGTAGTTGCAAAAAGCGACACCGACGGTGCAACTTGGAGCGATCCCATCCTTGTGATCGATCCCCACAGTGCTGAGCTTCCGTTAGCACGCTCTACCATTGTAGGAAACCTTTGGTTGGACCCGTTGGGGCGACTTTGGCTCTTCTTTAATCAAAGTCTAGGACAGTTCGATGGAAAAAGTAGTAACTGGTACATCCGCTGTGATAATCCCGATGCAGAGACACTCGTCTGGACCGATCCCGTATACATTTCCTATGGAATGTCCCTCAATAAACCGATCGTCCTCTCTGACGGAACGTGGTTGATGAATGTCTCGCTATGGCCCAGAAAAGCCATCAGTGCTCAATTCAACAATTGCTACCGTGAATTAGATGATGAACGCGGCGCATGGGTCTATGCCTCCTCCGATCAAGGCAAGACGTGGGAAGCGCGCGGCATGGTCGTGTTCCCAAATACTGCTTTTGATGAGCATATGGTGGTTGAGCAAGAAGACGGAACACTGACCATGTACGGCCGCACCTACGACGGTCTTTACATTGCACAAAGTTCAGACAAAGGCTTTACGTGGAGCACCCCAATTGAATCCGAAATCGCACATACCAGCTCCCGTTTTTGCATTCGTCGCCTCGCCTCAGGCAGGCTGATCTTGATCAAGCATGGCAAAACCATCGATACCGAGACTGCCACGCGCTATGATCTGACAGTATTCCTCTCCGACGATGACGGAAAGACCTGGTATGGTGGGCTCACCATCGATTCACGCAACAAGGTTTCCTACCCGGACATGACCGAAGGTGCAGACGGCTCCATATATATCCAATATGATTACGAGCGTGCCAAATACGGTCATATCCTGTACGCCAAGATCACGGAGGAGGATATCGCCGCAGGAGAACTCGTTTCAGAGGGTTCCTCTTTACAAAATTTTGTCAGCATTGCCTTTGGACTTGAAATCAATCAAGCTCTGAAGCCTTGACCGATTTTATTGACAATTTAACATCGTTCACACTGTGCCGATAGAGTCTGTGTGAACGGTGTTTGGAGATTCGACCAAGAAGTCCTACCAACGCCAATGGAGCGGGTAGGACTTCTTTTGGTATTATATCTCCTCTGTCATCCCGTCATAGGCAAGCTTAATATCAAACGGATAGGAACGGATGAGGGTCTCTGCCGCTTTGCGGTCACCGATGATCTCGCGCCCGTGGTGGGTAAAGCGCAGGTGCGGAATGGCGTGTGCCTGTGCGAAATCACAAACATCTTTTACCTTATGATGCCCCGTTTCCATGATCCACAGGTCACATCCGTCTTTCATCAAGGGTAACAGCTCCTCGGGAGACGCCACGTCACCGGAGAGGATCATCTTCTTCCCATCACATTCCACCAAAAAGGAGTAGGAGTGCCATCCGTTTGTACCGTCCTCTCCGAGATGGCGGTTATGGAGCGCGGTCACACGGATGTTTTCGTCCTCAAACAACAAGCCGTCCTTCGTTTGGATGTCCTCGGTTGAAAAGCGGAGCGAATCACAACGATTCGTGCTTGCCACGCATTTGACGGCACGGATGATCTCAAGGTCGGGGGCATAGATCGCAATCGGATCATATGCAGGATTTCCCTTCCCCAAAGCGATCATCTTTTGAATGCAAAAGAACAGATTGGCAAGACCGCCCGTGTGATCAATATGCATATGCGAAAATACAATTGCGCGCGTTTTCAGTACGTCAATTCCCGAAAGATAGGCGGTGTAGGAGCAATTCTCCCCCGCATCAAACCAATAATAGCTTCCGTTGACCTCTAACACAGTAGAGGTGTGATGCATTCCCACCATCGGTTCAGTCCCCGAGCAGGTACCTAAAAAATGCAGCGTTGCCATGTTCGTTCTTTCCTTTCATTTCTGATAAAAAGGACTGCCTCATGTTTTTTGAAGCAGTCATTTCAGGTTTATCTGTTCCGACAAAAAATCGATTTGGGTGCGCTTTGGTAGTCCTTGGAGCGCAGATGGATGATCAGTTCCTCTAAAGACGCAACACCGCCGATGCCGCAAACCGTTCCGCAAAGGATGACCGCAATGGTCTCGGGCAATTGAATGAAATAGGGTGCTGCAAACACGGAAAGTCCTGTGATCTTGTTGAGATAGGTATGAATGGAAACAAAGCGATGATACTTGATCGCCCCCACAATATAAGATGCCAAGCGGATCAAAAGCACGCATGCCAGAGCAATCCAGATGCCGATGGGAAGCAATGCCCACAAAACGGGAAAGATCTTAAATAGCATCACGGCATAAAACAGGATGTCTGCAATGCTATCAAGGCGTGCGCCAAGGTCGCTCGTCAGATGAAATCCACGGGCGATGCATCCGTCCAGCACGTCGCTGATTCCTGCCAAAGTATAGATGATGTAAAAAGCCGGGGACAGCGGCTCCAAAAAGAACAGCACCAGTGTTCCAAGGATGCGGAAGGAGGTGATGATGTTCGGTAAAGCGCGGATCATAAGGCTTCTCTCCTACGTATATCTGCGTATTTTTCGAGCTTTCGACTCATAATAAATTATTATATCACATTTTTTTCCATTTTTCAACACTTTTTGAAAAAATGCGTGTGAAGATTGTTCTTCCCACGCATTTTGTCTGTTTAATATTCCTCTTCTATTTCGCGACTCTCTTCGGTAAAATCCTCCTTGGAAGCCCCACACAAGGGACATACCCAATCGGCGGGAAGATCCTCAAAATCCGTTCCCTCCTCAATTCCGCTGTCAACGTCTCCCATGCGCGGATCGTACTCATATCCGCACAGCTCACAAATGTGAATCGTCATACTACATTTTCTCCTTTATATAAATTTCAAACAGTATATATCATATAACAGACGGCGTATTTTGTCAATATCTGTTTTTATATTTTTCAAGATTTTATGATCTCGCACAAAAAGCGCCGAAAAATTACAAATATTCCGTTTCTTTTGCTCATACAATAGATTGATAATCCGTGATGAGGTGTAATCCCCCTATGAAAACACATGCCAAACAGCTTTTTTGGAATGCCATTTTGCTAACCGCCGCTTCCCTTTTGATGCGGACGGTTGGCGTCTGCTTTCAAGTCTATATTTCCGGACGCGCGGGGGCTGAAGCAATGGGGCTGTTTTCCCTGCTTTCGGGAGTCTACGGATTCGCTTTGACACTTGCGACCTCGGGGATCCACTTGGGGGTGACGCGCCTTGTAGTGGATTCCGTCGGAACGAACAAGCCGCAACGGATCCTTCCCGCGATGAAGCGCGCCACAGTGTATACACTCTTTTTCGGTCTGTTGGCATCCGTCCTGCTGTTTTCTCTTTCAGAACCGATCGGAACGCTTTGCCTGCGCGACGTACGAACCGTTTCCTCTCTCCGTTTGCTTTCCTTGACGCTCCCCTTGATTGCTCTTTCCTCTGCTTGGAGCGGTTATTTTACGGCGGTGCGCCGTCCATACAAAAATGCCGCCGTACAGGTCATGGAGCAGGCAGTTAAGATCGGTGTGACCGTCTATCTTTTGACCGCCGTATTCGCCCGTGACGTGGAAAGCACCTGCTGTGCCTTGGTGGCAGGGGGAGCTGTGGCGGAGATTCTCTCCTTTTCCGCCGCGTTTTTACTCTATCGCCTTGACCGCCGCAAGCACTTTGCCGTCCAAGACCGTGACAGCGGTCGTTTGGAAGGGCGAAAGCTGCTTTCCATCAGTCTGCCCGTTGCTTTTACCGCCTATATCCGTTCGGGACTGATTACGCTACAGCATATTCTCATTCCCCACGCACTGCGACAAAGCGGGACCAGTCATCAAAATGCTTTGATCGCATACGGAAGCATCCAAGGTATGGCGCTCCCCGTGATCCTCTATCCCGCCGCGCTGATCTCCTCATTTTCAGGGCTTCTGGTGCCTGAGCTTGCCGAAGCGGGGATACAGAATAGCCGTCGGCACGTGCAGTACATGATTTCGCGTGTTTGGTCTCTTTCCATGCTGTTTTCCATTGGTGTTGCGGGAGTCCTGATTACCTTTTCAAACGAGCTTGGAACCCTTCTTTATCCCAACACCGATGCGGGCTATTACATCCGCGTACTGGCACCTCTGATCCCTATCATGTACGTAGACACGGCAACCGATGCCATGATGAAGGGACTTGGCGAGCAGGTGTTTTCGATGAAGATCAATATTGCGGATGCTTTGATCTCGGTGATTCTGGTTTCGTTTTTGATTCCGCGTATGGGAATTCGCGGCTATCTTGCAACGGTCTATATTTCGGAGCTTTTCAACACCGTTTGCAGTGTAACACATCTTTTGAGCATCAGCCAAACGCCTGTACGCTTATTCAAATGGATCTACAAGCCACTCATCTCTATTGTATGCGCCACGGCGCTGACGCGTTTGTTCCTTTCTAAAACCGGATTACTTTTTGGAGATCTTGTTTGCTCCCTTGTTGTCCACGGAATTCTGCTGTTAGTTCTTTATCTTCTTTTTTTGTTGCTCTCCGGCTCACTTGACCGCGAGGACCGCGCATGGATCTTGGGATTGTTAAAAAAATAGGGGGTGTCTCAAATGAACTGCACCACTTTGTACGGACAGCACAAAGTGGTGCAAATTCACTATGAAACACCCTTTTTTTGATTAAAACAGCTTTTCGGGATATGCACCCGTGTTGTGCAGCTCTTCCAGCTTTTGCATCACAACCTCACGGTCGGCTTGATAGGTGATGCCAAACCACTTGTCGGGAGATGCTTTTGCGGTAACGGTAAAGTCCCCCTTTGCAAGGAATTCACCGACCATAATAGGAAGCAGACACTCCGCCTTGATGTCATCGGCGGGAGTGGCGTGCAAAAAGTCCTCAAAATACTGATCCATGCGGACAAGGAGATCCTTGTGGAAGCCCCACATGTTCATGGAGACCATCTCATCCCCTTGAAGAGAGCCGTTATCGCTGACGATGGAGCGGTCGGGCGCGTATTCAATGTTTTTGGTTTCCACAACATCAACGAGCTTGCCGTCCGCTACCTTGCAGATTCCGCGCGTGACACCGCCGTTTTCACTCATCGTGTTGCCAAGGATATACGGCACCATGGAAGCATCGTTTGCGTCCTTGAGAGAAAGAAGCAGATCATGCATGATCTTAAATGCTTCTTTGCCGTAATAATCATCGGCATTGACCGTTGCAAATGCGCCTTGAATCACGTCAGACGCGCAAAGCACGGCATGAACCGTACCAAAGGGTTTTGTGCGGTCCTCGGGCTTGTGATACCATGCGGGAAGCGTGCTGTCGTCCTGCACAGCGTAGTCCACTCGTACCTTCCCTTCCAAGCGCTTGCCGATTGTTTCGCGGATCATATCAACCATATCCGCCTTCAAAATAAAGACGATCTGCGTAAAACCCGCCTCAATGGCATCGTGAATGGAATACTCCATCAAAATCTCACCGTGAGGTCCTACGTGAGAGATCTGTTTATTTCCGCCAAAGCGGCTGCCAAGCCCTGCCGCCAAAATGACCAACGTCGTATCCATAATCAAAATTCCTTTCGCAGTAAAATTCTGTCAGCTTTATTATAGCACAAAGATTCTTTTTTGTAAAGACCTATTTTTTTGCGAAAAAGCTATGGACTTTTTGCGCGTTTTCTGCTATACTTTTTACATAGAATCAGAAAGGGGGTACGCATATGAAAAATCCGATCAAGCCGCTTGAAGCCGGTTGGCGGCATGCTGAATTTTGGGTGTTTTTGTCAGCTTCCCTCTTTTTGCTGTTGTTCGCCTTTTCCGAGTGGCAGGTGCATCTGCATGCCGATCAATTTCCGAAGTCAGCCATCTTCCGTTTGTTTTTGATGCTGTTGATCTGTACACTATTCTATCTTGGCGGATTGCTGTACTTGGATCGCACGCAGAACGGACGCGTGATGACTGTTTTGATGTGGCTCTTTTTTGCTCTTTATCTCTACATGCTCTTTAACTTTACCCTTTTGGATAAAGGAATGGGGCGAAATGCGCTTCTCTCCGATGATCCCGACGGTGGGCGCGACTACTACATGAGTCGCTTTGTGAACATGCAACCCTTCCGCAGTATTTACCAGGTCTATATTCAAGGCTTTTTGCACGGTTACGTTAACAGCTACTATATGCTGCTCAATCTTCTTGGCAACATGTGCGCGTTTATGCCCTTTGCCTTCTTTCTTCCTCGCTTTTGGAAAGCGCAAAAACATTGGTACTTCTTTTTGCCAACCCTCGCTCTTAGCGTCTCCTTAGTGGAAGCGCTTCAATTTGCGTTTATGGTCGGTTCCTGTGACGTTGATGACTTGATCTTAAACGTGGGCGGCGCGATGATCCTGTATTTTTTGCTCCGCATTCCCCTCTTCACCCGACTCCTTGATGCGTTTGCCAAAGGGAAAATGGTCAGAACCAAATAACCAAAAACGTCTCCCGCTCGTTTCAGAGTGAGAGACGTTTTTGTTATTACAATGGCTGTTTTGCGATGGCTTGCATTCTTTCTGCCATTTCGCTCATGAATTTTGCTTCATGGAAACCGCCCTCAAAGCTGAGGTTGCCCGTGTATCCGATAGCACGCAGAGCGTTGATGGATTTTTCGAAGAATTTCCATTCTTCTTCGGTCTTGGGTTTCGTTCTTTCCTTTTGCGTTGCGATGTGTGCATGCGCCAGAAGATCGTGGTTTCTTTCCAAAGACGCCCAATCCTCGGCGTTGTTATCAAAATGATAGAAATCAACGAGAAGCTTGAAATTGTCGCGATTGACCACCTTACAATATTCCGCTCCCTCATCCACCGTATTGACGATATTGACCTCGCTATAGCTCAACGGCTCGACTACAACGGTCTGTCCGTATTGCTTTGCGGTATCGGAAAGGAGTGCGCCCAATTCGTAGAGCTGATCCCATGCCTTTTGGCGGTCAAATCCGTCTGGAACGTGCTTTGCCTTGCCCGAACCGAACACCAGCATATGGATCTTGACCTCTGCCAACTTATAGAAGGTCTCATCGCAATACGCCTTGACCGTATCCCAATTGACATCTCCCGTCAAACGGACATCACCCGGGAAAAGACCGTTACAGCTATAGGTGATGATCTCACCCTTATCTACTGCCTTTTTGAACTCGGGATAGATCTCTTTTTGCGCACCGAGAATATCCATGGCGCTGATCTCAACGTAGTCCGCTTTGTGGGGATACCCTTCCAAGCATTCTTTCATGTTACGGCAGATTCCGATTTTCATAGTCATTTCTCCTTACATATTGAAATATGCAACCGAGTTATTGAAGCAGATGTCACGCACAACGGCACCGACGCGCTCCATATCGGTGGTCATCTCACCGTTTTCCATCATCGTGCCAAGATAGTTGCACAGAATACGACGGAAGTAGTGGTGGCGAGGATAAGACAAGAGCGAACGGCTATCGGTCAGCATGCCGACAAACACAGCCAGATGCCCCGTTGCGGTCAGATCGCGCAGGTGCTGTTCCATGCCGACCTTGTTGTCAAGGAACCACCATGCGGGACCGTACTGCATCTTTCCTCTTGCCTCGGCGCTCTGGAAGCAGCCGATGAGCGTCATGATCTCGGTGTTCATCTTGGGATTGAGGTTGAACACGATGGTCTTGGGAAGAGCGCACTCACTGTTGAGGCGATCGAACAGACGGGACAGGGCGCTGATGCTGTTGGTATCCGAAATGCTATCAAAGCCGGTATCAAGTCCGAGTTTAGCAAGCATCACAGCATTGTTGTTACGCATCGCACCAATGTGAACCTCGGTTGCGACGTTGTATTTTGCGTAAAGCTTCATCAGGAAATAGGTCAGATATCCCTTGAATATCTCGGTCTCGGCAAGGTCGGGAGTTCTGCCTGCGAGTACCTTGGAAAGCACAACCTGTGCTTCCTCACGGGTGGTAACGGGAAGCGCGCGCTCCACGGCAATGTCACTTGCTTTAGCACCCACCTTGAGGAATGCCTGCAGGCGGTTTTCGAGCGCCGCCTCCAGTTCCTCCACCGTAGCGATGGGATGGGTCTGCTCTTCCAGCTTTCCAAGGAAGGTGCGATACAAGGGAGCATCGATGTTCATGATCTTATCCGCACGGAACGCGGGAGCAACCGTGAACTTGTAGCCCTTTTGCGCGATCTTTTCAAAAGTGGTCAGGTCATCGAACACCTCGTTGGTGGTGAACAGGTGCTTGACGTTGGAGCCTTCGATCAGAGATTTAGGGGTAACGTTGTTGGCGCGGATGTAAGCGTTGCACTCATCCCAGATTGCCTCGGCGTTCTCCACATTGATCTCTTTGGTACAGCCAAAGAACTCCTCAAGCTCGACCTGCGACCAGTGATACAAGGGGTTACCGAATGCCGTTCCCAAAACGCGGCAGTAGGTAAGGAACTTTTCCTTATTGGAAGCGTCACCCGTGATGTACTTTTCGTCCACACCGTAGTTACGCATCAATCTCCACTTATAATGGTCACCTGCAAGCCAGATTTCAAACACGTCGGAAAAAGGCTTGTTTTCAAGGATCTGCTTTTCGGGCAGATGGCAGTGATAGTCGAAAATCGGCATGTCCTTTGCATAGCCGAAATACAGCTTTTCAGCCGTAGGATTGGTCAACAAAAAATTCTTTTGAATGTAACTCATACTTCGTTTCTCCTTTTTATTTACCAGCCGAGTGTTTCGGCAACGCGCAGAATCTCACCCCATACAAGGTCCTCGCACCACCAGTGCTCACGAGGAGTAACGGTCAGACTGCACGCGTCGGTTGCATTTTCTTTTGCATAAATTTTTTGCACGGTCTCGTATCCACGCTTGACACCGTCGATCGGGAAAATATTATCACGAATACCCGAAATAATGCTGAAATGACGTGGTGCGATCAAGCACGCAAGATCCTGCATCTCAAACCACTGAAATGCGCCGGGAATATAGTTGCAGGTGCAATGATACATTGCCATGATGGAATCCTCGTAGGGACAGAAGGCACAGCTGGGTGCGCAGATCTTGATGCGCTCGTCATAGCAAGCGGAATAGAAGGTTGCTGTACCACCGCCCGAATTGCCCGTAACGACGACCTTTTCGGTGTCGCACTTGGGGAAAGACGTCTCCAAGAGATCGATTGCTTTGTGAACGTCCCAGACACGCTCGGCAAGGATGGTACGTCCGATCTGAAGTGCCTGCATCGCTGTATAAGCGCAATTATCGTAGCAATCGCCATCTTTGATGCGGGGTCTTCTCTCACCCATTCCTCTTTGCTCGATGCAAAGTGTCGCAAAGCCACGCTTGACCGCTTGAATACCGAACTGTCCGCGAGGCTGATAGTCAATGTCATTCTCATATTTGATGTATCCTACCGAATTGTGAAAGCCCGTGGAGTGCCCCTGCAGAGTGATGGCAACGGGATATTTTTCCTTGTTACCGTCGGGGATGAGCAGATAGCACGGAACGCGGTAGCCTTCTTCACTTTGGAAGGTGAAACGCATTTCGGTGTAGCCGTCGCGCTGCTCGGTGTATTCGATCTGCAGATCGGGATCGCATACAGGCTCTTTTTCGATCAAAGAAAGTCCCGAAAGCTCCATGAACTTTGCGCGCACGTTTTCCTTCCACGTTTGGTAGTCGGCACTATCGTCATAAGCCAATTGTTGCTTGATTTTGGGATACAACAGCTTGTGGCAAGGCTGCTCCTCATATTGATAAAATTTAGGAAATTGGTGTTCACTCATTTTTTAATCCTCTATTCTTAAAAATCCAGTCCGCTCAGGTCGATCTGTGCGATCTCACGTCTACCGTTATGCGTGGTATCAAAGGTAATGTACTTCCCTCCCCACACAAATCGCGCGTGCGGATCTGTGCGAATGTCGGTGATGTCATTGGGGGTAACGGTCTTTACGCGCAATAATTCGCGCGATTTGCCCGTTTCGATGCTGTACGCCATCAGATAGCGATACCCGTCGATCGGGTATCCGTCTCCGATGATGTATTTGCCCCCCGGTGCCATGTTGCAATGGATATCGGGGTTGTGCGAGCCGTGGAAATACGGCATATCGTATTCGATCCATGTTCCCGCATTCACATCGATAACGTACATGCTTTTTTTGTTTCCCTCAACGGTACAATGCGCCAAAAGATCCTTTTCGGAGAGCCACAGATAGTGCGAAAAATAGGTGTTTTTCAGTATCGCGCGGCAGTTTCCTTCTAAATCGGAAATAACCAGCGAGGTTGACCAATCGGGGACCTCGGGAGTCATAAAGTTGCGCACGAGCATCAGGAAACAGTTGGATGCGGTATTAAAGGTGATGTGATTGACCAGAATTTTTTGGTTCGGAGAAAATCCCGCGATGGGAGCGAGCTTGTCATAGGAAACGATCTGTCGGCTCTTACCCGTTTCCATATCCACAAGGAACACGCCGTCGTTTTGCGGCGCATTGACGTGTGCGTTCTCGTCCGTAAAACCTGCATATCCGTATCCCGGGCGGAAGGCGAAGATCCGTCCGAAGTTGACACCCAAGCCCCATTTGCCGTTTGGAGAGACGCATGCGGTGGCACGGTCGGTGTACTTCTTTTCACCTGTGACGAAGTTGTGCGTTACGGTCATGAATTTTCCGTTCTCGCAGACGTTGTAATAGACCGTGTTCTCTTTTGTGGGGTGATACTGAAGCATTGCACCTTGCTGGAAGTTCCACGCGGTGGTCTCGGCAAATTTGATAAAATTCCGATCCTCCAGATATCCCAGCTCGCACACGTCCTCCGCCTTTTGCAAGCGGTCCATAAAGGAGACGCGGTGGCACAGGTGCTTTCCTGTCTCGCCCGTTGCGCGCATGTCATAATATGCAAAGAAATAATGCGCGTCGTCATCGGGAGTCAGGATCATACAATCATCATAATATTGACTGATGAATTCGTTCATCGCTTGCTCCTTTACAGTGTAACGCCGTCCTTGAAGATGGCAATGTCGTAATATCCGTTTGCTTCGCTCTTGGATTCCTCGCCCTCTGCAACGCGGCGGCAAAGCGCATAAAGGCTTTCTGCCTCCGCATCCCAATCCGCGCCGTCCAAAAGCACGCCTGCGTTGAAATCGATCCAATGCGGCTTTTTATTGGCAAGAGGGGTGTTGGTTGCGATTTTGAGTGTGGGAACGGGTGCGGACAAGGGCGTTCCTCGACCCGTGGTAAAGAGAATCATGTGAGCGCCCGACGCCGCTAAATTGGTCACGGCAACCATATCGTTTCCGGGTCCGTTGACCAGATACAAGCCACCGTCGGCACCGGGGATCTCGCCAAAGTTCAATGCGCCGCACAGCGGAACCTTGCCCGCCTTTTGCACGCATCCGAGTGACTTTTCCTCCAAAGTGGAAATGCCGCCCGCAATATTTCCGGGAGAGGGATTGTCGGCAATGCCCTCGCCGTGGTCGATAAAATACTGACGGAACGCACGGATCATCGCCACGACAGAATCGAAGGTAGCTTGATCCTTGGAGCGCGAAAGCAGAAGCTGCTCCGCTCCAAACACCTCGGGAATCTCGCTCATAAGCACCGTTCCGCCGTATGCCGAGTGAAGCTCCATCGCGCGACCCACCAAGGGATTCGCGGTAATGCCGCTGTATCCGTCGCTGCCGCCGCACTTGACCGCGATGCGGAGCTTGGAAAGCGATACGGATGTGCGAACGTCCTTTTGCATCAAGGATTTCAGCTCGTCAAGGATCTTCATGCCCTCCGCAAGCTCGTCCTCACAATCCTGAATGCTGAGGAAACGCACACGCTCCGTGTCGGTATCCACGAGCATTTTTTGCATATCCTCCATACGGTTGTTCTCGCATCCGAGCCCCAACACCAGCACGCCCCCCGCGTTGGGATGACGAATCAAGCCACACAGGACACGCCTGGTAGTTTCAAGGTCGCCGCCAAGCTGCGAACAGCCGTAGGGGTGCGTGAGTGCCTTGGCACCGCTCTTCTCTGCCAGCGCTTTTGCTACGTCATTGATGCAACCGACCGTGGGAACGATCCAAAGCTCGTTTCGGATTCCCACATCGCCGTTTTTACGGACATAGCCCATAAACGTTCCGTTCTTCCCTCCAACGGGCGCGGTTTTTGCAGGATCGTAATACCAATCCCCCATTCCCGCGAGATTGGAACGGAGATTTTCGGGAGAGACCTTCTCTCCAACGCTGATATCCCGTTTTGCCGATCCGATGGGAAAGCCGTATTTGATCACGTTCTCCCCTGCCTTGATCTCGGCACACGCGTATTTTTGCCCGTCGGCACGGACTTCTACGTTATCGGATGGATGGATCCGCATTTGCCGCTACCTCCTCGCACAGATAAGAGAGATCCTCGCCCCACCATTCCGCATTTGCCAAAATCTCGCGGATGGAGAGCTTTTGCATCTTCTCGATGATCTCGGGAGCATCGCTCGGAGTGCCAAGCTTATAAAACTCGATCAGCTTGGCAAAGGAAAAGATCAGGTTCTTGGGAGATTTACCAAATCTCTTGCGGTATTCGAGCAAGGAAGGCAACACGCGCACCTTGAACTTGCTGACCGAATTGAGAGAGATCGCGCTGAGATAATGCTTGATGTAAGGATTGGAGAAACGGATCAGTACGTTCTCGGCATATTCTTCAAGCTCCGCGTGCGGCAGATCCAGGGTGGGAATGATCTCCTCAAAGAGGCAGGTACGGATGAATCCGCTCATCTTTTCGTCATCCATGCAGGATTTGACAGTATCAAAGCCCGATAGGAGTGCGTAAGGAACCATCGACGTATGCGCGCCGTTGAGGATGCGTACCTTTCTCGTGCGGTAACGCTCCAGCGCATCCTTGGTGACGATGACGTTAAGTCCCGCCTTGGAGAACGGAAGCTCTTTTTCAAGGTCATATTCGGTTTCAATGACCCAAAGGTGGAAGAACTCGGAGGTGTTGATCATGTTGTCCTCGTAGCCAAGATCGATCTTCTCGTCCTTGGGATATCCCGTGTTGATACGGTCAACCAGCGTGTTGCAGAACACATTTTCCTTCTCAACCCACGCACAGAAGTCCGCACCGAGATTCCAGAGCTGTGCATACTGCAGTACGGTCTTTTTGAGGTTGTCGCCGTTGCGGTCGATCAATTCACAAGGCAGAAGCACAAAGCCGCCAAGTCCCTTTTCAAAGCGGCGCTTGAGTAGCAGCGTCAGCTTTGCCGGAAAGCTTGCGGGGGGCGTGTCGGTGATCTTGTCATCCGCGCGGAACTCGATGCCCGACTCGGTGGTATTGGAGATGATAAAGCGCGCATCGGGATTGTCGGCAAGAGCGAGATACGCCTCGAAATCCTCGTAGGGCTTGACGCAATGCGAAATGACATCGATCTTACTTGTTTCAACCCCCTCGGCACCGCGGATAATGTGGGTATATTCGCAGTTTTGTGCCGTGAGCAGATCACACATTCCCTTTTCGATGGGCTGTACCACCACGACACTTCCGTTAAACAAATTTGCATCGTTCAATTTCTGGAGCATCCAATCCGCAAAACCGCGCAAAAAGCCGCCCTCGCCAAATTGGATCACTCGAACAGGTCTGTTCTGTTTCATATCGATATTCCCTTTCTGTTTTGATTTATTTTTCTTCGGCAAATGCGTGATAGAGCTGCTTTGCCGCACGGTATGCAAGCTTGGGCTTGCGGTATTCGTTCATCAATCCCTTGTTGTTAAAGCCACGGGCACGGTTAAGTCCCGCTTCAAGGCAGGTACGCATATCGAACATCTGCCAGATAAAGCTACCCGCCACACGCGGATGCTTGTGGAAGAGAGTGAGACAATGGGAGAGCTGCTTTGCTTGGTTTTCCTCACTCCAGAGGATTCCCTCGTCGTCGTGACAGCCGTACAGTCCCGCGCAGCCGAACTCACTCATGACAATGGGCTTGTGCGACATGCCGATCTCGTCCATCTTTGCGACAAATCGGTCAAGGAATTTGTCCCATGCGTCCTCCTCGTAGCCGTAGTACCAGCCAAAATACTGGTTCAGGCAAATCAAGTCGCAAAATTCCCAGCAAATATCGGTATCGGGATGGCAGGATGCGTAAACCACGAAACGATTGCCGCCATTTGCCTTTAAGAACTCATAATAGAGCTTGCTCATGGCGTATGCCGCCTTATGGTAGGAATGGATCTCGTTGTGGAGTCCCCAGAAGATGATGCAGGGGTGATTGTAGTAATATTTGACCATCTCGCGGTGCATTTCCAAGCCGCGCTTGACCACCAATTTGTCGGCAAGCGCTTCATCGGAAAATCCGCAACCCCAGATCGGGATCTCGCTCCAGAACATCAGTCCCGTCTCATCCAAAAAATCCACAAACTCCTGCGAATTGGGATAATGTGAGCCTCGAACGGCGTTGCACCCCATCTCCAGCATCAGGTCAATGTCTTTTTTCATCAATCCAACCGGGAACGCAAAGCCAAAGTCGGGATGCTCCTCGTGGCGGTTGACACCGCGGAACTCTACGGGTTTTCCGTTGAGCAGGGGCCTGCCGTCAACGATCTCTACAAAACGGAAGCCGACACGGTCACAGAGATCATCGGTCTCGGTGGTGATGGAGAGGCTGTAGAGATTCGGCTTTCCGATATCCCAAAGTTTGACATTTTCAATCGTAAAGGAAGAAAGTACAACCTCGATTCTCTTGCCGCCCTTGACGGTTACGGTATCCCGCGTGACCTTCTCACCGTTCAGCGCTACGGTAACCTCGGTGCTTCCCTGCCGCTTTTTGGCGTTGTAGACTTCAACCACCGTACGGCATTCGGCAACAGTCAGATCATCTGAAAGCGTGTATTCCAATCGGTTGGAAAGGATGCAGATCCCTTCCAAGGTTTCTACCGTTACACCGCGCGGAATGCCTCCGTAGTGATACCAATCCACCCATGTTTGCGGAATGGAGTGTGCATCAAAGGTGTTGTCCACACGAACGGTGAGGCGGTGCTCCCCTTCCTCCACGTCAGGAACGATGAAATCGAACTGTGAAAATCCGCCGTAGTGAGAACCGAGATAGTGACCGTCGAGCCATACCTCGGCATCGGTCATCACCGCGCCAAAGCAAAAGCGCAGGCACCCGCCGGCAGTGTGAAATTTCTTTTCGTACCAAGCGACGCCCTCGTAGGTCAGAAGCCCCTGTTGCGTGTTCCATACTAACGGAACCGCTACGGTCGTTCCGTAAGGAATGCCAAGATACCATGCCGTGCGCTTTCCGCAATTTAAGGGATCCTTACGAAAGCTCCACGCGCCGTCAAGCGACTTGATACGTCTCTTGATATGTTCTTCAAACAAGCGAGCCATAGTTTGCCTCCATACAAATGTATTCATCTTCATTATAAACCATCTTTTTTCGCTTTGCAATATACAATCGTTCATATAAATAGCAAATCGTTCAATTTTTCTCATTTTTTTGATCAAAACAGAGTTTTTATATTGAAAATCATTCAAAAATGTGATAGAATATGAGAAAAGGAGGTGACGGAATGGGCGTCAATCTTGATAATATGCATTTTGGTAGTACGTGGGAGACCTGCCACGTGGATTACTACGAGGGATATCGCAGTCAGATGGTGGATTTTCACGCACACGACTATTATGAGATCAGCTTGATTTTAACGGGATACGTCAAAGTCTTTGTTTCCGACCATGTGCAGGAAGGGACAGAGAGCCGCATCGTTTTGGCAAGTCCCAAAACGCCGCACTTCGTTTACCGCGATCCCGACACCTTTTACAGCCGTCTCAATCTTCTGTTTTCGGACGGATTTATCGCGGATTACGTTCCCGAATGGGAGCAATTGCGCGCAGTCTTTGGCAAAAGCGGCAGAGTGATCGCTTTGGACACGGAGCAAGCGGAGTTCTACAAAGGCAAAATCCGCGAGATCGAAGCCGAAAAGGAACCGTTTCGTCAACGGTTACTGATTTTGAGTTTGCTTTCTCATCTTTTAGAGCTTTCGGGTCAGGATGAAACCGTTTCGTCGGCAGTTCCCCACTATGTAACAGGTGCGCTGACCTACATTGGAGAGAACTATTCCGAAAAGATCCTTGCCGAAAACCTTGCGTGGCGCTTGGGCGTCGGACGAACGACCTTGATGACCGCGTTTAAAAAGTACACGGGAAGCACGCTTGGTGATTATCTGATGCGATGCCGTGTCAAAAACGCGGTCCGCATGCTTCGCGCAGGAAAAAGTGAACAAGAGTG
Organism: Eubacteriales bacterium; assembly: GCA_045632805.1. Taxonomy (GTDB): domain Bacteria; phylum Bacillota; class Clostridia; order Oscillospirales; family CAG-272; genus UMGS1865. The sequence continues at coordinate 9,358 of JAZQXI010000125.1, read as the reverse complement.
TGCCGAGGCGTGCGGCTTTGGAGACACCTGCAATCTGATCCGCTCCTTCAAGCGTTGCCACGGAAAAACACCGCGACAGTATCTTGCAAGTGAGAGAAAATAAGAAAACGCGGGCGAGTCAAATGACTCGCCCTTCGCAGACTGTAGACAAAATCACCGACTTTCGTCAGCTTGACGAAAGTTTTGATCGCGCGCTTGCGCGTGTCTTTTATCAAAAGTTTGCGGTTTCCAAAGGCGGAGCCTTGGTCGCGCTCCGCAGAGCGCTAAATCCCCCAAACGGCGTTTTCTTTTGTTAACTTTTCTTTTGCGCCTGCGGTGTCAAAAGAAAAGTGGCAATGGATGGATTGGATTCTGACAGTGATACACGATGATAGAAGAAGTGGGGCTGAGTCATTGACAAAGCCCCTGCGCGAAAAAAGCGACAGTAGGCTTTTTCGTACCCGGAAATTTGTTGTTTTTGGCCTCTAAAGAGGTAAAAATGGCGGTGTTTAGCCGCCAAAACAAAAACCAAGGTGGTGAGTCAAATGCGTTTTCGCATTTGACTCACCACCTTTTTTAACAACTACAAACTCTATAACCCACTTTTTTCTTTGACACCGCAGGCGCAAAGAAAAAAGTTCGCAAAAAAGAAACGCCCAAAGAGGTATTTCGCGCTCTGCGGAGAGCGAGGAGGGCTTTGCCCCTCCACCCCACAAACTTTTGAAAAAGTTTGATCAAAACTTTCATCAAACTGAGGAAACTCGTTAGTTTTGTCTACACTCTAAGGGGCTGTCGCAAGCAATTGCGACAGCCCCTCTAACAGCTACAAACTCTATAACCCACTTTTTTCTTTGACACCGCAGGCGCAAAGAAAAAAGTTCACAAAAAAGAAACGCCAAAAGAAGTGTTTCGCGCTCTGCAGAGCGCGACCAACGCCACACGGCGTTGGATCCGTGCCGCCTTTTGAAAAAGGCGGGCGAAAACTTTTACTGTGGGGGTTGTGCGAACATGGTGGGAAGTTTTATGCGTTATGAGATCATTTCAACATCTCATCAATCGCCCGTGCGGCAGTCTTACCCGCCCCCATAGCAAGAATGACGGTGGCGGCTCCCGTTACAGCATCTCCGCCCGCATAAACGCCCTCCAAAGAGGTCTTTCCCGTCTCCTCGGCAACCACGATACCACCGCGACGGTTGATTTCAAGTCCCGGTGTCGTGGACTTGATCAACGGATTGGGAGATGTACCTATCGCCATGATCACGGATTCACATTCCAAAAGGAATTCCGAGCCATCAATCGCTACGGGAGAACGTCTGCCCGATGCATCCGGCTCGCCCAATTCCATTTTGATGCAGGTCATGCCACGCACAAAACCGTTTTCGTCTCCAAGGATCTCGGTGGGATTGTTGAGCATCAGGAACTTGATGCCCTCCTCCATCGCATGCTCGACCTCCTCGCGGCGCGCGGGAAGCTCATCCAGCGAACGGCGATACACGATAAAGACTTCTTCAGCGCCCAGACGCAACGCACTTCTCGCGGCATCCATTGCCACGTTTCCACCACCAACCACCGCAACACGGCGCGCGTGTTGGATGGGCGTTGTGCTGTCTGCGCGGTAAGCCTTCATCAAATTGATGCGGGTCAAAAACTCGTTTGCGGAATACACGCCCTTGAGATTTTCCCCGGGAATCTTCATAAAGCTCGGAAGCCCTGCACCCGTACCGATAAAGATCGCCTCAAAGCCGTCCGCTTGCAATTCCTCGATCGAAAGCGTTTTTCCGATAACGGTATTGAGCGCAATTTCAACGCCAAGCGCCTTTAAGGTGTCGATCTCCTTTTGCACGATCGCCTTGGGCAAACGAAACTCGGGAATACCGTAGACCAGCACACCGCCTGCCGTATGTAATGCCTCAAAAACAGTAACACGGTATCCTTTTTTGGCAAGCTCACCTGCGCAGGCAAGGCCCGAGGGGCCAGAACCGATCACCGCCACGCGATGCCCGTTGGATGCGGGGGGCGTGGGCAATTCGGTGATATTGGCATTGTGGTAATCCGCGACAAAGCGCTCCAAACGCCCAATGGCAACAGGCTCTCCCTTGATGCCTCGCACGCATTTGCTCTCGCACTGATGCTCCTGAGGACAGACGCGACCACAGACTGCGGGGAGCGAGCTTGACTCGGTAATGATGCGGTAGGCTTCTTCAAATTCTCCCACCTTTACCTTTTGAATAAAGCTTGGGATTTCAATGCCGACGGGACATCCCGTGACACAAGGCATATTTTTGCAATTCAAACACCGATCCGCCTCATCCAGCGCCATTTGTTCGGTGTAACCCAAAGCTACCTCGTCAAAATTGTGCGCACGCACGTGCGGCTCTTGCGAGGGCATGGGATTCTTTTTGGGATTCATATTCGGCATATCAGTTCAACTCCTTACGAAAGAGGTTGCAGGTCTTTTCATGTGCCTGCCTCTCAAAAGGCTTATACATTGAGGAACGCGCGATCGCCTCGTCAAAATCGATCAGATGTCCGTCGAATTCGGGGCCGTCCACGCAGGCGAATTTGGTCTCGCCGCCAACCGTAAGACGGCATCCGCCGCACATGCCCGTGCCGTCGATCATGATCGGATTCATGGAGGCTACGGTCTTAACACCGTATTCTCGGGTCAACTTACAAACGAATTTCATCATCGGCAAAGGTCCTATGGTAATGACCTCGTCATACTGCTCGCCACTCTCGATCAGAGCGCGCAAAGCATCGGTCACAAGACCTTTTTCTCCCCACGAGCCGTCATCCGACATCCGCACAAAGCGAGTCGAAGCCTCGGAGAACTCCTCTTCAAGGATCACGAGGTCGCGATTTCGGAAGCCGACGATGGCATGCACCTCGGCACCCGTTTCAAAGAGCTTTTTGGCAACGGGATACGCGATCGCACACCCCACGCCGCCACCAACCACGGCAACCTTGGAAAGCCCTGCCGTTTCGGTCGCGCGACCCAAGGGACCGACAAAATCATGCAAACAGTCCCCGACAGCGAGGTGATTAAGCGCCTCGGTGGTCGCTCCGACGACCTGAAAGATCACGGTAACACTTCCCGCATCGCGATCGAAATCCGCCACGGTCAGAGGAATGCGCTCACCGTTTTCATCCACGCGCAAAATGATAAACTGCCCCGGTTCTGCTTTTTTTGCAACCAAGGGCGCGTGAACGCGCATCAAGGTCACGGTGGGATTTAAGCTGCGTTTTTCCAAAATCTGATACATAACGTTTTCCTTTCCGGGCAAGTATTCCGATTGGTAGCTTTTTTGCAAAAAAATCAAATAAGACTTGCCAAAATCGCTTTTGCGGTGTATAATAATGATAGATGCATCTTATTATACTATATTTTTTCAAAAAATACAATAGTAGATACTGCTTTTTTTCTAAAACTCGTTGGAAAGGTCGGATCACATTATGGAAACAGAATTTCAAAATGCCGTTGGAAAAGGGATTGGCGAGGTCAGACGCGACATCGCGGATTTTCTTTCCACTCCCTATATCATCAACCGCGAAAAGCAGATCGATCTGTGTTCGCTGGTTGAAAATCTGAACATGCACGAGCAGTTCTCCTTTGCGCTCCTTTCCGAAGCAGACGCGCAGGGCTGGGAGAGCGATGCCGCCGAGAGCTTTTACCGTCACGTTTCCTCGGGTGTGATCGACCCCTCTATTGTGGAATCGATGATCGGGGCGTTCCGCAACCGCGAAAGCGAGGAATATCAAAGCTACAACGCGCGCTACGGCAACCGCTTCCGCGCCTTGGACGGTTCCTACTGGTCCACCGCTCTGGCGCTTGGAATTGATGCGGGACAGGTGGGCGAGGTCATGCAATATCTGCGTTTGTTTACCGTTGCGCTGATGGAGTTTGCCTACATGGAGGACCGCAACCCCGAAGCCACCTACACGTGGTGCTATTACGATGCTTTCAAACAAATGCTGGACGAATTGACCGCAGAGCCTGAGCCGGATCCCCTTCCCTTGAAGGTGCGCGCCTTGGGTGGCAGTGCCGGAAAGCGCGAGGGCGACTCCTATGCTCTTTCCTTGGGTCTTGACATTGAAAACCCCAACACCGACCGCATGGCGCGTGGGATTCAGATCGATGTCACACTCAAGGACAAGGATGGCAAGGTCATCACCGTGATCGGAGACAAGTTAGAGTCTCTCGACCCCGGCGCGGTCTATCACTACGGCATCACCCGCCGCATCCGCGGGGCGGCTGTTGGAAGTATTTCCGCCACGGCGAAGGTTGCATCATACTTGAAGCTGGACACACCGATCATGAAGCATTTCAAGCTTTCCGAATTGCGCCTTACCCGCTCGGGCGAGGGCATGCAGTTCTTTGCAACGGTAGCAAGCGAATACGATCGTCCCTTGCGCTCTTTGACCCTGCACTATCAGTTCCTCAGCCGTGAGAACAAGATCCTCGGCGGTGGTAGCGAGTGGCTGATGTCGGGCGTCTCCCCCGAAGAACCCGTTAAGCTCTCATCCAAGGTCGGCGTTCCCATCGCGGGCGCTGCCAAGGTGGTCTACTCCATCGATTTTGACGCCATTGAATTGGTGGCGGATTGATTTGAATCGCAAAACGGTGCTGCCTCGGCATAGAGACAGCACCGTTTTTTATACCATTGGTTAGTACGCCGCAGAGATCAGCAAGCAGCCTGTTCCTTTAAGAGATACGTCCCCCAAAGCCGCAGGTAAGAGCCAGCTCTCGCCACGCGCGATGATTCCCGTTTCACCGTCACATTCCCACGCAATCTCTCCCGAAAGCGCAAGCACGTGGCGCATATGCTTGGACGCAGAAAGCATACGCGCACCGTCAAGCGACAAGCGCTCTACGCGGAAATAGGTACAATCGGCAAGCAATTCGCCGTTTTTTGCATCTGTGCCGTTGGAATAGCGCACGGCATCCACCTCGGCATCGGTAAACGGACGGATCACGTCAAGCGCCTTTTCAATGTGCAACTCCCGAAGCGTCCCGTCCTTTTGACGGCGGTTGTAATCAAATACGCGATAGGTCAGGTCGCAGTTCTGCTGGATCTCCGCGATCAGAATTCCCCCACCGATGGCGTGAGGGAGACCTGCGGGGATAAAATAGGTTTCTCCCGCATGTACGGGGATGCGTCTAAGGGCGCTTTCGGTGTCCCCCGCCGCCACCATATTGGCGTACGTGTCGCGGTCAACGCCGTCCGCAAGTCCGCAAACAATCTCCGCCCCCGCATCCGCCTCTACGATGTACCACATCTCGGTCTTGCCACGTCCGTTCTCTACGCGCGCGGCATAACGGTCATCGGGATGCACCTGAACGGAGAGCTTGTCCCCAGCGTCGATGAATTTGATCAGGAGCGGAAACTCACCGTCGGGCGTTGAGGAAGCCCCCAGAATCACGTCCTTGTGCGTTTGGATCAGCGCACCGAGCGGCATTCCCGCAAAGCGTCCGTTTTCCACGGTACACATTTCATTCGGGCGAACGGTCAATTCCCAGCTTTCCCCCACCGTGTCGGCGTCTGAGGTCTTACCCCAATCCAAAAGCAGGCGTTTACCGCCCCAGATGGGAGACTTGGTAATGCCTTTTAAGCGTAACGGATACATTTTTTGCATGGGTTACTCCTCTCGCGGAAGCCTTGCGACACCCGTCTCGTAAGCGGCTTCGATTACAGCTTTTGCCACCGCAGGAGCGACACGGCGATCCAAAGCGGGAACGATGATATTCTCCTCGGTCAATTCTTCTTCGGGGATCAACGCCGCCAGCGCATAGGACGTCGCCACCTTCATTTCCTCATTGATGCAGGATGCGCGGCAATCCAACGCGCCGCGGAAAATACCCGGAAATGCCAAAACGTTGTTGATTTGATTGGGATAGTCCGAGCGACCCGTTCCAACGATACGGGCACCTGCGCGCTTTGCCAAATCCGGCATGATCTCGGGGGTGGGGTTTGCCATGGGGAATACCACGGCGTCCTTTGCCATCGATCGCACCATCTCCTCGCTCACCACACCGGGAGCGGACACGCCAATGAATACGTCAGCGTCCTTCATCGCGTCGGCAAGTGTGCCCGTAGCGAAACGTTGATTGGTCAACTCTGCCATTTCCGCGTGCGCGGGGTTGAGCCCCTCCATACCGCGACAGAGGATCCCGAAACGGTCTACCATGGTCAGATCCTTAACGCCCATGTTGAGCAGGTGCTTTCCGATCGCGCATCCCGCGCTTCCCGCTCCGTTGATGACGACCTTCACCTTCCCGATTTCCTTTTTGACCACCTTTAAAGCGTTGATCAGCGCCGCCGCGACCACGATTGCCGTGCCGTGCTGGTCGTCGTGGAACACGGGAATATCACAGATCTCCTTGAGCTTTCGTTCCACCTCAAAGCAACGGGGCGCGGCAATGTCCTCGAGATTGATGCCGCCAAAGCTGCCCGAGATGAGGTAGACCGTTCGAACCAACTCGTCCACGTCCTGTGAACGGATACAGATCGGGAACGCGTCTACGTCCGCAAAGGTCTTAAACAACGCGCACTTCCCTTCCATCACGGGCATGCCCGCCTCGGGGCCAATGTCGCCAAGACCTAAAACGGCGCTGCCATCGGTGACGACCGCCACGAGGTTGGAACGTCTTGTCAACTCATAGGATTTGTCAAGATCCTTTTGGATCACCAAGCACGGCTCTGCCACGCCCGGCGTATATGCAAGAGAGAGATCGTTGCGGTCGTTGACCTCGCAACGGGCAACCACCTCGATCTTCCCTTTCCATTCATAATGTTTTTTGAGAGATTCCTCTCTGATGTCGTTCATTGTTAATTTTTCCTCCAGAAATCCATGGTTTCAAATTCATCGTAAAGACGTGAAAAACGCTCGGGATCGTGATATGCCAAAAGTGCTAACACCGTAAACACGACGGGCAACAAGCAGATCACACCGCATACAATCGCCGCACCGAGAGCTCCGCCAAAATTCGATTCGTAATACTCCTCAAAGGTGAACCATTCCTCTCCACGGGAGTCGGTCAATGCATACATCTCCCCTTTGCTATCCGTCAGGATCGTAATACCGTGACCTTCCAAGTCATTCCAATCCCGTTCGGGGGCGAGCGCCGAATCCACAATGTGATAGCTCCCGTCCGAGGTATCCAGAGTGATCCATTCCCCGTCGCTCGAAACCGAAACCACCGTTTGGTGCTGATGTAACAGCCGGGATTCGTCAAGCATCAACTCGTTTACCGACATCAATGCAATCGCCGCGCAGACAATGCCAAGCATCCACATCAGACCCAAAAACAGCGTCAGCTGAACGGGGCGTGAGCAGTTCCCCCAATAAAGCGCGGAACCGCTCGTTTTCTTTTTTTTAACAGCACCCGCATCTTCCGCGCGGCGCAACAGGCGGTTGAGAAACACGTCCTCGCCGTCCTCGTCTTTGATGCGGATGTGCTTGCCGTCCTCAAAATACAGATAGGTATAGTGCAGATTTTCGCGGTACGCGCGGATATCGGAAAAGGCGTAATGCGTGGTGACCCGAAAGAAATTGCGCACGGTGATGCCCTCTTTGTTCATGGTCACGCGGTAATTGATCGCATAGATCAAAAACGGCAGGGCAATGACAAGCAAGATCAGCCCAAATGCAAGGTAGATCGACTCCCAAATAGCGGCGATCAGAAAAAGCAGTGCCGCCGCACCAAAGATACCGCCGAAGATATAGTTGTATTTTGCAACCGTGACCGTTCCGTCCGCATGCCGGACGGAACGGCGTTGTTTTTTTGCGCTCATCGTCCCCAATCACTCGCAAAGGCGCAGATAGGCGTTTTTCATGTAGAGCGCATCCTCCGCTTGCGTTCCCGCAGACTCGCAAATGATACGGGGAGCAACGTTCTCGCGCACGATCGCCTCGGCAAGCGGCTCAAATACGGGTCCAAAGGTCTCGTCGGCAAACGTCAGATGCTTTTTCTCGCCTGCGCCCGTGTATTCGATCTTGGAAAAATGGCAGTGCAGATTTTTGGCAAAGCTGTCGCCAAGCTTCTCACCGATCTCGTTGAACACACGGCGGTAGCTATCCGCATCGGGGAACGCACCGCCGATGTTACGTGCGTTCAAGTGTCCGAAATCCACCACGGGGGCATAAATCGGCGCGACCTTGCATTGCTCAATAACCTCGGACAAGGTTCCCAATTGGTTGACCTTTCCCATGGTCTCGATGCCTAAACGAATAGGCGTATTTCCAACCGACTCCGCTACGTGCGCAAGCGTGTCGCAGGAGAGCGCCATTGCCTCCTCACGGGAGATCTTTGCGGCGCTTCCGCTGTGGATGACGATGGTATCAGCGCCAAGCAGCTCTGCCGCCCAAAGGGATTTTTGAATGTATTCCAGACTTTTCATTCTCTTTTCGGGATCGACGCCCGAGAGAGAAATAAAATACGGCGTGTGCAGAGACATGAGGATCCCATGCTCCCGTGCCTTCTCACCGATCGCGCGCAGCGTACTCTCTCCTGCGGCAATCCCGTTTCCCGCCTCGTATTCAAAGGCGTCAAGTCCTTTTTCTTTGAGCCACCCCGGACTTTGCAGGGTGCTTTTTTTGCCCTCGGCGTAAAACCAATCGCCGTTTCCGCCGGGACCGAAGGTTGCGTAATTCATGTGTATTCCTTTCATTTTGGCAACACGTGCCGCGTTTTTAGTGTCGTTTGATCTTCCAGAACGCCATCCAATCCGCGTATCCGTACGCTTTGGCGTATTTGCGGATGAACGGCCGCTCGCAAAGCCGCTTGAAGCGGAAAAAGAGGTTGGTCTTGTCCTTGATGGGCGGTACGATGATCGCGCGAAGCCCGATATGCTTGCCTGCGTAAGCGTCGGTGAGGAGCTGGTCGCCAAGCATTGCGGTTTCGGCGTGTGTCACGCCCATTTTTTGCATGGCTTTTTCCAGCGTGGCGCGTCGGGGCTTGTGGCTATCGGGGTACGCGTCAAGACCAAGCGTTTTGTTGAACAGCTCGACACGCGGTGCGTGATTGTTGGAAATCAGCGCCGCCTTGATGCCGCTTTGTTGCATCCCCTCAAACCACTCGCGTATCCGCTCGTCCGGCTCTGCCACCTCATAAGGCGCTAACGTATTGTCAATGTCGATCAGAAGCGCGCGCACGCCAATGGAAGAAAGGAATGTAGGCGTGATCTCCCAAAAATGTCCAAACATATAGTCGGGGGTCAGATAATCCTTCATTGCAGTATCCCCTTTCGTCATTCTGCAATTATTATAGCATAGTTGTGCAAAAATTGCAATGGGTTAACAATGAAAGAGAGATGTTTTTGCGGGGAGGTATTTTTGTGGGGGAAATGTTTTTGTGGGGGAAACTTCTTGCAAGAAGTTT
>JAZQXI010000124.1:0-17331 GCA_045632805.1 Eubacteriales bacterium | reverse complement strand
GTTTTTATTAACGCCCTCTCCGGTTCTCGCCAACGCTCGAACCACCTCCCCCAAAGGGGAGAGGCAAAAGTTGTTTTGACATTGGTAAATTAACCTTCGTGACCACTTTGGGTGGTGGTACCAAAGTGGTAGCGGGAGCAATTGTTTTGGCTTCGCTCTAAAGCGACAGCGTGCGGGAGTCTGTACTGCACGAACGCTTTCACCAAAACGCAGAGCATAACAAAAGGAACCGCTGTGTAAGCAGTTCTTTTGGTGGGTCACCTAAAAAAGGCGGTGAAAGTTTTTGAAGAGGGGTAAGGGGAGAAACTTTTTTCAAAAAAGTTTCTCCCCTAAAAAAATCCCCCATCAAACTAACTTTCGTGAGCATTTTGGGTCGTGGGTCCCAAAATGCTTGCGGGAGCAATTGTTTTGGCTTCGCTCTAAAGCGACAGCGTGCGGGAGTTTGTACTGCACGAACGCTTTCACCAAACGCAGAGCATAACAAAAGGAACCGCTGTGTAAGCAGTTCCTTTGGTGGGTCACCTAAAAAAGCGGTGAAAGTTCTTGGAGAGGTTTGGAGAACCTTCTTTCAAGAAGGTTCTCCAAGAAAAAAATTCTTTCAAGAAAAAACTTTTTTCAAAAAAGTTTCTCCCCGAAAAAAATCCCCACAAAACCAATCCTAACCACTCTGTTACGCGTCGCCCAAATGCAAGCGGCGGAGGTTGGAGAGGTTTTGGACGCCCGCATCATAAATGAAATTCCAATCAGCGCCCGCCGTGATGGTGTCGGGCGAGAAGGCAGACCAATAGCGCAGGACTTCGGGCGAATACCCAACGGCAAACCCAAAATACTTGTTGTGGCGACGCAGGAGAGCGATCGCTTTTTCAATTTCGGCGGTGACCGCAGGGTCGGTGACGTGACCGATCATCCCAAGAGAGCCGGAGAGATCGTTCGGACCGAAGAAAAAGCCGTCCACGTAAGGAATTTGCAAAATTTCTTCCAGGTTTTCGACACAGTCCACGTGCTCGATCTGCACAAAACGGCACAAGTCAAGACTCTTGCGGTCGGTGTATTCTTGAGCGTTTTCTGCGCCGTAGCCGATCGCGCGCATAGGACCGAAGCCGCGCGTTCCAAGAGGCGGATAGAGCGTCATGGAGATCAGCTCCTTCACCTCTTGTGCCGTGCGAACCATCGGAAAAATGATGCCGTCGGGACCCATTTCCAAAATCTTTTTGGTGGAGGTGAGATCGTTTTGCGGCAGGCGCACCAAGGAAGAGACTCCCACCGAGCGGCAGGCGCTGATGTGGCAGAGCACGTCCTTGTAGGACATGTAGGTATGCTCGGTGTCGATCCAAATGTAGTCATAGCCCGCGCGCCCAAGAATTTCGCAATGCGCAGGGTCGGTAAGACTTACGATGCACCCGCAAGTTTTTTCGTGATTGTCAATTTGTTGGCGTAAACGATTCATAACGCTTTATCCTTTCCGTTTTACGGATCGATTTCGCAGCATACGATTGCCGTTCGATTCCACGTGTAGCTGATATAGAGCCGTTCCCCGGCAAAAATCACGGCAGGATAGGAATATTCGCCCTCTTCGCTTTCCAAGCATAACGCTTCGCAAAAGCTTGTGCCGTTGTCATGGGAAACAAACACCGTCAGGGGCGTTCTTTTGCCCCAGTTGACGTTATTAGGATTGCAGACCAAAATGACCGCCCCGTCATCGGTGCGCACACAGTCCAAACCGCTGTTGTTGTTGGGCATGTCGGTGGGGTATGCATTCCCCCACGTTTTTCCGAAATCAACCGAATCGCTCCGATAAATTTTTCCGCAATCGCTCCGCATCAATGCGTGAACGCATCCGGGGGAGGACTCCCAAAGAGAGGGTTGGATCAGTCCGACACCTTTCTCTGTTGGGATCGCGCATTTTTTCCACGTTCCGTTTTCCCATCGATCAACAAAGGGCAGCCATTCGCCTGTTTCGGTGGATGCGGGCGCCAGGAGCGTGCCGTTTGAAAGAGCGATCGGCTTGTTTTTTACGGGACCTCTGCCACCCGAAGAATCTCCTGCAATCAATTCGCGAGGAGCGGAAGGACGGAGGTTTTCGTCAAAGGTCACGAGCATTGTTTTCCAATCGGAGATCTCGTATCCGATCTTATAAAACAAACAAACCGTTCCGTCACTTGTTTCGTATAAAACGGGATTCCAATGCGGAATTTCCACGTCGGACGGGATCTGTGTGGGAAGGCTCCAAACGCCGTTTTTGCGTACCGTGTACCAAATTCTGACGTCGTTGTCTTTTTCCCGCGTGCCCGCAAAGTACGCGCACATCAATTCGCCTTTTTGGGTCATGAGCACTGTAGAGGCGTGGCAGGAGGGGATCGAGGGTGTTGCTTTGAAAACAAATTCTTTGCGAATCAGTTGCATATTTTTTCTCCTATCTTGCGAAATCGTTCAATCCTGTGAAAGGTCTGATAGTTAGAATCGTGAAAGCTGTGAGCCCCGTTGATGGCAGTACGGCAGAGATAGATAATATCCTCTCCGTCAAACGAGAAATCAACGTATTGAAAGCCGATGTGCTTGCTATCGATTTCGCGATAGTCATACAGATCGCACACCGTTTGCCAATGCTCCAGATCGCGTGAGGTAAGCAACGCAAGATAATCGCGTCTACTCGTGTCCTCTTTGGAATATGCCATGGTGCCGATAGACCAATACTGCGCGCTTTGGGGGTCATATTGGATCATAAATTTGGAAAAATTTGCGGGGAAAGGAACGGTGCGCAAATAGCGAAGAGGGGCGTCGGGATCGGTTTGATCGACCTCATAGACGATTGCCTTTTGATAGCATCCGAAGCGCATGATATTCAAGAGCTTTCCGTCGGGAGCAACGGTCAGCGTTCCCTCTATGGTCATGGTGTTGTTGGGGAGATCCGAGAGGCTTTCGTCGAAGTGCGAGAAGGGGAGAGGAGGTGTAAAATGCCAGCTTTGGGGATCGAGCAGATCGGCGTTTTCGTCGCAGGACATGACCATTGCCGCATGACCGTAATGCTTGTTTTGCCAAGATCCCCATTCGAGCGTTTCATAAATTCTTCCGTTGTGGCAAAGGATGTTTTGCGGATTTTTATGAACTCCCGCGTTCCCGTTTTTTGCGCCCGATCCGCGCAAAAGTGCGACGGGGGCGGAAAACGTTTTTCCTCCGTCGGTGCTTTTTCCAATCAGGAGGTCTCCGTACTCCGTGGAGCAGGAAAGTATGTAGATCTCGTTTTTATGCAGGAAAAGCTTTCCCCAAAAGCAAGGAAATAGCTCGTTGACATAATGCCACGTTGCTCCGTTGTCATCGGAACGAAAGATCAGAGTCAAATTCTGAGGGTGGTTGCCGGCATAGAGATCCATTGATGCAAGCAAATATCCGTCGGGATGAGAGAGCAGGGAGGGGGAACAAAGATATCTGCCCGAAAAAGCGTATGCTTCGTCGTCGGGATGCAGATAATTGACTACCGTTCCCACACTTTTTCCACAGCGCGCCAAACGGACACGGCTTTTTTTCTCGCCCGAAGCGATGAAAAATTCATAGTCCACATCGGGGGAAAGCTCCGTTATATCGCAGAACGTGTGAGACGTACGTTCCCATTCGGCATAGGTGGCGTCGCCTCGGCGGCGGTAATAAACGGTGTAGGAGCTTTCTCCCAACGGAAGCCATTCCGCGTGAATGGCGTTTGGAGCGGGAACGATACGGCAAACGTAAATCTCTCCCACATCGGTCAAAAACGGTCGATATGGGCGATAACTCCAATCGGAAGATCCCTTCATTTGTGTTCTCCCTTTAGGAATCCTTCCAAAGCATCGGTGGCAAGCTTCATCTGCTTCATGCAGGAGCGAGCGTAGTCGGTCAGCTCCTCGCTTGCGCGGTTGCGCGCGATGTTTTCGGTGGGGAGACCGCAGAGGTTCATATGGTATTTCGCGGTGAGGGGATAGGGAAGTCCCACCTCGGTAAAGCCGAACGTGCCGATCACGGATTGCACCAGAGCAGCCTTTTCGGGCTCTTTTTCAAAGTTCTTTCCGAGCCACGCGTAAAGCGCGGGATGGAAGTTGCACATGATGCCGCAATATCCGTCGCCGCCGCTCTGCATACTTTCGAGAAGCGTTTGACAGTTTGCGTTGAGGAGCTTAAAACCGCTTCCCTTAAGCTGACGGCAACGTTCGGCAATGAGTGCCGCATCGCAGCAGGTGTCCTTCATGTAAGCAAAGCGACCCGTGGAAACGCACCAATCCAAAATCTTAGGCGTAACCAGACGCTTGTAGGGATGGGGACATTCATAAAGCCCCAGAGGGATGTCTTTGGGGAGTCTTTCCAAAAGCTTTTCGGCGTTTGCGAGAAAGACGTCGTCGCCCTCATTGTTGGGGTCGAGGTGGTTGGTGATGAGAATGAGCGCGTCGGTGCCGGATTCTGCTACCGCGCAAAGCTCACGTACCTGATCCTCAAAATCGTCGCTCGTGTGTCCCGAGGAGACCACGGTAAAGGTTTTGCCGCTCTCTTTTTCCAGCTGCTTTGCGCGTGCGTAGACACGACGGTTGAGCTCTACCTTTTCTTCCAAGGAAAGATAGAAGATCTCGCTGGATTGGCAGACCGCAAAAATGCCGCCAAGTCCGTTTTCAAAATACCAGTCCACGTATTTTTCGGCGGTTTCAAAGTCCACCGAGCCATCCGCGCGGTAGGGGGTGATCATTGTTGTAAAAATTTCCATGACAGGTCTCCTTTTTATCAAAATATTTTCGTTACCGTTATTATAGCAAACCCCACACCGCGATGCAATTGCATCGGTGGACATTTTTTTATAAAAAAAGGACATTTTGTATTGAAAAGTTGATTCAAATGTGATATAGTATAAAAAAAGACCGACCGAAACGGCTGAATGTGCGAAAGGGACGAAAAGATATGAAGATCCTATACAGGCAAGCATCAAAAAGCCCGATTTTTGAGCAGATAGGCGTCAAAAACTGCTGTTTTAAGCTGATTGATCTCAAGGGCGACCGCGCGCGGATCACGCATAAGGAGCATTACCACACCTGCTTTGAGTTCCACGTGATTCTCTCGGGCGAGCAGAGCTACCGCGTTGGAGAGGACATATATCATTTAAAAAAAGGGGACATTTTATTCTTTCCCACCACTGTGCGTCATTGTGCCATGCCGAGTGATTGTGACACACTGAAGTTTTCCGCGCTACTGGAACTCACCCCCGATTCGCTCTTTGGAAGTATGGATCGCATCGTGCAAAGAGAAGCGGACGAGGGCTTTTTCTGCTCCTTGAATGTCTTGCGCGAGATATACGCGACGCATGGAGGGATTGGAATGCTTTACGAGGCGCACGCGATGTCGTTGCTGCTCTGGTTGCTTCGTCCCTTCTACCCTCACAAAGACTTGCGGGCGGCGGTTACCGCAGAGCAAAACACGGGCGATTGGCGTGTCGCTATGGCGCGGCAATACATTGCGGATAACATCGAGCTGCACCCCACCATTAACGAGGTGGCAGCGTATTGCTATCTTGGCACCAAGCAGCTCACGCGCTTATTCCAGTGTGCCGAGGGGATGACGCTCAATGCCTACATTCGGGAGCAGAAGCTCGCGCACATGCGCAAATTACTGATGGAAAGCGACTTGAGCCTTGGCGAGATTAGCGAGAGGATGCACTTTTCCAGCGAATATTACTTCAATACGTATTTCAAATCCCACGCGGGCATGACCCCGGGAGAGTATCGAAAGATGATGAAGGAACCATGATAAAGAGATGGGGGTGAGTCAAATGCGTTTGCGCATTTGATACTCACCTCCGTGGTTTTTGCTTGGTGGCTTGATGCCGCCTTTTTCATGCGGGGGCTGAGTCAATGACTCAGCCCCATTTCTCTGTTTTATTGTTCAAGGTAATCGGTGATATCAGTCCGAGAAAAACGAGCTTTGCGTTTTGTTATCACCTTTGGAAACCTTTTTGGCAATGGAAACGCCGCGGTCAATTTGCGTTTCGTTCGACTCGTCCTGCATGGCAGCCTGTATTGCTTCCTCGGGGGCGCTCATCAACTGCATGAATTTTTGATAGTTATACTGACGGCATCTTTTCTTTGCCGTTTGGATGTCCTTGTACCACAACATCCCCAAGCCGCCAAACGTGAAATATTTTAAAAATCCGCGTTTGAAGTCTTTTAACATAAAACAATCGATCCCAAGGATTCCGGGGAAAATCGAGAGCATGTGAAGCGTGGAGGGCTTGTAAAAGGAGGTTTTATTCAAAACGGGAATGATGGTGTTGGGAGCGTTTTTCAATACTTCCTCGATTTTTTCCTGCGTTTCCGAATCGGTGGGGAAGCAGTCACCGTACGTATACATAAATCGATAAATTTGTTCTTGTTGCATATTCAATCTCCTTCGTGGTTACAATGCGATTAACCGACCCAACGCTTTTTGATGAAATACACGAGGATCAGAGGCGGGAAAACGATACAAAGCAAAATAAAGAACAGATTTTTTGCGGTGGCTTTGTTTTCGGATTCGGGAGCGTTAATCTCTATCAGAATGTATTCATCGCCGTCTTTTTCGTATACGTATCCCAAAACCGCCTTTTGATCCTCGTTGATCCGTCCGAAGATCGCGCGGATAGGGAGTTTGAAGGGCTGCTTGGTATATTTGATCTCACAGCTATTCAAACGGTGGTCGCGCATGGAAATGTTGAGGCTGCGGAAATATTGTCCGTGTACCTGCCAACCGTATTTCTTGGCGATTTTTTCAATGTCGCTTTTTCTTTGATATTGAATGTTTTCACCGGGCTTGAGCATGATCAATTCAAGCCCCTTTTGACAGGTCCCCTCGTCACCGTCGGCAAACAGGAACTCGTCTGTCTGATAATCGCGCGCCACGGTTGTTCTTGTGTCGGTGGTTTGATAGGAGCTTTCTCCGACGCCTGTGGAATTACACTGCAGATAAGCGCAAAAAAAGGTGGGAAGCGGACCGAACGAAATGTCCTCAGCTTTCATGCTTTTCAGTTTTGGAAGCAGACCTTGCAGGCGTTTGTTTTGATTGGCGACGCTTTGAAATTCGTTTTTCAGATATTCCTGCAAATGAAGTAGGACGGTTGATTTTTCCATGTCGATGTCTCCTTGTGAAAAAGATTTTTTAAAACAGTCGAAAAGAAAGCGAGATTCTTATCTTTAACACAATTATACAATAAAAACATGTTAAAGTCAAGATAAATTCTGAACTTTAGCGAATTTTAACGAGGAGGGTATAATTGTGAAGATTTACGATTATAACGGAAAAAAGAATGTTTGCGGCGACCGCGTACACGAGGCGAGATGCCGTCACCGATTGACGCAAAGCGATTTGGCGGCGCAACTGCAGATCGCGGGAATCATCATCGAACGGGATAGCGTGTCGCGTATTGAGATCGGCACGCGATTTGTGGCAGACTATGAATTGCGGGAGCTGGCGCGCATTTTAAAGGTGTCGGTCCCGTGGCTTTTGGGAATAGAATAAAAACAAAAGGCAATAGCATTCCATGCATTTCGGAATGATATTGCCTTTTTATGTTGCGGCACGATGCCTTTTTATTTAAATTTATCGGATTTCCTGTTCAAGGGATGCGAATTCGGGGGTGTCAAAAAACTCGGAGAGAGAGATTCCAAAGCCGTCGCACAGCATTTTAAGGGTGACGATTCCCGGATTTTGACTTTTTCCGTAGAGAATATTTTTGATGGAGGAGGGCGCGACCGCCGATTCCATTGCCAGCTTGTGAATTGACATCTTCTTTTCGCCCAAGAGCTGCAAAATTCTGTTTTTGACCGCCGTGCAGGTATCCATATTTCCCCTCCTTTTTGCATTTATAGTCTAATTATAGCCCAAAAACACTTGACAAAATGGGCTATATATGGTACAATTGGGCTATAGATAAACTTTTTGTCAGAAAAGGAGACGAAAAATGGGAAAGAAAGAGGCGCAGGAACGAAGAGCAAGATTGTATCAGCACAAGCAAGAAGAAGCGGCAGAGGCTCAACGTATCAAAAAGAGGAAAAAATGGATCATCATTGGCAGTGCCTGTTTTCTTCCGGCGTTATTACTGATACAAATGATCTACGTGTTCATTTTCGAGTTGGTGACCGACATGATAGAGGCGGCGGATAGTAATCTATATTATGAATTGACACATGATGAAAGTGGCTATTACGTATCGGATGCAGGCGCAAACGTCGATAAAAATTTGACGATACCCGCCACGCATGAAGGGCTTCCCGTAATTGGAATCGACGTGTCTGCGTTTAAAGAAAGTCATATTGAATCTATAGCATTTCCGGATAGTATTGTGACTATTAGTAGGGGGGCTTTTTCTCGGTGTCACAATCTGTCATTGCTAAAAATAGGAAAAAATAGTTCGCTTTGCTATATTGGAGACGGTGCGTTTGATGAATGTACGGGTTTAAGCGAGGTCATTATTGAAAGCTCTGAGCCACTTACAATCGGAGAAGAAGCTTTTAAAAATTGTTCCGCATTAAGAACCGTAAAAATCCCCAACGTGGATTCTATAACCATTGAGGCGAATGCTTTTGCAGAATGCGGAAGCTTGTCGGCGCTTGAGTTTGTGCATCTCAAAACTGCCGAAATCTCAGAAAATGCGTTTCCGGATACATTATATACCACGCACGCAAATGCATACTATTTAAAAATCCAAAACAACCCGTATTATCTGTTATTAAAAGCCCAAAACACGAGTATTACGGAGTGCGAAATTCACAGCAACACGGTTATCATTAACAGTAGAGCTTTCGAAAAATGTTCCTCCTTGCAAAATATCACAATCCCAAGCAGCGTTAAGGAGATTGGTTCGTATGCCTTTTCTTCATGTTCGTCCTTAAAGACGGTTGTTATTCCCGCTACAGTGGAAACTCTTGGACAAAGTATATTTTCAAGATGTAAGCTTACCGTACAGGTATATTCCTCTGTATTGCCGAAGGGCTGGGATGACGATTGGTATGATAACGGTAGTTTAACGCTGGAAGATATTTCTCCTCTGGGTAAGTTGGTGAAAGCGACCATTCAAAAAGATTTGGAAGAGGCGCGCCGCATGAAATCAAAGCTGGAAAGTGAAGCAAACAGCTTAAAGAAGCGCGGAGACCTTATGAAATACACGTTGGATGGTCATAGGGAGAGTATCAAGAACTACCGAATCATTGGTGATTGGGAAAATGTTGAATATTATACGCAGAAATACAATGAAGCTCTTGCCGAGCAAGAGGAATATTATGCTCAAGCTGCTGAAAAGCGCAACGAAGTAAAACCATATAGCAGCAAAGTTTCCAGCTTGGAATCGGCACTTTCCGGTGGTATTTATCACAGTGTTTGGCAAAGCTATGCCAAGGAATTAGCTTCACAAGTTCCGGAAACTCCCGGAAAAGAAACAATCGGCGAAGGCCCTTGGTATGACTCCAACGGTTTGGAGTATGAGTATCTGGATCCCGATGAATATTCGTTTGTAGACGAGCCGTGCTTTGGTGTCAAAGGCTTGGGAACCTGTACGGCTTCGGACATTGTCATTCCCGCCACCTTCCAAGGGCTTCCCGTTCGGGTTGTTATAGGCTTTGCCTTTAAAGATTGCGAATCCATTCAAAGCGTGAGCTTACCTGACGGTCTTACTATGATACTGGATGCAGCGTTCCGCAATTGCAAAAATTTACAAGAAATTGTGATTCCGTTGTCTTTAAAGAGTGTTGGATTTCGTGCTTTTGACAGTTGTGAAAACTTGCAATCGGTGTTCTATAAGGGGACGTCTGCACAGTGGGAAAATATAGAAATTGAACCTTTATACGACCGACTGGACTATGCGGCGCGGTATTATTATACAACCACCCAACCGAGCGCCTTTGAAGATTTTGGATGGCGATATGTGAACGGTGTTCCGACTCCGTGGGAGATTGTAAGACCTTAACGGATCTGTTTTGTTGATCTTTCCGATAAGAAATATCACACCCTATCATTGAGACATAGGGGCTATCTTGAATTGGGATAGCCCCTATGATTCTTACAGAATCCTGCTCCTTTTTTACAGAATTGCGTGTTTTCATTTTTGCTAAAATGTGATATGATAGATGTGAAGAATACAGATTGGAGGAATCTCTTATGTATCAAAACAAACGTGTATTGCTGATTGCGGGCGGCGGAACGCTCGGAACGTACGTTTATCGCGAGCTTTTGGAAAAGGGCGCATACGTGGACGTGATCTGTCTGGAGGATCACGTGTCGGACAACGACCGCTTGACCTTCTACAAGGAATACGTCTCGCGCGAGGTCTTGGAGCGCCTGTTCGCAAAGTATCATTACGACGGGATCGTCAACTTCATCCACTATAAAAAGGCGGAAGAATATTTTCCCGTGCATGAATTTTTGATCCAAAATACCGATCATCTGATCTTCCTCTCCTCTTACCGTGTCTACGCGGACAAGGAGCATCCCATCACCGAGGATGCGCCTCGTTTGTTGGACGTGGAAACCGATCCCGTTTTCCTTGAAACCGAGGATTATGCGCTTCCCAAGGCGCGTTGTGAGGACTTTTTGCGATCCAAGCACGCGGGCGAGCCTTGGACCATCGTGCGCCCTGTCATTTCCTTCTCGCACAGACGACTTGATTTGTTCGTTTATTCCGACAACGATCTTCGCGAACAGTCCGAAAAGTACGGCGTTGTAACGCTTCCCACGTTTGCGAAGGACTTGGGAGCGGGTATCGATTGGGCGGGGAACTCCGGCAAGCTGATCGCCAATCTGCTGTTCAAGCCGCAGACCTTTGGCAATACCTACACCGTTTCCACCGCGCAAAATCTGACTTGGGGCGAGGTTGCGGAGCTTTACACCGAGCTGTTTGACATCAAGGTGGAATGGAGCGACGAGGAGACCTTTGTCACTCGCTATCCCAACGTTCTCCACGACAAAAAGTGGATGTATGACTATGACCGCAAATACGACCGTCGCATCGACAACCGTCGAATTCTTGCCGCAACAGGATTGGAAATGAAGGATTTCTTGCCCATCCGCGAGGGAATTCAGATCGAAATCGAAAACAAGAAAAAGCTTGGCTGAAATGGATGACGGCAATGACTTCTCACGTGTTTTGGAGAGAAGATTGTTGTTCGTACACCCGATAAATACTGTGAAAAAGCGGTATAAAAAAAAGGCAATATCAAACCGTCATGATTTGATATTGCCTTTTTTGATCCCATTTTGCGTTTATCTCGCCAACAAGGGCATCCCGACCAGCATATTCTCCAAAAAGATGCCGTAGCCCGTCGTCGGGTCGTAGATCAGCACGTGGGTGACCGCACCCACCAGCTTTCCGTTCTGAATGATGGGCGAGCCGCTCAGGTGTGTGGTCAATAAAGGACAACAAAAACGTGCCTTATTTTATTTCAAAATCAAATACTCTGAAATCATCACAACCGTGTGTTGATATAGGAATAAAGGAAATCTTTTTTACTTTCCAATCGATGCGGTGACGGACGAAACGTTGGTAATTATCACAAACTGAGAGTTCAAGCTTATCGCCTGCAGAATTTTCGCCTTCAATTTTGTACTCCTTAATGAGAGTCGACGGTAGCTTGAATTTCGTCTGAACGAGAGGATAATTACAAGGCATGTTATGGTATTTGCGATTCATATCGTTGTCAAATACAAGGCGGATTTCAGATATTTCGGTGTCTGCGTCAAACTCGTAAATAATGCTGTCGCCGTCCTTGCCGATCCAAAGGTTTTCTCCCCCTCTGTCAATGCCACTTCTGACCACATCGGAAGAGCATTTTGCCTCTCGGGTAAGTGCGGGAATGGAGCGTTGATGCCAAGGAATGTAGCAATCATCTGCCATAAGTGTTTGCTGCAACCGTGAAATATTTACGTCCTCCACGGGACAATTATCATTAATCGACTGCGCTACCGCGGTACCAAGTGCCTGACCGAGAATTGCGCAGGTCGCCATAACGCGAGATGACGAGAGTGCGGCATGTGTAACACTGATATTTCTGCCCGCAAAAACAAGATTATCAATATTCTCGGAGATCATACACCGAAGCGGTAATCCCCATGGCTGAGGGGCTTTATGATAGATAGTCGGATGCCCTTTTGTGTAATAAAATCCATCGGGGAAATGATCGTCCATCGTCCATCCCGCATATGCCACGATGTCGTCAAAGTGTCCCTCAGCTTCTACGTCGTTTTGAGTGACGATATATTTTCCTACGTAGCGGCGGCTCTCGCGTTTCCCGGGGAGAAAACTTATCCACTCAAGCTCCCAATTTTCCACTCCGTGGTCACCGTGATTTTTCATGTGATCCCAAACACCGTAGCAGATCTTTAAAAGCTCATCACGGCATCTGTCGGTATCGTGTATGCAATCCCATTCACCGCCAAGCTCTATCCACCAAAAATTGCTATTTTTGTCGTGATCCTTGTAAGGCAGGTCGTCATCAGACTCATATTTGTACGCCCATTTGGGAGGAACAAAATCGACCTTATGATCAGTTTCCCGAATTTGAAAAAGGCAACTCATGCCCATCGTCTTTTTATCGGCTGTGTCCGGGGGAATTGTTTCGCCAAACTCGTTTTTTGCTTCTCTGCCGTACATAAATTTTGCACCTGTCAAGGGAGCCAGGATTGAGTCCCCCGAGCAATCCGCAAAATAGGTGGCAAAAACCGTATGAAAGGTTTCCGCATTGGATTGCCAAGCCTTGATGCTGACGATTCTAGTGCCATCCATAACCGCGTCAAGACAGCTTGTATTGAGCAAGAGCGTGAGATTTTCCTCCGCCATTGCCTTTTCATAAAGGACACTGTCCCAAATCGGATATTTCAGTGAGGGATTTTGATAAAAGTTTTCAAGAAAAATCTCCTCAATGATTCCGCCCTCTCGGTTATCCTTCCCGTGGGCACCGCCTATCCACATTCTTATCTCGCTTGACGCGTTACCGCCAAGTACGGGTCTGTCCTGTACGAGAACTACCTTAATGCCGTGACGTGCTGCCGCGATAGCACAGCAAAGTCCTGACATTCCCCCACCCACGACGCAAAGATCTGTAATGTATGAAATATTTCTCATTTTCACTTCTCCTATATTGAATTTTATATTTTACTATGATATAATAATAGCACAAAATCACAGTTTATCATAGAAAAACTGGGCAAATAATATATAAAAATGGGCAATTATATGAATTTGATCGAATTAATTGAAAGCTATATTATTTTTCTTATTACCGAATGCTATTTATCGATATCTCTCCATCCTCAAAGCAAAGAAACGCTCATAACCTTCAGCCGCTTGATGAGGTTCAACCTTCACGACAACTCATACTGCACTTATATAAAATCCGTTCCCGAGGGGCGGGAGAGATGTCTTAAACAGCAGAAGAAGGTGTTTCAAAAATGCACCGAGATAAAGGATGGCTTCTGTGGCATCTGCCACGCAGGTGTTTTTGAGTACGTTTATCCAATCTCCAACGGAGAATCAATTACAGGTTTTATATCAGTAAGCGGATACTCTTGTGAGGGAGGTGTGAAAAAGCTTGATGCCGCAGTAAATGATTTGGGATATTCGGGGGAAACTCTTTTGCGGTGCTATTCATCATTGCGCACTCCGAATGTTGATAAGCACAAGATTGATACGCTTGTGCTTCCGCTTGTCAGAATGCTTGAACTATCTTACAAAGAAGAAAAAGTAAAAACATTAGGAGAAAGTACCCAGATCACAGCTATATGCCGATACGTAAATCAAAATTATGCTAACGATCTCACCATCGAAACGATTTGCAAGGAGTTTTACTGTAGCCGCTCACACCTCAGTCATACGTTTAAGAAGGAAACAGGAAAGAGCTTTCGGGAGTATTTGATAGGTGTTCGTTTGGGACACGCGAAGCGGCTTTTGAAATATTCAAATCTTACCATAACGGAAATTGCACTTTCGGTTGGCTTTAGTGATTCGACTTATTTTTCAAACGTTTTTAAAACTAAAGTTGGCATTTCTCCGTCCGCATACCGTAAAAAATAAAGTAAAGGCAATATCAAACCGTGATGGCTTGATATTGCCTTTTTTGATCCCATTTTGCGTTTATCTCGCCAACAAGGGCATCCCGACCAGCATATTCTCAAGGAAGATTCCGTAGCCCGAGGCGGGGTTGTTGATCAGCACGTGCGTGACCGCACCCACCAGCTTTCCGTTCTGAATGATGGGCGAGCCGCTCACGAGTGTGGTCAAGTAGGGACAACAAAATTTAACCGAGATTTAACAGTAGAATCGATAAACCGCCTAAAATTAAAACAGCAAGTTCCTTTTTTGAAATCTTTTCCTTGAAGAAGATTACTCCGCAGATCATGGAAAGCAAAATAACACCGATATTGAGCGTTGGAAAAAAGATCGCGCTGTCTAGCAAGCCCGCAAGTGACGTATTAAGCAAATTGCAACAGCCGAAGCACACGCCGATACAGGAAGCTACGGCGAGCTTCCCACGGCGAAAAGGAGGATCGCCTTGTTTTTTTGCAAACAAAGAAAATATGAAAGATATCGCTGCTGCAAGAATAAATGCAATCAACAAAAATATTGATTTTTGTTCAGCATAAGCGGATTCTTGTTGAATCTTTTGGACGATTCCCAAGCCACCAGATGCAAGCATGGCGATGACAAGAGGTACAAAATAATATGATTTGCCCCTTTTTTCTTTCAACTGCGGTTTCCAACCGGAAACGATTACCGCAGATATGGTACACAGCACACCCAACACATCAAGAACCGAAAATGTTTCTGACCAAAGAAGCGCCCCAGAAAGTGTGGGAAAGATAAATCCCAAGGAATAGATGGTGGAGCATAACGCGGTGTTTCCCTTGGCAAGCGCTACCGTATAAAACCATTGTGCAAGGATCAACAAAAGCCCATAAATGACGGCGTATCCAATGGTAGCTATGGCAAGACCGTTCCACACAATATTTCCAAATAGAATGAGGGCACTGCCTCCACACAAAAACAGAGTGCTTTGACTAAGATAGAAAGCCCTTGTTCCAAACCGAATATCAGATAGCTTCTTTGAGAACAGATTGCGTCCCGTGGATAATACCACGCTCAACCCTAAAAACAGAAAAGGCATTATAATTCCCCGAGAATGATTCTGTGAAGCTCTTCGCTCAGAATCTTACGGTTGTCGTCATCAACAAGACTGAAGCGGTTTCCATCGTTGGGGGTGCTCAGATAATTCCAAACGCAGTAGGGAATATCCCATTCTTTTAGTATTGTAATCATATCGCGCATCCAATTTTCGCGCCATTCTAGCTTTGCGTGACGGATAGTACCGAACTCACCGCACCAAAGAATCTTGTCAGGATGCTTTTCGATAAATTCTTTTGCGGGCGCTAAATAGTTACGCAGAAATTCGATGTCCATTCGGTCATATTTTTCGTATTTGTTCTTACCATCGACAACTTTGTGAAAATCTCTGTAACGCTCAATATCGTCGCAGGGATATGGCATTTTTCGATTATAAAACAACTGACTTGCCTGCAAGACACCCTGTTGGTGTGTAAATTCGTGCGGGGCATAGCAGTGGAAAGTATAAATTATGTTTTCGTCGTCATACACTTTTACTTTGTGGAGTGCCGGAGGATTATTCCATTCTACACCACCGACTATAATGAGGCGATCTTTATTTTTTTCTCGGATTGCGGCAATCGTTTTTTCGGCAAGGGCGTTCCATTCCTCTGCCGTGGCATTGACCACCTCGTTGAGCAGCTCGAAAACCACGTGGTTCTGTTCGGAGAATTCATTCTCGAGTTTTTCCCAAACGGCAACAAAGCGGCTTTGCAATTCTTCGCTCTGCATAAGCCCGCGCTCCTCTAAAATATCACAGTAATTGCCAATCGCCTTGTGCATATTCAAAACGGGGCGCAGACCGTATTTCTCGCACCAATAGACGAAATTGTGAAGAATTTCAATGATCTCTTTTCTGTATACGTAGGGACTCTTCTCCAAAACAATTTGGTCGAAACCGAGGCGTATATGATCCATTCCCAAGGATGCGATGTGCGCAATGTCATCCTCGGTGATATAGCTTTCAAAATGCTCCATATCCCCAACGGTGATGATCAATCGCCTATTTTGCGGAAGAACATTAAACCGTTTGTAATTGGTCAACCATCCGCCGATTCCCATTCCTTTTTGCAGTCCTTTTATCTTTTTCATAATTATCTCCCTTGTGATCGTAATATACAAATTATATCACAGTGTCAAAGATAACAAATATGATTATTCAAGAAGAAACTTGTACAAAAGATAGATTTATGGTATAATGAAAGAGGGGTGATATTATGAACTTTAAAATTAATTGTACGCCGGACGGAGTAGTTCGATATCCGATGCATGCACATAAGAATTATGAAATTATGTTGTATTTCGAGGGAAAAGGATATATGCGCACTGAGCTTGGCGATGTTCCGTTTGAAGACGGAACGATCGTGATCGTTCCCCCGAATATAAAGCACGGCTCAATATCGAAAAATGGATTCAAGAATATTTCTATTGAAGGTGATTTTAAGGGATATTGGCATTTTGACTCTGTAAAGTTTTTTGGAGATAATGAGATGCAAGAGGGAAAAACACTTGCTCAATTAATTTACGATAACCGATATGGAAACAGCACCTATCTTTCATCCCTTTGTACGGCATACGCTTATTTTCTTACGCAAAGATTTGATATAGACAGTACGATTAATAAATGTGTTTCGAACATCATTTCGGAGATTTCGAAAAGCGCGTTTGATCCACAAATCAATCTCGCGTTGGTTCTATTAAAAAGCGGTTATTCCAAAGATTATATACGTTCTTGCTTTAAGAAGATAACGGGGAAAACGCCAAACGAATTTCTGACCGAAATTCGTATCAAGCACGCTTGCTATTTGATTGATATTTACCAAGATAATTTATCCTTATCCGAGATTGCCGAAAAATGCGGATATTTGGATTACGTATATTTTTCTAAAAAATTCAAGTCGGTTATGGGTCTTTCACCAAGAGAATATCGATACCAATAAGACGAAAGCAATTTGTGTTAAAATATTTTAAGTGAAATATCAAAATGTGTGCAATGGGAATCGTCCAGGGAAGAGTAGTGTGATATAATAGGGACAACACATTTACACACAAAATATAATATTTTTCGGGCAAAAAAACGGTTGCCCCTATCAAACACATCCACACGGTGTGCGTGATAGGGACAACTTTTTCTTATCTCGCCAACAAGGGCATCCCGACCAGCATATTCTCCAAAAAGATGCCGTAGCCCGTCGTCGGGTCGT
>JAZQXI010000123.1:0-9683 GCA_045632805.1 Eubacteriales bacterium | reverse complement strand
CGCAAGATTGACGAAAAAGGTATGACCGATGCCGAGTGCTACAAAAAGGCAAACATTGACCGTAAGCTGTTCTCCAAAATCCGCGGCGATGTCAATTACAAGCCGAGCAAACCCACCGCACTTGCATTTGCAATCTCCTTGGAGCTTTCTTTGGCTGAAACGGAAGATATGCTTCGTAAAGCGGGTTTCGCATTGTCGCACAGTAACAAGTTCGATATTATTATCGAATACTTTATCAGCAAAGGCAATTACAACATTTTTGAAATCAACGAGGCTCTGTTTTCATTCGATCAGAGTTTGTTGGGGGCATAGAAGGAGGCAGTATGAGCATTTCGTTTAGACATTCAGCCGGATTTGGCAAAAGAATGGAATATAAATTGATTGGTGATATGCTGATGGAAGGCTTGGATTGCTATACTCCATTGGTAGATGACCACGGCGTTGATTGCGTAATCAAAAAGAGTGACGGCACTTTCATTGAAATACAAATTAAGGCGCGTTCCAAGGATGTTACCGAAGGCGATGCCGCGTTGTTTGCCGCCATCGACCATAAATTGACCGACAATTTCTATTTTGTTTTTTATTCAGAAAGACTTGATATGATGTGGATTATGTCCTCGCAAGAGTTCTTGGACGAATGTGTGACCAACAAGAATGGCAAAAACGCAGGGCGGCATAGTATTTGGTTTAACGGAAACAAAATCAATCCTGCGACAGGTATTCGTGAAGAATATTGCAAACCTCAATTTAAAAAGTACATATGCAAAGATTTTAGCCGATTCAGATGATTGGAGTATGATGCAATGATAAAGTTTATATGCTACCCCAAGTGCACCACTTGCCAAAAAGCACAAAAGTGGCTTGACGATAACAAGATCGAGTATGAATTTAGAGATATCAAGCTTGACAATCCCACACTCGACGAGTTGACAGAATGGTATAAGAAAAGTGGTTTGCCACTTAAAAGGTTCTTTAACACAAGTGGTCTGCTTTATAAATCTCTCGACCTAAAAAACAAACTTCTAACTATGTCCGAGGAAGAAATGTTGAATCTTCTCGCAATCGACGGTATGCTCGTAAAGCGCCCGTTGCTTATCGGTGATGACTTTGTTCTTGTTGGGTTTAAGGAGGATGAATATGGGAAAATATGATCCTCTGTTTCGCTATCTAAACTCCAATGTCGATCCACAAGTGATATTGAGCTATATTGAAATAGAAAACATATTATCTGCAAAGTTACCGAATTCTGCCTACGAGTATAAAGAATGGTGGGACAACAAATCCCATGTTCAAAGCAAGTCTTGGCGTGATGCTGGATATAAAGTTGACAGTATAATTTTAGGCGATAAGGTAATTTTCATCAAAGAATAAATGTCGCTTGCTATGCGACCAAACCTCTCTTTGTGAGTGCTATAATGAAGGCACAACAACACAAAGGGAGGTTTTCTATTATGAAAAACAACATTACTGAACTCGTATTTATTTTGGACAGAAGTGGATCTATGGCAGGCTTGGAGAGTGATACAATCGGTGGCTTCAACGCGATGATTGAAAAGCAGAAGAAGCAGGACGGCGGTTGCTACGTTTCCACCGTTCTTTTCGATGATGAGAGCGAGGTGTTGTACGATCGCGTGAAGCTCGGTGACATCCCCAAGATGACCGACAAGGACTATACGGTTCGCGGTTGCACGGCTCTGATTGACGCCATCGGCGGAGCAATTCACCACATTGGAAACATTCATAAGTACGCTCGTAACGAGGACGTGCCGGAGCATACGATGTTCGTTATTACGACCGACGGACAGGAAAACGCAAGTCACCGTTACACGAGTGAGCAGGTCAAGAAGATGATCGAACGTCAGAAGGAGAAATACGGATGGGAGTTCTTGTTCATCGGAGCCAACATTGACGCAGTTGAAACCGCTGCACGTTATGGCATAAGCCGTGACAGAGCCGTGAATTACAATGCTGACGGAGAGGGTACCCATATCCTCTATGAATCGGTCGCGAAAGCTGTTTGTAACGTCAGAGCAAGCGCGCCGCTTGGCGCGGATTGGAGCGATGAAATCAACGAGGATTATCAAAAGCGCGGAAAGAGATCCAAAAAGTAATAAGCAGTGTCTAACATAAAAATTGCCGCTATCAAAGCGTGATTAACCACGCCGTGATAGCGGCAATTTGTTGGAGAACTTAAAAATGTAGAAAATAAAAAGACCTCTACCACGCAAAGGTAGAGGGAATAGCTGAAAATTCTTGCTATATAAGGATTTTCAAGATTTTAAAAATCATTTGATACATACCGTGTACATACCTCGAATGTATGTACCTTGTATGTACCAACAAAATAGCAAAGTGCACAATAGGTTAAAATATATTAGAGTTGCACAAAAGTAAAAGAAAAAATCCGTAAGAATTTGTACAACTCTTACGGATTTTTTGGTCTGAGTGACAAGACTTGAACTTGCGGCCTCTACCACCCCAAGGTAGCGCGCTACCAGCTGCGCCACACCCAGATGCTTTATTTTCGGATTTATCGCACAACTTTTAGACAGAGCGTGCCACAGAATCTAGACGATTCTGATGGTACGCTTTTGCTTTATCGAATGTACTTGCGTAACACCTTGCGTAACAAAACTTGAGTGATTGCGTAACAGCCTGAACTTGCAGCTTCAAGTTCAAAGCTTTGTGATGTTCTCTTGGATATGTTAGTGATGAACGGCATCGCGACCATGAACCCCATCCGCTACCGTGGCTATTACTACGACACCCACACAGGGCTGTATTACCTGCAAAGTCGGTATTACGATCCCGAGATGGGACGGTTTATCAGCCCGGATTGCTACGTTTCTACAGGTCAAGGCTTGCTGGGCAATAATATGTACATCTATTGCAACAATAACCCGGTGGTGGGAGCGGAAAGCAAGCTCGCGGGCTTTGTGGATAGCTTCCTCAAGTACCCGCACGGTGGAGACGGTACGGCGGCAGTGTGGCATTTTGTTTTTCAGCGGCAATATCCGAAACGCCTTGAGGAGCTTCCGGAAAACACGACTCAGCAGAGAAACATCAAGGCGCTTTATCTTGACGGTGGGTGTATTTATATCACGGGGGGCTTTGTCGCCGACGATGCACTGATTGTGCGCGGAGATCAGGCGATCACTTTGTAAATATCATCTTGCTTTGGGAATAAAAAATATCGGACACATCACCTACGCATTGCGCGGAAATGATGTGTCCGATTTTTTGTGCTTGCATTATGCCTCAAATTCCATCAAGCCGAAGCACTCAGGATTATGGAAGGTAAAGGGGTTTGGATTGATGGGATTCCATGACAAATAATTTGCGGGGACGGTCAGGTCGGCGCACTTATAGCAGTTGGCACGCATCGTTTTTCCTCTTTTGATCTCAAAATCGGGGAAAAATCTGCGAATGAGTCGATAGGGGATGGTGTAAAAGATCTCCCAGCCCGTATCGGTACGAGATATTTTGGGGGAAAACAGCGCCTCCGCATCGTCGTGGATCAATCGTGTGAGGTCTGATACACTTCTTCCCATTCCGAGATACAGGCAGCCGTTGAAATTGAATTCAATATTGAAATATCGCGTATCTCCCTCCATGGGAGAGAAAAAGAACTCCAGGCAACTGTCTTGGCAGGGAGAGCCAAGGGGGCCGTTCTCTACTGCTCTTACGTCGTCGTTTTCCGACCACAAATGCACTTGAATGCCGTCATCGTTATAACAGATCTGAGCATACGCACAAATCTTCGGGGGCGTATCGAGATATTTGCATCCGATTTCCAAACGCTCCACTGCCGACCAATCGATTTCGCGGCCCTCTTTTTTGATTTTGTAGTATTTCACACTTTTTTCCTCCATGTCAATCGTATCGGTATCATCATTATATCGTAGACCGCACCGAAAGTCAAGCCCTCAAAGTGAATCGGTCGTTTTCGATTCCCAAAGCGGAGCGGCTTTTTTATTGGATTTTCGCTTGCGATATTCCGTGGGAGATTCGCCTGTGACACGTTTGAAAACCTTGGAAAAATAATTGGGAGTATCGAAGGCGTACTTTGAGGCGATCTCCGTGATCGAGAGATCGGTGTCGCGCAGATCCTTTTTTGCGCACTCAATCTTCATGCTGACAAAATAGGACATGATCGTGCATCCCGTAGAGATCTTGAACTGGCGGAACAGGTAGGATTTGTTGTAGTTGAGTGTTTTTGAAAGGTCGGCAATCGATATGCTTTCACACAGATGCGCGTCAAGGTATTCCTTGATGAGATTGGAAAGGTGATTGTCAATTTCTTCTTTCATCAAAAACACCGATTCCGTGCCGTCCTTTTCGGTCTCATCGCGCATGATGCGGATCAAGAGAAGCTCCAACAGGTTTTTGATGATCTGCTGTCCGCCCAAAGAGGGATGGGAGTGCAGGGGCATTTTCTTCATTTCAGGATCGGGGCGGGGGATGTCAAAGACCTTGCGGCTTTCCTCGATGATCATGTAGATATAATGGCTCAAATCCTTTCCAAGGCGTATCTGTTGACCTTCAAAAAATCGCATTGCTTCGCTCTTGCATTCAAAGGAGATGATAAAAATATCGGGTGACAGTTCGCGCTTTGCCGTATGCACGTGGTATTCGTTTGGCTTGTGGAACAGAATTTCCCCCTCCCGCAGGTACTGTTCTTGCCCATCGACCGTGAAGGCGAGCGTTCCTCGCTTGACATAAACCAATTCCCAGAAATCGTGCGACTCCCCGTGCTCCTCGAATGCGCCGTATTCAAAATAGTGAATGGTGACCAGCTTGTTGATCACCAACAGATTTTCCAGCTTGTGTCGATAATATGTATGCTTCATACTATCAGTATACCACATTGCGGAAAACGTGTCAATAAATATTATAGAAATATTTAACTGTGTATTATTTTACTCTTTTTGTGAACTTGCGTCCATTGTGCTTTCGGAAAGAAAATGATATACTGCTTTTGGTAGCCGACTACGGCTTTGGAAAGGAGTGCTTATTACTATGAGAATACTTGCAATCGGGGCGCACCCCGACGATATTGAAATTGCTTGCTCCGGTACGCTTGCAAAATGCGTTAAGCGCGGAGATACGGTCATTGTTTGCCACGCATCCACGGGAAACCTCGGGCACGTGATCATTCCGCCCGATGAATTGACGAAGATCAGAGCGGAGGAGGCAAGACGCGCGGGCGCGATGGCGGGGATTGAGGTCATCTGGGGCGGCTTTGACGACTTGGAGATTTTTGACGACCGTGAGGCGCGGGACAAAATCGTTAACGTAATCAAATACGCCAACCCCGACGTCATCATCACGCACGACCCCAACGACTATATGCCCGACCATACCACCGTTTCCAAGCTGGTGTTTGATGCGGCGTTTACCGCAACGCTCCCAAACTACGGAGATCGCAGTGTGCCGCCCGCAAAGCTGGTGCCAATCTATTATATGGACACGCTGGCAGGTGTCAACTTTAACCCCACCGAGTACGTGGACGTTACCGATGAGATCGAATTGAAGCTACAGATGCTGGAGTGCCATGCAAGTCAGGTCGTGTGGATGCGCGACCACGACGGGATTGATTTCCCCGATATGGTTCGCACCTGCTCGCGCTATCGCGGATACCAATGCGGTGCGCAGTACGCAGAGGGCTTCCGCCAATGTCAGGTGTATCTGAAGGGCACGACCAAGCGGTTGTTGCCTTGAATAAGAAAGGAGTAAAGAATATGAATTTCAATTCTACCGTAAAGGGCTCGGCGCTGGAGGGCTTTTATCCCGCGGGCTGGGATTTTGACAAGATCGACGCTTGTATCGATTCTTCCGAGAAAATCACCGACCGTCAGGACTTCTGGAATCCCGCGTTCACCCCTGTTCCATGCTCGACGCTTGGCGCATTTGAAACCTATATGGGACACGAGATCGCGATGCAGATCCGTCTGTCGCGCGAGAGAGGCGAGAAGATCGCATTTATCTTGCCCGTGGGTCCCATGGGAATGTATCAATGGGTGGTCTATTTTCTTAAGGAATGGCAGATTTCCTGCGACCACGTTTATACCTTTAATATGGACGAGTGGGCAGATGCCGACGGTAACACCTTAGCTCCCGATAATACAGGCGCATTCCAATATGCGATGGAACAGGCACTGTTCAATCCGCTGGGGAGCTTGACCGTCCCGCCCTCACAGCGCAACTTTGCAACCAAGGAGAATTTGCCCACCTATCCCGAAAAGATTGCCGCGCTCAAGGCAGAGGGTGCAAAGCTCGTGTTGGTGTACGGTATCGGCAGAATGTGCCACATCGCCTTCTGGGAGCCGACCTTTGCCGCTGATTACGCAAGCGAGAAGGAGTGGGAATCGGCACCTTATCGCATTGGCGCAAAGATCCACCCCCTGACCGTCGAGCAGAACGCGCTGACCAGCTTCAAGTCGCGCACTACGCTGGTTCCTTGCCGCGCGAACACCATTGGTCCCGGGCTCTTTTTGCAGGCGGACTATGCCATTGGCGGCGCTGACGGCGTGCTGGGGCGCGGGATGCAGTGGCAGGGAATGTCTCTTTGGATGACCCTGCGCTACGGAAAAACGCCGTGGATCACCTCTTCTTACATTCCCACGCTCCCGGGTAAGCTCTTCTTCTTGACCGAGCTGGCAGGTCCGTTGGTTGCGGATTGTAACTGACGTATGATTTCCGTTTTTTATGTGGATGCACACAACACCGTGGTGTTTGCTGCGCAGGAGCTGCGGCGATATCTTCGGATGATGATGCCGAAGGCAGGCGAAATTCCCGTTTCGTACGCCCCGACGGCAAAGAGTGGCATTCGTGTCGGCTTGATGTCATCGTTTGGCTTGGAGGCATCCGACGTTGCCGACGGAGAGCTGGACGAGATCCTTTACGCAAGTGTTGCGGACGGTAACGGGGTGATCGCGGGAAACAATCCGCGTGCAGTTCTGCTTTCCGTATACGAATACCTGCGCCAAAACGGTTGTCGCTGGTTGATGCCCGGGAAAGAGGGGGAAGTGATCCCTCAAAAGTCGATTTGCGACGTTTCCTTCCGCCATAAGCCTTCCCGCCGTTACCGCGGCTGGTGTAACGAGGGGGCGATGAGTCAGGACGTGATTCTTGACATGATCGATTTTACGCCCAAGGTCGGAATGAATCTTTGCATGCTTCAATTCCGCGTTCCCGCCGTGTTTTACGAGCGTTATTACAGTCACCGCCACAATGAGGAGAACCGTTTGCCGGAGTACGTCTCCAGAGAGCAGGTGCTTCAGTGGACGCGTGAATGTGAGACGGAGATCTCAAAACGCTCTCTGCAGCTGCACAGCATCGGGCACGGCTTTACCATCGACCCTTTTGGAATCGATTCCGCCAACACGTGGAGCCATATTGACGACGCCGAGATTCCCGAGGAAACGAGGGAATATCTGGCACTTGTCAAGGGAAAGCGCGGCTTATTCGGAGGAATTCCCGCGAACACCAATTTTTGTATGTCCAATCCCGCCGCGCGGAAAAGAGTGGCGGATTACGTTGCCGACTATGCGCAAATGCATCAAAATGCAGACGCGCTTCACGTCTGGCTGGCAGATGACTATAACAATCATTGCGAATGTGATGCTTGCCGCCAAAAAACGCCGTCGGATTGGTATATGATCCTGATGAACGAGATTGATGCGGCACTGAGCGCGAAGAAGCTTCCCACACGCATTGTGTTTATTGCGTACGTAAATACCTGCTGGGCGCCGATTGCCGAACGGATACGGAACAGCGATCGGTTTGTGCTGCTGTTGGCTCCGATCACGCGAAGCTACACGCACACGCTTCCAAGGGAGGGCGTGACAGCGAGCACGACTCCGTACGTGGAAAACGGGATATCCATGCCGAAATCCCTTGACGAGTATCTTGCGTATTTCAAAGATTGGAAAAAGACCTGGCAAGGTGCTAACCTTTGCTATGAATATCATTTCTGGCGGCACCGCATCTACGACCCGTCGGGCTTGGCGCTTGCCAAGCGCATTTACGAGGACATCGGCGCTTATACCGACGTTTCGGTGGACGGATTGATTCAATGCGGCTCGCAGAGAAGCTTCTTTCCCAACGGCTTTGCTTACTACGTTCACGCACGCTGTCTGTACGATATGAGCATACCGTACGACACGCTCCTCTCGGATTATTTTACGCACGCCTACGGCGAGGATGCCGAAGCGGTTCTGGCGTATTTTAAGGCGATCGAGGATTGCATCGACGTGGCGTTTACCGAGGGGGAAAAGAGCATTGACAGTCAAAAGGGTGCGTACTATTGTCCTGCGGAGGCGGAGCGGATTTTGCGCGCGGCGGAGGTTGCCGAGCACGCGAAAGAGCTGTCCCGAAGAGCCGCAACGGCAAACACACGCTTGCAAGCGGTTTCCAAGAGGCTTTTGCGATATCACGCTGAGTACGTCAGCGGCTTGGTGCCGTTCTTTGCTGCGAAGGCGGTGGGGGATACGGAGGGTGCACGCAAGGCTTGCGAGCACTTCCGCTTGGAATTCGGGAAATATGAGGAGCAGATTGAGGCTTACTACGATCATTTCCTTGCGATCGACGCACTTTTGCAAATCGCGTTTGAAAACGACCACGGCTTTTAATCGTTAAAAGGTGAAGCAAAACAACATTACATTATATTTATTAAGGAGGCAATCAAATGCAATCAACAAAAACAAGAGTGTTATCGGCACTGCTGACACTCATTCTCTTGCTTGGTATTCTTCCGATCCTGCCGATTATGACGTCGGCGGCAACGCAAGAGGACGGACGCTATTTTGCGGCAGACGAGACCTACACGTTTTCCAAGGAGCTGGAAAAGACTCCGCTGACCATTGAGGCAGTGATCAACGTTCCTCCCGCCACGCTCTTAACGGGCGGCTTGCGCGGCGGCGTGATCGTCAGCAACTATAAGGACTCCAAAAACGCCTGCATCAGCATAGAGCTTATGAAGGCGGGGAAAATCCGCTTGTACGTGATTGATGAGGAAGGTACTGTTATAAACAAAGAATTTTCGGTTGACGTGCGTACGGGAAAGGATCTGCACCTTGCCGTAACGATAGATCCCGAGAATGGTGTAGCGCGTTGTTATATCAACGGTGTGGAAGCTTGCGACCCGATCACAGGGCTTGATCTTAGCAAGCTTCCTATCAACGGCGGTCAGAAATATATAATCGGCGGCGACCACAGAAGCGGAAACGCACAATACTTCAAGGGCGCGATCAAGAGCGTGGCGATGTATTCCAATACGCGCACGGCAGAGGAGATTGCGGCAGATGCTGCCAAATGGAATACCGCAGACGAGAATTTGCTGGTCGCATATGACCTGACGGCAGCGGGTGACGATGGCTTGATTGACCGTTCGGGTAACGGAAATACGCTGATTCACGGCACATTGGGAATGAGCTTTGACAGCTATGGAACGTATGTGATGGATCAGCCGCTTGAACAAGCACCCGAAACCATCGAGGTGTGGCTCAATATGCCGTTGTACTTCAACGGTCGCGGTGGCGTGGTGCTTGGAAACTACTATACCTCTGCCACCTCGTGTATCAATCTGGAGGTGTATACGAACGGAAATCCCAGACTGTACTACAGCGGCAGTGATGGAACGGCAGAAAGCTTTGTGTTTGATGAGGTGGATCTGCGCACTG
>JAZQXI010000122.1:0-3244 GCA_045632805.1 Eubacteriales bacterium | reverse complement strand
GGGTAAATCGGGGAATAAAAAATTTTTTGAAAAAAATGAAAAAAGGTGTTGACAAACGAAAGCAAGAGTGGTATACTATAACACGTCGCAGGGAAAACAGCGATGCGGTGAATGAAAAACCGCTCTGAAAGGGAGCATAGCTCAGTTGGGAGAGCATCTGCCTTACAAGCAGAGGGTCATAGGTTCGAGCCCTATTGTTCCCACCATATTGGCCCGGTAGTTCAGTTGGTTAGAACGCCGCCCTGTCACGGCGGAGGTC
Organism: Eubacteriales bacterium; assembly: GCA_045632805.1. Taxonomy (GTDB): domain Bacteria; phylum Bacillota; class Clostridia; order Oscillospirales; family CAG-272; genus UMGS1865. Next base: position 2,985 of record JAZQXI010000122.1, on the reverse strand, counting down.
AGGGGTTCGAGTCCCCTTCGGGTCGCCAAGTAGCCTACGGTACGCACTGGCGGCTGCAGGATGCCTCTGTAGCTCAGTTGGTAGAGCAGGGGACTGAAAATCCCCGTGTCGTTGGTTCGATTCCGACCGGAGGCACCATACGCGGATTTAGCTCATTTGGTAGAGCGCCACCTTGCCAAGGTGGAGGTGGCGGGTTCGAGCCCCGTAATCCGCTCCATACAGTGGGTACGAAAATCTTCGTACCCACAACTTATATGGCGTCATAGCCAAGTGGTAAGGCACGGGTCTGCAAAACCCTTATCCCCCGGTTCAAATCCGGGTGACGCCTCCAAAACCTTCTCGGACAAAGTTCGGGAAGGTTTTTACTTTTTCACTTTTCACTAAATCCGTCCGAGAAGTTTTTTGGTAAGTAATAGGTAATAGTGAATAGTGAAGAAGTAAGGTAGCTTTTAGCTGTGGCGAAAATTAGTCGAAAGGAACCTTTCTCATTCCTTTTTGGGGAAGATATTTGCGGGTTTTCATCGCGAATATCTCCCCTTTCTTCGTTATTGCAAGATTTCGTGAACTATTCATGTTTAAAAAACTTGTCTGGCTTTCGCTTTTTTCTTGTATTTCAGAGGCGTTTCTCCGAATTTCTTTTTGAAAAGGACGATAAAATGCGAGCAATCCGAGAATCCGGATTGCATACACGCGTCTGTAACCGAATGTCCGTTTGACAACAGAACCGCCGCATTAGCAAGTTTTACCGATTCAAGGTATTCTCTGGGAGATGAATGGAGATATTTTCGGAACCAGCGTGTCAATGTGGCGGAGCTTACAAAGTGAGATATCAAAATATCGTTGACACTGCGTATCTCGGAAAAATTCTCGTGAATACTATCCAATATTTTTTGAAGCGTTTCGGGGATCTCCGCTTGTCTGGTATAATGGGGCGTTTTCGTTTCAAATATCGTTAAAATCCGGAGCAGATACGATGCTTTTTCCAATTCAGAGCCTTCCTTTTCGCATATATCCAACAGCGAGAAGGCAAGAGATTGTAATTGCTTCTTTGTCTGCACGTCAAAGGAGAATAAAGGACAGAAATCCTCTTTGCGCAAAAAAGAAAACAGGGGAGAGGTAAAATCCGTATCGATCCAGATGCATATGTGCTCCTGTACAGCAGATTTGTGAAAAATTCCCATATGTATATCGCCCGGGCGTGATAGTACCGCATCTCCCTCGGGGACGGGATATAGGTTGTTATTTACAAGAAAGGATATATCGCTGGAAACGTTAAGGAAGATTTCAAGATAGTTATGAATGTGCAAAGGATCGGCGTCGGGATCGTCCATTTTTACGTATTGGTTATTGCAAACAACAGAAAAGCGCATCTCTGAAAGAGTGCTTATGATCTCATTCAATTGCGGCAGATTTTTCGGCTCGTACATGTTTCCTCCGTATGAGCGAGATTTTATATAAAATGAAAGAAAAAGCATATAAATATAATAATTCAAATGGTATAATAGCGCATAAAGAGTTTTTTGTCAACCCGAATTGCATGTAAAGGAGAAAAAGCATGAAAAGAAATTATGAAAACCTTCAGGCAACCGATACGTACCGTGCCTTGTCTGCCAATCTCTGTGATATACCGTTTTCGTTTGTTTATGACGGAGAAGAATATAAGGGCTTTTCCTCGGAGTATTTTACGCCGGTAAGCAAAGACGTCCTGCGATCGGGTGAAAAAGAAACGCAAACTTTTACATTTTTGTTTTTACAGACGCTTGCGGTCACGCTGATCCTTACGCATTATTTCTCCCATGGCGTCACCGAGTGGACGGTATGGTTTGAAAACACCTCGGACAAGAACAGCGGCGTGATAGAAGGGTTAAAAACGGAGCTGTCTTTTGAAGGAAAGTGTCCTGTTTTGAGGGGAATTTTAGGCGATCACGGCAATCAATACAGTCCGTACAGCATCGATCTGCAAAAGGATACGGTAGAGTTTTCCTCGGACTCTGGACGGGCGACGCACGTCAATTTCCCTTACTTCAATTTGGAATACGGCGACGGCGGCGCGATGCTCGCCATTGGTTGGGCAGGAACATGGAAGGCCTCCTTTTCATCGTGCGGAGACATGACGACCTATACCGCATCCTCGGTCAACGGGTTAAAAACCTATCTGAAGCCCGGTGAGAAAATACGGACCGCGCTTTTCGTACTTGCTCCTTACACGGTGCGGGATGAGCATTACGCTGCCAATTTCTGGCGGGACTGGTTTATCCGGCATAATATGCCGAAGGCAGATGCGAGTGGCCGTTCTCTTGAGCCTTTCTCCACCTGCTGTCTTGCGAATGATACGGGCCTGCCGAATTCAGACGGAAGCATATCCGAGTGCCATGCCACCTGGAGACCTTCCCTTGAAAAGATGATTGGGGAAGACGCGAGAGTGGATTACCGATGGTTTGACGCAGGATGGTATGTCTGCCCGGACGGTACAAGTGCCGAGTCTTATGTGAGGGGACACGACTGGTGGGATACGGTCGGCACCTGGGAGCTGGATCCCCGCAAATGGCCCGGAAAAACCTTCCTCGAGTCCACGGATTTTGCGCGCGAGCACGGTATGAAAACCCTTGTTTGGTTTGAGCCCGAGCGTGTAACGGATCCCGAAAATCTTGCAAAGAACTACGGTTACAACATGGATTGGGCCATTCGTGTAGAGGGAGAAAGAACGATTTCCAATAATATCGGAGATCCCGAGTGCCTGAAATGGACGACAGAACGGATATGCAAGATGCTCCGTGAAAACAAGGTGGAGATGTATCGGGAGGATAATAACTGTAACGCCTCAAAGCTGTGGAAGCATCTTGATACCCTGGAGGGGGAGAGGCGATGCGGCATCACAGAGTCCAAGTTTATCATCGGTCACTATAAAATGTGGGATGATATTATCGCTTGCACGCTCTCGTACGGCGGCGGTGGCTTTGTGGATTCCTGTGCGGGGGGCGGAGG
>JAZQXI010000121.1:0-20007 GCA_045632805.1 Eubacteriales bacterium | reverse complement strand
CTTTAACCGCATGAATGACCTTGTTCCCACCTGTCGGATCGAAGGAAAGGTCCTTCTCGACGGCTCCGACGTCTACTCTGACGTGGAGGTCAATGACCTGCGCCGCCGCGTGGGAATGGTCTTTCAAAAGCCCAACCCCTTCCCCATGTCGATCTATGACAATATTGCCTACGGTCCACGCACGCACGGTATACGCTCCCGAAGTGAATTGGACGGGATCGTCGAACGTTCTCTGCGTGATGCCGCGATTTGGGAGGAAGTCAAGGACAAGCTCAAAAAAAGCGCCTTAGCCCTTTCGGGTGGTCAGCAGCAACGCCTTTGCATCGCGCGCGCACTTGCTGTAAACCCCGAAGTCCTGCTTTTGGACGAGCCGACCTCGGCGCTTGATCCCATCTCCACTTCAAAAATCGAGGACCTCGTGCAACAACTCAAAGAATCCTATACCGTTGTCATGGTCACGCACAACATGCAACAAGCGGTTCGTATTTCGGACATGACCGCATTCTTTTTGTTGGGAGATTTGGTGGAATACGGTGAAACCGAATACATGTTTTCCTCACCGCGTGACAAGCGTACCGAAGATTACATTACGGGGAGGTTTGGCTGATGCGAACAAAATTCGATCAACAACTGCAAGCGTTAAACCAAGAGCTGATCCTCATGGGCACACTTTGCGAAAAAGCGATCTCCATGTCCATCAAAGCCTTGCTCGACGGTGACGAATCACTCCGAGGGGAAGTTTTTTCGGTTGGTTCCGAGGTCTCGCAAAAAGGCCGCGACATCGAACGTGCCTGCATGAAACTTTTGCTGCAACAACAGCCCGTAGCGCGGGACTTGCGTTTGATCTCCTCGGCTCTCAAAATGATCTACGATATGGATCGCGTCGGGATTCTCGCCTGTGACATTGCTGAAATCGCGGAATTTCTCCACACCGCTACGCTGATCTCCGCCTTTCCCATCAAGGAAATGACCGTGGAAGCCGTTGGAATGGTCTCCAACAGCCTACACGCCTTTGTTAAGCGCGATCTTTCCTTGGCGCGCGAGGTGATCGCTCGCGATGACGCCGTGGATGCGCTCTTTGACTCGATCAAACGCGCTCTTATTGAAGCCATCGCATCACGCCTTGCACACAGTGAGCAATGCATTGACCTATTGATGGTCGCCAAATATCTCGAAAAGATCGGTGACCATGCCGTCAATCTCGCTTCATGGGTCTGCTACGCCATCACGGGGCAACGGGCTGAGGAGTAGGATGGAGTGTTTTGCAGGGGGAACTTTTTCAAAAGTTCCCCCTGCACCTCCTCAAAACTTTCACCAAAGCGCCGAGCATGAAAAAAGGAATTGCCGTGAAAGCAATTCCTTGGTGGGTTGTCTAAAAAAAGGCGATGAAAGTTTTTGAAGACAGGGGTGTGGGGGAAGGAACTTTTTTCAAAAAGTTCCTTCCCCCACAAAAAAACTCAATTACTGTGCCGCGTCAACGATCGCCTGGAACTTGGTAGCTACCAGCGATGCACCGCCGATCAGACCACCGTCCACGTTGGGCTTTGCAAGCAGCTCAGCCGCGTTCTTCTCGTTCATCGAGCCGCCGTACTGAATGGTTACAGACTCCGCAACCTCCTCGCCGTACATGGAAGCAAGCACACGGCGGATGGTTCCGCAGGTCTCCTCTGCCTGTTCGGGCGTTGCAGTAAGGCCCGTACCGATCGCCCAAACGGGCTCGTACGCGATGATCACGTTCTTCATCTGCTCGGCGCTTACGTCCTTGAGGTCCAGCTTGGTCTGCATGGAAACGACCTCGTCGGTAATGCCGTTGAGGCGCTCGTCCTTGACTTCACCCAAGCACAGAATGACCTTCATTCCTGCAGCCAAAGCAGCCTTGGTGCGAAGGTTTACAGTCTCGTCGGTCTCACCGAAATACTGACGTCTCTCGGAGTGACCTATGATCACGTACTCGACGCCGCAAGCAGTCAGCATCTGTGCGGAAACCTCGCCCGTGTACGCGCCTTTCTCGGCAAAATGCACGTTCTCGGCACCGATCTTGATATTGGAGCCCTTTGCAGCCTCCTGTGCCGCCGCGATGGTGACATAGGGAGCGCAGAAAATCACGTCGCAGTTATCCTTACCTGCGACCAGAGGCTTTACCTCGTTGATAAATGCAGTTGCTTCCGCAGGCGTGAAATTCATCTTCCAGTTGCCTGCGATCACAGTTCTTCTCTTTGCGGGATTCATAATTTTCAATTCCTTTCAAACGGTAGATCGGGGAACGGCGGCAAGCCGTTCCCCGTTTGTTTTGTCATCAATTACTTGTCAAGCAGGCAAGCAATACCGGGAAGCTCCAGACCCTCGAGGAACTCAAGAGATGCGCCGCCACCCGTGGAAATGTGGGTCATCTTGGGACCAAAGCCCAGACGCCCACCAGCCTCTGCGGAGCCACCGCCACCGATGATGGAAACCGCGCCGGACTCAGCAACAGCTGCCGCTACGGTCTCGGTACCGGTTGCGAAGTTCTTCCACTCGGAAACGCCCATAGGACCGTTCCAAACAACGGTGCCCGCGCCCTTGATCGCATTTGCGAAGAGCTCGCAGGTCTTAGGACCGATGTCAAGACCCATCCAACCGTCGGGAATCTTGTTGGAGTCAACGAACTGACTCTCGGTGTTCTCGTCGTATTCCTTACCCAGCTTGTTGTCGATGGGGAGGAGGAACTTAACGCCCTTTGCCTCTGCCTTTTCCATCATTTCCTTAGCAAGCTCGATCTTGTCGGTTTCGCACAGAGACGTACCAACGGAGTAGCCCTTTGCTGCGAAGAAGGTGTAAGCCATACCGCCGCCGATGATCAGGGTGTCGCACTTTTCGATCAGGTTCTTGATTACGCCGATCTTGTCGGAAACCTTTGCGCCGCCGAGGATCGCAACGAAGGGACGTGCGGGATCAGCCAGAGCCTTACCCATCACACCGATCTCCTTCTGGATCAGGTAACCGCAAACTGCGGGCAGATAATCTGCTACGCCTGCGGTGGAAGCGTGTGCGCGGTGTGCGGTACCGAATGCGTCGTTCACAAACAGACCGCCCTCACCTGCGAGATCTGCCAGAGCCTTTGCAAACTCGGGGTTGTTCTTGGTCTCGCGAGCATCAAAACGAACGTTCTCGATCAGCACGCAGGTGCCGTTTTCCATAGCAGCGATCTTTGCCTTTGCATCGTCACCGATGATGTCGGATGCGAATGCGACCTTGCCGCCAAGCTCCTCGTTGAGGCGATCTGCAACGGGCTTGAGGGTAAACTTCTTAGGATCGTTTGCAAGAGCCTTTGCCTTGAGCTCTGCGGTTGCCGCAGCTCTCTCATTTTCGGGCAGCTCGTCAACCTTCTTCTGCTCCTTCTTATCCAGCTTAAAGCCCTCGGTAAAGATGGCATGGGGCTTACCCATGTGAGAGGAAAGAATGACCTTTGCACCCTTATCCATCAGATACTTGATGGTGGGGAGCGCGCCGATGATTCTCTTGTCGGAGGTGATAACACCGTCCTTCATAGGAACGTTGAAGTCACAGCGGACGAATACCTTCTGACCCGCTTTGATCTCAATGTCTTCAATCGATTTCTTGTTGTAAGTCATGATTTTTTGATCCTTTCAAATTTATTTGAAAAATTCCATACGAATATATCATACCACATTTTGGCAGAATTATCAATAGGTTTTGTGAAATTTTTCACCTATTTTTTTAGCATTTCCGTTTCCGTCTCCCATCGTATCACGGCAATCCGCCACGCGCTGTTTTGGTTGACAAATCCGTTGGAATATGGTATTATAATAAAAAACGAAAAGTGAGGTCCACGCATGAAAAAAATTGCTTTCATTCTCGGCTCATCCCTCTCCCCCGTGCAACGAAAGGCGGTAGCAATCCTTTCAAGGTTTCTATTGGACTATACGAAGGAATATCCCATCTGTGTTTCCTCTCAAAGCATGCAGGATCTCTCGAAATACACCTGTATTTATATCGGGACGCGCAAGGATCATCCCGCTCTTCCCGCATCTTCCGACTCCGCTCCCCTTTGCGAGCAGGCATACCGCATCTCGGTGCAAAACGGCGTTGCCGTGATTGAAGGTGGCGACGACGCAGGCGTACTGTACGGATGCGTGGATTTTTACGACAAGTACGTCATTCGCAACGAATACACGGGAGGTTCACAGCCCTATTACCGCAACCTTTTTGAAGAAACGCTCCCCGACTTTACCTACACCGCCTCACCCGCAATCAAGCACCGCGGCATCTGGACGTGGGGGCACGTCATCTACGACTATCGCGGTCTCATCGACAACATGGCGCGCCTCAAAATGAATACGTTAACCATTTGGAACGATTATCTCCCCTTTAACGCGCGCGAAATCGTCTCCTATGCGCATGATGCCGGAATCAAAGTTCTATGGGGATTTTCATGGCTTTGGGATACCGATTTTTCGGGGTTGACGCAGGAGAAAATCGCGGCGGCAACCGAAAAGGTGCTGGAGCAATACGAGCGCGAATACCGTGACGCCGAAGGAGACGGCATCTATTTTCAATCCTTTACCGAGGTGGCAAAAGAGGAGATCAACGGCATTCCCGTTGCAAAAACGGTTACGGATTTTGTCAATCGAACCGCCGCGCGCCTCTTGGAACGGTATCCTCATCTGGAGCTACAGTTTGGACTCCACGCTGAATCGGTCAGACATCAATTGGACGTAATCCGCACGGTCGATCCCCGCGTTCGTATCGTTTGGGAGAACTGCGGCGCGTTCCCCTTCTCCTATCTCCCCGACGATCTTTCAAATTTTGATGAAACATTGGATTTCGTCAAAAAGATCGCTGTTCTGCGTGGAGAAAATGAACGTTTTGGAGCAGTCACCAAGGGGCTCACCAAGCTGGATTGGGGCGCTTTTGAGCATCCCACGGGCGCGATGTGCATCGGTCACATATCAAAAGCAATGGAAAAAGATCGGATCGAGCGAAAGCGCCGCGTCTGGAAGCTGCTGCAAGCCTATTGGCTGACCAATGCCGACAAAATGCAAGCCACCGCTCGCGCAATGGCAGACGCCACCGGCGGAGATCTTTACGTCACTCCCTTGGTCGAGGACGGCATGTTCGAGCGTCAGCTGCTCTTTCCCGTAGCCCTTTGCGCAGAGATGCTATGGGATACCAAAACCGACGTACGGACGTTGATAAACGAGATCGCTCTCCGCTATGACGTTGAATTTGCATAAAAATAAATATCCCCCCGTAGTTTTTGCTTTGCGGCTGTGACACCGCAATTTTCGCCCTTTGTTTGATCAGATTGATCATATTGATCAGCGAAAACCGCAAATTCCCCGGCACGAAAAAGCCTATCGCCGCCTTTTTCGTGCGAGGGGCTGTCTCAAATTGCCATTTGAGACAGCCCCTGCTCTTTTATCATCGGTCAAATCAATTCATCAATGCTAACGCCGAAAATCTCGGAAAACGCTTTAAGCTCAATATCGGTAACGAAACGCTTTCCACACTCGATTCTTTGAATGGCGTTTTTATCAACATCAATACCGATCAGTTGCATTTTATCCGCCAACGCCCTTTGTGAGAGCTTGGTGGAATATCCCAGTCGAAGCTTACGGATTTGCTCCCCGCACAGATTGTTTTTTCCTTCGTTTCGGTTTTTGAACATATTCTCTCCCCTATTTGACATTCAGTGATTGACAAATTTATTATACTGTGCTATAATTGCTATGTTGACACTCACTAAATGTCAAATACATTTTTGAAACAAACTTCTCTAACAAAGGAGAGAAAAAATGGATCGAAAAATTGGTATTATAAAGGAAATCGATCATCTTGGCAGAATTATCATTCCCAAGGAGTTCAGAGATCGCCCCGCACTCGAAAAGAAGGTTGAAGTGATATTAACCAAAGAAGGCGTGTTGATATGCAATCCCGAATATGAATTTGTAAAAATAGAAAAAGCAGGACAGAGAATTTGAGATTCTCTGTCCTGCTCTTTTATCAAGATCATATGTTACGGCGTCTGAATATCATCCACGTCATCCTCGTCCGGCTCATCCGCAAACACCTCGGAAAGGCTCTGGTGCTGCACGGGTGTCCCAACACGGGGAGTGATATCTCCTGCGCGCGTCAAGGCGATCTTGGTCAGCATCGGTCCTACCAATTCGTAAACCAACACGCCAAACAGCACGATGTTGCGCACGATCGCACCGCCGGGGAGCAATGCACCCGCGATTGCGGACATTCCCAAAGCGACTCCCGCCTGCGGGAAGAGGGTGATACCGAGATACTTGACGATGGAAGGCTGACATCCCGAAAGCTTTGCGCTCAGTCCCGCTCCCACGTATTTACCCAGCGCACGGAAAAGCACGTAAACCACACCGATGAGAATGATCACGGGAGTACCGAATATGGTCAGATCCAATTCCGCGCCGCTGAACACAAAGAACAAGATCAGCACAGGCATCGTCCATTTGTCGGTCTTTTCCATCAACTCGTCCGCGCTGTCGCAGATGTTGCAGAACAGCGTTCCCAGCATCATGCAGACCAGCAGGTTGGAGAACGCGATCTCCACGCCGCCGGGCAGATGGAACTCCATCTGTGCCAGTGCAACCGTAAGAAGAACAAAGGTAATCGTCAAGCAAAGACGCTTACTGTTGGACTTGAAGTGATCCTCGACCACTGTGAGGATAAAGCCCATGATCGCGCCCAGCGCCAAAGAGAGGAAGACCTCAAGAAGCGGATTGATCAGAAGCGATACGATTCCAATTGCCGCCGCTCCGCTTTCCAGCGCCTGCGCAACCCCCATCGAAACAGCAAAGCAGACAAGACCCACTGCGTCATCAAGAGCAACTACGGGGAGCAGGAGACTCGTCAACGGTCCCTTTGCCTTATACTGCTTCACGACCATCATGGTAGCTGCGGGAGCGGTTGCGGTGGCAATTGCGCCCAGCGTAATGGCAACCGACAAAGGAAGCACGTCCTCGCCGAGGATGAAGTGCAACGCGATCAGTGCGCCGTCCACGACAAGCATCGTAATAACCGCCTGCGCGCAACCGACGATCATTGCCTGCTTACCCGTTTGTTTCAAAGCGGAGAGCTTGAACTCGGTACCGATTGCAAATGCGATAAAGCCAAGCGCTACGTCCTGTACGATGGCAGATGTTCCTTTCATCATTTCTGCGCTTGAGAACACGCCCGTCACACCAAGAAGCCCCAGACAGTAAGGTCCGATCAAAACGCCCGCGATCAAATATCCCGTAACGGCGGGAAGACCGAAGGGCTTAACCAGACGGGACAGAAACAATCCCATAAAAAGTGCCAGCGCAAGGCTGAACAGCACCTGCGAGCTGCCCCCCTCGGAGAACAGGCTTGCGAATTCGTTGTAAAACATACAAATGCCTCTTTCCTATTTCTATTTATCACAAACATGCATTATTATACTCTTTTTCTTCCCTTCTGTCAAGCCCCAAAAAGAAACGATTTTTGTCATTTTTTTCACACATTCTTGTGCATAAATTCGAAGATTTCAAATCTAATTCCATACTTGTTTTTTTACATACGGTATGCTATAATGGAAATACATCAAACGATTTTTCAAAGGAGATAACAGTTATGGCAAAACGATTCGGCGTCATGCTTGATATGTCGAGAAACGCGGTGATGAAGCCAGAAGAGGTTAAAAAGCTGGCATCGGTCCTGCACTCCTTCGGCTACAATATGATCCAGCTCTACACAGAGGATACGTATGAGGTAGAAGGCGAGCCCTATTTCGGCTATCTGCGCGGCAGATACTCCAAGGAGGAAATGAAAGACATCGTCGCCTATTGTAATTCCATCGGAGTGGAGGTCATCCCCTGCATCCAGACTTTGGCGCACCTCAATCAGATCTTCCATTGGGAAACCTACAAGCAGATCCGCGATACGGATGACATTTTGATGGTAGGCGAGGAGCGCACCTACGAGCTGATCGACAACATGATGCGCACTCTGCGCGAATGCTTTACCACCGACATCGTGCACGTGGGCATGGACGAAGCGCACATGCTGGGTCTTGGAAAATATCTGGACAAGCACGGTCTTCGCAACCGCTTTGACATCATCTACGAGCATTTGAAGCGCGTCTTGGAAATCGCGCAAAAATACGGCTTTAAGCCTATCATGTGGTCGGATATGTTCTTCCGTCTGGTCAACGGCGGCGAATACTTTTCCACCGACGATCTGATCACCGACGAGATCGTCGCCTCTTGCCCCGAGGGTGTGGATCTGGTCTACTGGGACTACTATCACAACGACAAAGCGATCTATGACGCGATGCTGCGCTCCCACAAAAAGTTCAAGGGAGAAACCTGGTTTGCGGGCGGCGCGTGGGTCTGGAGCGGCTTTGCTCCCACCAATACATGGAGCCTTGAAAGCATGCTCCCCGCGATGCGCTCCTGCGACGAGTTTGGCGTGGAGAACATCTTTATCACCATGTGGGGCGACAACGGAAAGGAGACATCCTTCTACTCCGCTCTTCCCGCCCTCTTCGCCATTCGCAAGTTCCACGACGGCATCACCGACATGGACGTGATCAAGCAGGAGTTTGCGCATGTTACGGGTGAGGACTTTGACGCGATGATGGATCTGGAGCTGCCCGACGTTCTGGGCGGCATCTGCCAGCGCGACACCAATCCCTCCAAGCACATGCTCTACAACGATCCCTTCCTCGGTTACCTCGACCCAAGCGCCAAGGAAGGCGCTCCCGCCGAATACGCCTCTCACGCGCGCAGACTTTCCAAGTGCGCCAAGAACAGCAAATATGCCTACGTCTTTGAAAGCGAAGCGGCTCTTTGCGACCTGATGTCGATCAAATACGATCTCGGTGTACGTACCCGCAAAGCTTACCAAGCGGGCGACCGTGATGCCCTCCGCGCACTCTGCGACGATTTTGCGCTCGCATCCGAAAAGCTGGAGATCTTCTACCGCGCCTTCTCGCGTCTGTGGTACACCGAAAACAAGCCCAACGGCTTTGACGTGCAGGAATTGCGTCTCGGTGGACTTTCCATGCGTCTGCGCTCCTGCCGCGAGCGTCTCCAAGCCTATCTCGACGGTACGCTGGACGAAATCCCCGAGCTTGCAGAAACCCTCCTCCCCTGCGACCGTCTCATTCCCTCCGGCAACGACAACACCTCTACCAACCAAATCACCGCCCTGAACAATTGGAAGCAAAACGCCTCCGTCAGCGCGGTTTGAGGAAGATATATTTTTGTTTTTTTGTGAGGAAAACTCTTGAAGGAGTTTTTTCGTGGGGGCGCGTTTGAAGAAGCGCCCCCCCCCATCCGCTCACGAAAGTTAGTTTTGGGTGGGGGATTTCGGGGAGAAACTTTTTGAAAAAAGTTTCTCCCCATACCCCTCTTCAAAAACTTTCACCACTTTTTTACAGCACCCTCGCAGGAATGTGTTTCAAACCATTCCCTCGAGGGTGCTGTGCGTTTTGGTGAAAGCGTTTATGTGGTACAGCGTCTACTTAATTTCAAGCTTTAGAGGACAGACAGAACATTAGCTCCCGCTACCATTTTGGGACCCACGACCCAAAATGGTCACGAAAAGTTCGTTTACTGACAGCAAAACACAAAAAGGAACCGCCATGTAAGCGATTCCTTTGGTGGGTGCTATAAAAAAGTGTTAAAAGTTCTTGAAGGGGGCGCAGAGGGGAACTTCTTTCAAGAAGTTCCCCTCTGCAAAACCCATCTTGTATCCTCAGAACGCCACGTCGCGAGCAACGGTGTAAAGGCGTTGAATTTCACTTACACGCTTTTGGCAAAGCGCCTTCATATCGTCAATCTGCTGCGCGGTAAAGCCGTCCAGATCTCCGTCCTTGAGCTTGTTTTTGTACATACGGTCAGCGATCAGCGCCCAATGGATATCCACGGGAACCACCTCGCCGTCGATTTCGCACATCACGACATTGCTCTTGCCTTCTACCAGCAATTCAACCGCTCTGACCGCCATTTCGGTAGCGATGGTACGGTCCTTCATGGTAGGTTTGCCGCCGCGGACAACGTGCGCAAAGCGAGCGAATTTGCTCTCCACGCCGGTCTGCTCCTCGATTTTTTTGCGAAGCGTTTCTGCGTAGGGCGTGCCGTCGGGATTGAACATTCCCTCGGAGACCACAACGATCATGCTTCTCTTGCCCGCGTCCCGCAAAGCGCGGATCTTTTCGATTGCCGCCGCTTCGTCAAACGGGACCTCGGGGATCGCCAATGCGACCGCGCCCGAAGCGATTGCCGCGTAGATCGCGATCTGACCGCAGTGACGGCCCATGACCTCGACCACGTTCAAACGCGCGTGAGACTCACAGGTGTCACGCAGGCAGTCGATCATCTGCACGGTGGTATTGATAGAAGTATCCAAACCGATGGTATAGTCGGTTGCGGTAATATCGTTATCGATGGTACCGGGAAGACCGATGGACGGGATGCCCGCACGGGTCATATCGGTAGCACCGCGGAAGGTTCCGTCGCCGCCGATGCACACCAGCGCGTCGATTTCATGCGCGCGGCAGGTTGCAACCGCCGCCGCAATGCCCTCTTCCGTTTTAAACTCGGGGCAACGGCTGGAATAAAGCGCCGTTCCGCCAAGTCCGACCAGATTGCTGACGTCCTGATGAGAAAGAGAACGCAGATCACCGTCGATCAAGCCCTTGTAGCCGCCGTTGATACCGACGACCTCGATTCCCATATCCAAGGCACGGTTTACCACTGCCTTGACGCAAGCGTTCATACCGGGGGCATCACCGCCCGAGGTCAGAACGCCGATTTTTCTAAATGTTGCCATGATTTCGCTTTCCTCCTTCATTCCGAATCAAAGGGATCAAAACATACTTCTTTTTGAGACTCAACCTATATTGTAATATATTCTCTTCGAAAAATCAAGATGTTATGCGAAATTTTTAGGTAAAATTTGTTATTTTTTTATCGAAATTAATGTTTGGAAGCAGCAGTCACACAAAAAACGGTACCCTCATACAACCTTGGTATGAAACGCACCGTTTTCAGTTGTTCAATTTTCCGACTTCAGCGCCAGATCCAGCCAAACGAGCCCCATGCTGAACGCATCGTAAAGCCCCTCTTTTTTACCCTGCTTGATAATCTTGGTGGGATCTTTCGAGTCGATCACCTGAATCAAGATATCCTTTGGCAGCTTTTTGCCGTCCACTTCCTTTTGAGACATGATCTCCAGCACCAGAATGCACTTTTCGCTCATGTCACCGTAGCAGATCGTATTTCCCTCGCGGACGAGCGGCTTTTCCAGATATTCCAGATATTTGCCCTCGACCAGCGGTCTTGTATCCTTTGACATACGCGTTCCTCCTATACGTTCATTCGTCTTATATACCTTTATTATGATATCATGTTTTCGCACAAAAGTCAATGCTTATTTCGTTTTTCCTCAAAAATTCTCGGAGTGACGCTGCCGAACGAACCCAAAAGCTACCCGCAGACACCTGCGGGTAGCGGAAATTTTACTTACTCGCCTCACCGATTGAAAAGCCGCTCCAGAATTCGTCGGTCAGCACCTCGGGCGTATCGATCACACGAACGTACATGCCGTCATAGAGGAACACGTATTCATAACGTCTATCCTCTTGATTATTGTTAAAATACCGATAGACCGCGGTGACCGTGCGGTCGGCTAGCTGCAAATCCTTCTTCCCGAGCATTTTGAGATCTTTACCCATATATGAAAGAAATTTTTCAACGTCTGTATACTCTTGCAGAGTTTGATCCTCCGCAACTATCAACGGCGTGATCTCAATTAGCAAGCGGAAAGAATCGGCAGGCATCACAACACTATAAATAATCTCCGGTAGCCCCAAAAAATCTTCCATGAAAAAAGTAGTGCTATGATAGGTAAACACCCCTGTCGCCTCAAAACTCCCCACCAAAGCACCGGAAATCCTCGGAACGGGAAATTTCCCTTCGTTTTCAAAAAGCGTTAACATCCGCGCATAAGGCTGACGGCGCTCCAAGGTCATAGCGTGTGCCCCACTATCAATTGCGGAACGAATCTCTGCGTACCTCGCGCTGTCAGGCACAAACAATGCTTGTTTCAGTTCCCCTATACTGGCAAACGAATATGACGGATGCCTTGGCGGAGAGCCACTTCCATCCGGCGAATCGTTTCCGGTCGTATCGGTTGCATCGCTATCCATTACGGAACAAGATACCAGCATCAAAGTACTCAAAAGCAAAAGCATTGATAAAATTCGTTTCATAGTTTACTCCTTTCAAAGCGTTTAACGGTGCAAGAGATTATTTACTCGCCTCGCCGATTGAAAAGCTACTCCAAAATTCGTCGGTCAGCACCTCGGGCGTATCGATCACACGGACGTACATGCCGTCATAGAGGAACACGTATTCATAACGTCCGTCCTCTTGGTTATTGTTAAAATAGCGATAAACCGCCGGAACCGTGCGATCAGCAAGCTGTAGCTCACACTCGCCAAGCTCGCCGTAATTCACGCCCACGTACGAGTGAAGAGTCTTGATATCCGTTGCATTCTGTACAATCGGGTCATCTGATGCAATCAAAGGAACGATGCGGATTTTGGGAATCTGCAACGGGTCGTCACCCATGAGATCATATTCGATCATAGGCAAGCCCATACCTTCTGCCATATAGATGCTGACAATAGGTTCGGCAAACGGAATCTCCGAAAATGCGAGATACCGCTCCTCCATTGACACACCGTTTATTTGTGGCATCGGGAACGTTCCCCGACTTTCGTAAAGTGCCAACATGCGCGCATACGGTTGCCGTTGCTCGGTTGTCAGTTGACTGGTTTCGTCCACAATATTCGCACGGATTTTTGTATAACTCGAAGAATTCGTGACAAATAACGCCTCTCTTACTTCGTCAAAAGAATGAAAGTGATAGGAAGGATGCGCCGGAGGCTGTTCGCCGTCTGCAGGAGTACCCGCCGTGGTCGTAGTTGTTTCCGCGCTTTGAAAACAGGACGACAGCAAAAACGTTGTGCATAGTAAAATAAAGGCTAAAATTCGTTTCATAGTTTACTCCTTTCAAAGGATTCAAGAAGCTTCTGTAATTTCCAAAAATGAGAGCTTAGACAAAAACGACTCTTTGCTGATTTCCTCTCTTGCAAGCACGCACACCAACATGCGATCGTACACGAAAACGTATTGATCTACGCTCAAAAGAGGATTTGAAGAATTGCTGAAGCTTCGAAAAGCGCGCACGGTTCGGTCGGCAAGCTGTAAATTCACGGCTTGGTTCCAGCTTTCCATCAGCGTGCCATCCTGATACAGGGCAAACAGCACAGCCGAAAAGTCAAAAACGTCCTCGATCAATAACGGATCAATATTGGAAAAAGCATCCAGATAGGTGACTGTAATCCATATGTCGCTTTCGTCATCGGAGTATTGAATCTCCGGAAAATGGTTCGTCCATCCCGCCAAATTCCATTCGACGATCTCCTCACCAATGAGGGGTTCACCGTTCAAAGCGGGCACGTGCAGCTTTTTTTCATTCTCCACGTAGTTCAGCATTTCAAGATGCGGCTCCCACACGTGTGCGCTTTTTTCGGTGTAAATATAGTGATCGCTGTTTCCCACAGGATCCAGCATCACGTCCTGAAATTCCTGCAAGCCGACAAAGCGGTACGTGGTGTGCAATTTGGGAGTCTGATCCGTATCATCAGACGAAGGCGGTGAATATCCCGCAAACGGGTCATTCGTCGTTTCCTTCGGCGTCGTCGTTTCAACGCCCGTCCCGCAAGAGCTGAACAGCATCACACACACCAGCAAAAGAATCAATAGTTTTTTCATGCGATTTTCTCCTTAACGTTATACAGAATGGTGTGATTCCAAGTGTGCAAGGATTTCTTCCTTGCAGGAATCACAATACATAGCAGAACTCACTTCGCCCGTAGCACGAGACATAAGACAATTTATGTCTCTTTTTTCTAAGGTACCACATGTAGAGCAAATCTCGGCATTTTTGCAAACCTCTTCGCCGTCCTCGGTTATCTCAATCACATGATGATAGTGATCTTTGGCGCCTATGGTATGACTTAATTCATGCATAAGAACAGTTGCCATAGGTGGTATATCTCCTGTCATATCATCTCTCTTTAGAAGCATAATAGCAATCCCCGGCACGGCATTAGAAGTGTTATATACTTCTTTCCCATCAGCAGAGTATCCCGAGAGAATTTTATGCCCAGACCACAAAACATTCGTGCTTGTATTGGTGCCTCGATGGACGGATCGGAAATATCCGAGTAAGGACTCTCCTTTCGTATGAATTCCATCTTCATGTTGACACATGATATCAATATTATTAGATGTCACTATCTCTTTACACTTATCTGCTAAAGATTCATAATACTCGACACCTCGAATAAATGTATATAATCCCAACAAATAAAGTTGCCGCTCCGCTGCAGCCACACTATATGAGCGAATAGCCGCTTGCGCACTGCTATCATTAAAGTTATACTCAACTAAAAAACCCTGATCGTAGAAATGTGTCACTTCCATGTGGTATTTAACTTCTCTCATTCGCCAATCCGAATAACATCCTGCCTCCCAAGTACCATCATCCATAGAAATAACTTTATTGTTTCCAGTCCCAAAAACCGCGAGTGAGTATGAATCTCCCGCACTATGCGTCGGCTGAATTTGATATGTATAATATTGTTGTTGCCAATCTGTTTCTAAAATACGAATCGATGTTACAACTAATCTCCAGTAGCAAAAGTCATTCAACTCCTGAGATAAAATGACATCATTCCCACCGGAAACATCAAATTTAAGAAAAGCTTGATTTATAGGATTTCTAATTATATATGCTTTCTGTTCAGAATCATAGAAAAAAAATAAATTTCACTACCAAGTCCTTCATAGCCACTCGCCTTTGGCGCAACATCTATATCATTAAAAGTTACATAGTCATTTGTGTTCATATTTTGGATACAGTAGAGTCCATTGGGCAAAGTATCCCCTACCGTGAGCAAAAAAGATGCTCTCTTGCCAGTCAATTTGTGCTTTACAGCAATGGTAGTTACTCCTTTTTTAAGTGCACAAATATAACCATTGGCATCGACAGTTGCAACCGAGGTATTTGAACTTGACCATACGAAATTTGTTTCATTCGCCAGTGTTGCATTGGGAGGATCCACCGATACGGTAGCATAATATCCTCCGCCTTGATCAAGATATGATATACCGGATACCGAAAAAGAACGCATAATTTCAAAAGATGTTTCCAAAGTAAGAAGCCATGTTGCAAAGTTATAATTAGAATCATTTAATTGTGAAACGTCCCTTGTTTCAAGCGATGATGCCGAATGATACAGCGACAATCCGGTTGCTGAATTGGTAATTAGCATACCAATAGTATCGGAAACATCAAATTCCCAATAGAATTTGTCAGGATAATTCCAATAATCGGTAGAAGAATTTTCTGCTAAAGAGTTGGAATTATTTAAATAAAAACCATTGTAGTAGGCATTCGAAATCAAATATTTATCATCGCCGACATAGTTAATTAACCAAATACAGTCAGCAGGCGGAGAGGTTGCTGTTGTTACATTCGCCACCGAATTTGAGTATTTATTCAAATAACGGTCTCCATAGTGCCCACTGATGATGTAATATATACCGCCTCTTGCACTGTAATCAATCGTATACCAAACATCAAAAGGCGAACCGGCTTCTACGGCATCTACAGTTCTCGTGCCCGAAAAGAATGATTCAATAACAAAACCATTACTTGGATCAACCGCAGATGCATCTCGTTTTCCTGCATTGTAAGATGCCCATCCCCGTACGATATCGGTAATATCAATTCCATAAGTACCCGCCGCAGTGGAAATGGCAGTTGATGAAACACGAGCGGTAGATTCACCATACCAAAGCGTTTCGTCAACCAGCGGTAAATTTGCCGCATTCGGCTCCCAAGCAGTCCCCATCGGCATCGCATTGATCGTCCCCGCGTTGCCCGCACTCAAAGTCACGTGCATGGTTGCGCGACCGATACGATATTCATTGGTGTAGCTTAAAAATCTGCCGTTGGTTCTGTAAAAGTCCGAAAACTTATAAATGACTCTGCCCGTTTCGGAGTTCAAATTATGCTTGGTCGAATCCGTTGCCGCATCGGCGGCAGCTTGGGTTGCATACAAGCCTTGGTCGATAATCGCCTCATACTCCTCTTGGGTGGTCGTATCGTTATTGTACTCCCAAGATTGCACCGTCGGATCAATGTAAACGGGATATACCGTGTCACTTGCGGACAAAAACTCCTGCGGTGCTGTGACTGTTATCGTATACCCGTTTGCTGCAGGAACGATATCAAGCGTACCGTAAACCGTTTTCCCTGCACTGTCATTGATTTTGATTCTGCTGAACGTCATCACGGTTTCGCCGCTTTCGTTCACAAGCTTCCACTCGCCGTTTTCCTCAACGGGAGTCACGCCCTGCGTACTCAACCGAAAATTGAACGTGTTTTTACCCACGTCGGAAAGCAGAATAATATCCTCTTTGAGCCCGTTCAACAGCGTTTGATAACGCAATACCGTGCGCGCACCAAATGCATTGTTGTACAAAACAACGTTGTCCTCGTCTCCCAAGCTCACCGTAGAGACGAGCAGCGATGGCTCTGCTTTCATAATAATAGATGCATCACCGTACTGCATCATCACGCCGTCGGTGGCATTGCCTGCAAAATAGACGCGTACGCTATTATCTGTCATAGCATATGCATAACCGGAAAGCGGTGACACTGCAATCGCGGTATCCTTGTCTCTTACGTTTCCGTTCGCGTCAATATATTTGACTGGGTGGTCGTAGACATATGCCGTCATATTACCGCTTTGATTTTGGAAAATCACGGTTTGAAGATCGGTTTCTTGCTCATAAAGTCGATTGACGTGCCCTTTTTGGCGTGCAGTCTCCAACGTGATCGTCTCGGGAAGCGCTACGTCCTCCACGCGCATCGTTTGAAGCTCTGCAAGCGTTTTTTCGCCAATTCCGATAGGTGCTTCTTTCGCAACGGTAGGCGTCCACGTGCTTTTCGGTACTGCCGAATCATCCGCTGCGTTTGTTACTGTTGTTGTGGGTGCTTCTTCGGTGGGTAACGGTTCGTCAAGAGCGGTTACCATCATCGGAAACGACATTGCCATCATCGCAATGCACAGAATCATCGAAATGACTCTCAATTTTCTCATCTTTGACAAATATTTCATTTTTTCTCCTGTTTATGCGTAGGGGGCATGCAGTTATGACTTCGCATCGCATAGACTGCCAAACCGCACAGACAACAGTCTATGCGCGCATACAGTAACAGATGAGGCGAAGGCAAACGTCGCAAACTCGGGGTTTTTGATTGTTCATGGTCTGTCTCCTTTCCCTTGTCAATTTTTTGGGTTTTGTGCATTTTGCGCACTCCCACGAGGATATTATACCATATTTTGACCAATCTGTCAATATATATTTTTTCGACATCAAAAAAGCGGACTCCGCCCGTTGCGAAATCCGCTGAATCAACATTTGTTTTTTTGTTCGCTCTCAACCGTTTTCACGCGCAAGAGCCTGCAAAAGCGTCTCGATTTCCGAAAGAGCCGTTGCCGTCATCACCGCGTTTCTTGCCGCGGCGGCGCCTCTCACGCCATGCAGATACCACGCCATATGCTTGCGGGATTCCGCGATCCCCACACGCTCGCCCTTTTCAGCGACCAATCCGCGGGCATGCTCCAACGCGACCTCAAAACGCTCCTCAAGCGTCGGCGGCGTGTATTCCCGCCCCTCGGCATCCGCCAAAAGCTCCGCAAAGATCCACGGGTTGCCCTCAGCACCTCGCGCGACCATGATCCCGTCGCAGCCTGTCTCCTCTCTCATCCGCTTGGCATCCGCGGCACAAAAGATGTCTCCGTTTCCCACCACGGGAACCTTGACCGCCTCCTTGACCGCACGGATGACCGTCCAATCGGCTTTCCCCGCATACATCTGCTCGCGCGTTCTGCCATGCACGCAGATCATTGCAGCCCCCGCATCCTCAAGTCTCTTGGCAAGCTCCACAGCGTTGATGCTTGACGCATCCCAACCGGCACGGATCTTGACCGTCACGGGGAGCTTGACCGCGTCCACCGTTGCGCGTACGACCTCAGCCGCGCGGACGGGGTCTTTCATCAACGCGCTTCCCTCGCCGTTGCCGACGATCTTTGCCATGGGGCAGCCCATATTGATATCAATCACCGACGGCGGCACCTCTCCGCACACGCCGCGATAATCATTGCTTTCGAGAAGCTGTGCCGCGCGCGCCATGAATTCGGGCTCTGCCCCAAAGAGCTGTACCGCCATAGGAAGCTCCTCACGCAAAACCGCCGCCAAGGGGGCTGTACGCGTGCGTTCCTCGGTGACAGGTCGCTTGCA
The DNA here is from genome assembly GCA_045632805.1 of Eubacteriales bacterium. Classification (GTDB taxonomy): domain Bacteria; phylum Bacillota; class Clostridia; order Oscillospirales; family CAG-272; genus UMGS1865. The sequence goes on along the minus strand of JAZQXI010000121.1, from coordinate 1,570 downwards.
AAGCTGCTCGTAGCACAGCGCCTTTGCCGACACCATTTCGCTGACGGTATATTCCGCTCCATAGCGCCTTGCCATGCGGCGAAAAGTGCGATCACTCACGCCTGCCAAGGGCGCTAAGCATATTCCGTTTTTGATCTCGATCTCTTTGATCTTCATGTTCACTCCCGCGCCCATGGCGCACTTTTTTCATTCCCACTTATTATAACAAAAAAAGCGGCGTTTGTCAACCGCTCCAAATATTTCCAAAACCGTTCGTCAAAAAGCGTTTCAAAGCGCATATTTTTCGAAAAAAACAACACACGTATGCACGTTTTTCGTGTTTTTCTCGCTTTCCGTGTCTCATTTTCGGGAACGGTTTTTCTTGACTTCCCTTCTCGCTTTGTGCGATAATGAAAGCAGAAACTAACGGAAAGGATGTTCAAATGAAATCCAATATGACACAAATTTTGACCATTTCGATTGCCATTCTGTTTGCTATGGCGCTCTCCCTTACCGTGGCGCTCATCTGCCTTTCGTATGCAGGCGGTAGCACCCAAACGCAAGGAGCGGACGATGAAAAAAGAGACCCCAACCCCATCACACTTCCACAGGGGAATACCACCGAAATTCCCACCACAACCGCGCCGCCGATCGTTCTTCCGTCTCCCGAAGAGCTTGGAAACGGACTGGCGTTTACGTCAAACGGGGATGGGACATGCACCCTCACAGGGCTTGGGAAATGCACCGACGCCTGCATTGTGATCCCCTCCACCTCGCCTGCGGGTGATCTCGTCGTCGCGGTGGCGCCCCGTGCGCTCTACGGATGCGCGGCAACAGCAATTCAGCTCCCTTCAACGGTGACGTCGATCGGTGCGCTTGCCTTTGCGGATTGCCCCAATCTCATTCATATTTCGGTGGACATCCGCAACACCAATTACTGCGACATCGACGGTGTACTCTACACATCGGACGGCTACAGCCTTTTGACCTACCCTGCCATGCACGCCGGCAAAAGCATCACGCTCTCCTCCGTGACCGCCGAGATCTCGGACATGGCTTTTTATAACTGCGCGTATCTGACACACGTCTATTACACGGGCAGCGCTGAGCAATGGGAGTCGATCGTCATCGGGAGCAAAAATTACAGCCTCACCGCCGCCTCCAAGACCTTTTACGGGGGAAATTGAGCTACGTGTTCGAGACTGATTGGAAGAAGTGCTGTTCGTTAAAATGGAAAAACTCTTATCCGCTTTTTCTTTGCCAAAAAAGGCGCAAAGAAAAAGCTATCAAAAAGAAAGCGCCGTTTTGGAGAGTTTCGCGCTCTGCGGAGCGCGACCAAGGCTCCGCCTTTGGAAACCGCAAACTTTTGAAAAAGTTTGATCAAAACTTTCATTGAGTTGGCGAGACTTGTTGCAAAAAGTGCTGTTCGTTAAAATGAAAAAACCTCTTAGCCGCTTTTTCTTTGCCAAAAAAGGCGCAAAGAAAAAGCTATCAAAAAGAAAGCGCCGTTTTGGAGAGTTTCGCGCTCTGCGGAGCGCGACCAAGGCTCCGCCTTTGGAAACCGCAAACTTTTGAAAAAGTTTGATCAAAA
>JAZQXI010000120.1:0-22531 GCA_045632805.1 Eubacteriales bacterium | reverse complement strand
CTCGATATCATTGTATTAAAACAGCAGGAACTCTCGTACCTACCGATCTAATCTACATCGAGCTTTTGCTCTTAGCATTTTTTACTTTTGTTTGAGTAGTATTCTCTTTGAATTGTTCGAGATCCAATACACACGCTTTTTATAGCTTTGTACTTCTCTCTTGTTGTTCAATTTTCAATGATCAGTCGCTGTCTGCGCGACAGCTTGATTATTATACCACTTTGTTTTCTCTTTGTCAAGCCCTTTTTTAAAACTTTTTTAAGTTTTTTCGACTTTTTTAAGGAACTTTGCGGTATGCCATCCGTTTTTGGATAGCTCGTATATTTTAGCATTTAATTTTGCGTTTGTCAATAGCTTTTTTACACTTTTTTGCCCTTTTGGTCATTTTTGTCAAATTCACCCGTTTATATACGACATTTCCTACGACTTTTCTATTCAAATAGACAACAGTACGGTCAAAAAGACGAACCGACGGCTTTTTGCGGTCGGTTCATTTCCTTTTTTATACGTCGCGTCTTCCCTCAAGGGCTCGGAAAAGCGTGATCTCGTCGGCATATTCCAAATCGGCTCCGACCGGGACCCCATACGCCAATCGCGTCACGCGGACACCGAAAGGACGCAAGAGTCTTGAAAGATACATCGCCGTCGCTTCTCCCTCAACCGTGGGATTGGTAGCAACGATGACCTCTCCGACCTCTCCTGTTCCAACGCGCGCCAGCAATTCCTTGATCTTGAGCTGCTCGGGCGTGATACCGTTCATTGGCGAGATCAAGCCGTGCAGAACATGATAAGTACCGCGAAACTCCCGCACTTTTTCCATCGCAAGCACCGCCTTAGGGTCACTCACCACGCAAATGACAGAAGCATCGCGCTCCTCATCGGCGCAGATCGGGCAAAGCTCACGGTCGGTCAGATTCTGACAAACGGGACAAAGGTGGATCTTTGCTTTTGCATCCACAATAGCATCCGCAAACGCCTTGGCATCCGCCTCGTCCAGCTCCAGTACCGAAAAAGCCATACGCATCGCGGTCTTTTTTCCAACCCCTTCAAGTCTACCGAATTTTTCGGCAAGTAGACGAAGCGACTCAATATATTCCGCCATATCAGAACAATCCGGGCAGATTCATCGGCCCTGCGATCTTGTTCAGCTCTTCGTTGTTGGTATCCTCAACGCGCTTGATCGCCTCGTTGACAGCGGCAACCAAAATATCGGACAGCGTCTCGATGTCATCGGGATCAACGATCTCGGGCTTGAGGTCAATGGCAAGAATCTCTTTCTTTCCGCTGATCTTGACGTTGACAACTCCGCCGCCTGCGGAAATATCATACTCGCGTGCATTCAGCTCCTCCTGCTTTGCCGCCATGTCCTCCTGCATCTTTTGTGCCTGGCGGATCATCGCCTGCATATTCTGCGGGCCGCCGCCCATTCCCTTCGGGATATTTGCTCTCATGGTCAATTCTCCTTCATTTATTATAATATATATGATTCCACATCAATTTTCCTCGGAAGCGTCCAGGATCTCGTCGATCACATTCCGTTCCGCACTCTTCCCCGCCACCTCAAAAATCAGTGCGCGGTCACCCACCTCGCGGCGCAGAATTGCCGACACCGATGCGCGCAAAAGATCGCGGGAATCATCTTGTTCCATCATACGCATCGCAAATTCGTTATCAAAGCGCACGACGACCTTTTCATCATCCGTGGTAAAGGCGCGCGATGCCTTGACAAAGCTTGCCACCATCGGCGCGCTTCTGCTAATGCGTTCCACGACCTCCATCCAACTGCGAATGGGGCGCAAAACGCGTTTGTTTTCGGTTGGTACAGACGGCACGTCAAGCTTTTTTTCAATCGGCTTCGTCTGCGGAGCTTTTGCCGCAGGGATCTCTGCGGCAGGCGCCGGCTCTGTTGCACTTGCAACGGGTACCGATGCACTGACAGGTGCGCGACCGGTGAGCATTTGCTCTTCCAATTGCGCGATCCTGGAAAGCATCGCCTCCGCCGAAGTGTCCAATGCGGCGTCACACATGCGAACCAATGTCATCTCGGCAATGATACGCTTGACAGCATTGGATTTTTGCATGGCGAACAACGCGTCTTCCAACAGTTTACAATGATATAATAACGTCTCTTTTCGGAATTTAGCCGCCACCTCATTCATATGAACGGTTTCGTGATCGGTCAGATCCAGATACGCCGACGCATTTTTCGTGGTTTTGAGAATGAGCATATCACGCCAAACCGCAATCAAATCCTGCCAAAACACGGAAATATCCTTGGAGGATCGCACAACATTTGCGATCTGCTCAAATAAAACGTCATAATTACGATCAGCAACCGCATTCACCGTTTCAAGCATGGCATCCCGTCCCGTAAGACCGACACAATCCTCCACGGTTTGAACGGTAACCTTGCGATCCACACCGGCGCAAAGTTCCAGAAGGCTGATCGCATCGCGCATACCGCCCATCGCAAGCTTTGCAAGCATTCTTGCGGCATCCGCATCCAGCGCGATCCCCTCCTCTTGCGCAATTAACGTCAACCGCGCCACCAATGCGTCGGTGGAAATACGGCGAAAATCAAAGCGCTGACAACGGGAAATAATGGTTGCGGGGAGCTTTTGCAACTCGGTAGTTGCCAAAATAAAGACGACGTGCTCGGGAGGCTCTTCCAAGGTCTTGAGCAGCGCGTTGAACGCACTGACCGAAAGCATGTGAACCTCATCGATGATATAGACGCGGTATTTGAGCGCCGATGGAGAATAAACGACCTCGTCGCGGATATCTCGAATGTTATCAACGCCGTTGTTGGAAGCCGCATCCATCTCTAACACGTCGGTTGCCGCACCGCTGTCAATCGCACGGCAGGCGTCGCACACGCCGCAGGGGTTTCCATTTACGGGATGCTCACAGTTAACGACCTTTGCCAAAATCTTGGCGCAGGTGGTCTTACCCGTTCCACGCGATCCGCAAAACAGATACGCGTGGCTGAACGCACCGTTTTCTGCCTCATAACGCAAAACGGAAGTGATGTGCTCCTGTCCGCATACGTCATCAAAGGTTTGCGGACGCCATTTTCTGTATAAAGCCTGATGCATATTTCACGCTCTTTCCACAGGCATTTCTGCAAGTTTTTTCATGTAAGCGTAACCCATACGGAGCGCGGGAAGGTTTTCTTCCGCCCCCTCAAACTCCAATGAGAAAACGCCGTCATATCCTATCTCGCGCAACAGCTTAATGCAAGCCGCCACAGGGACATCCCCGTGCCCCAGCACCGTTCCGCGAAGGAGATTGCCGTTTCGGGTATTGAAAAATCCGTCGGGCGCCACGTAAAGCTCGTCTGCCTTCCGATACAAAAAGTCCTTGACATGAACGTGGATCGCATACGGCAATGCGCGGCAAACGCCCTCCAAAGGGTACTCGTCGGCGCACAGGAAGTTTCCAACGTCAACGAGCCATCCGTAGTTGCGATCGTTCACCAGATTGATCAGATACTCCACACGCTCGGAATCCTGGAAAATATATCCGTGATTTTCGGAGCAGGTGCGAATCCCCTTTGTCTTAGCGTATTCTGTGACCTTGCGGATCATGGGCGCCATTTTCTCTGCCGCCTTTTGCCACGTCATCCCCTCGGGAAGCTTGTAGCATACATCATGGCGCATCAAAGGTGCGCCAAGCGCCTCGGCAATATCAACGAATCGGTAAAGTGCTGAGAGGATCTCCTCCTCTTCACCGTTCAAAAAATCAGCGCCGATGGTGTGAGATGCGATTTCCAGCCCGATGGAATCACAGTACGCGCGCAATTCTTTTGCTGTAGCAATCGGATCTTCAGTTTCGATATTGGTAAACTCAATCGCATCAAATCCGATCTCCTTGGCAAGACGGCAAACCTCAAACAGATCACATCCTGTTGCTTTTATGTGTTTGGCAAAGCTATAAGAGCTGACACCGATCTTCATGTCAAAAACCTTCCTATTATTAAAAGTAAAAGCCCGACGCTTTTGACAAAAAACGCCGGACTGCAAAACAAGACCATACACCTCAAAATCGAAAGTCGCCCCCACGCGATATTCGCACCTTCTGCTCAGAACAGGCACCCTCGCGGCACATCGAGATGATCGCTTAATGCTGCTTGGTCCCCCACCTGACATGGTTCACGAGTCCCGATTGCGCAAGACCCATTCGTCAACACAGCAGATGCGACTCAATTCGTAAGAGTTCATTCCTCAAAAGAGGGATCCACCCCTGCTGTAGCGGATTTCAGGTACAGGGCTCCGCTGCTTCCCCGGCTGGTATGGCCTCGTTTTACAGTCCGACGCTGCACTATATTATAACAGATTCTTTCCCGTTTTGCAATAGAAAATCAAAATTTTCTTTCTTTTTTCAAAAAAGTGTAATATTTTTATAATAAATCTAATTCTTATTCTTGTTTTTTAATAAAAAAAGAGGAAAAACGGCATGTTTTTCCCCTTTTCGGGATTATTCCAAATATGCCATTGTAGCGGCAAGAAGCGCTGCCGCCCCCTCTCTTGTAATCTTTTCCGTTGCGGAAATGTAACCGCTTGAAGACACCATGATCCCTGCGGCATTGAGCGAATAGACCGATTCCTTTGCCCAAACGGGAATCGCAGAGGAATCCGCAAAGGTTGGCGTAACGGCAAGTTCGTTTTCCTCGGTAAGTCCGAGAATCGCATCCAGCATCACAGCAGCCTCGGCACGTGTAATCTCCTCATGCGGCAAAAAGCATAGTTCCCCCGACACATTGGTTCCGCTGATATACCCCAACGAATATGCACTTTCCACATATCCCTTCATCGAGCTTGGAATACTCTCGTCATCACAGAATGCGGTCGCCTCACAGGCAGGAACATCCGTAATCCCTGCGGCATTCATTGCCATGACCAAGAAGTCCACACGACTCACCGTTTTTTCGGGATGAAAATAATGCTGATTTCCGATCTGTGTTCCACTCATAATTCCCGCGGCGGTCAAGGTCAATGCCGCCCCCTGTGCAACAGAATCCTGCATATCCACGTACATTACCTGTGTGCCGCGTGCGCTGACGCGGAGATTGACTGTTTCGGCGGCGCTGTAATTTCCGTAAATATCACGCACGACATAAGAAAAGCTATCTGTTCCTGTATAGCTTACATTCGGCGTATAAACATATGTTCCGCGCGTGCGGTCGGTCATGCGGATCGAACCGTTTTGTGGATAGGAAACGATCTCAAAAACCAACTCATCACCGTCCGGATCATAGCCTGCGAGCGTTCCGTATGCACAAAGATCGCGATAAGTGGAGACGTTAAGCGAAAGATCGGGTGCCATACTGAGGGTCGGCGTATAGTTGGGTTCATTTAAAAGATGGACGTTACAGATCAAAGGTGTCGCGCTTCCGTTGGCTGTAAACGTAAACGACGCTTGATGGATATCCTCCGATGCCGCAACAAAGCAGAGATGCGAAAGGTTCGCCGCCGCAATGCTCTGCCCTGCCGCCACGCGCGAGGAACCAAGGAGCAATTCGCCCTCTGTATCGGCAGGCAACATGCAAACCGTAATGTATTCCACATGCGAGAGATTCAGATTGCGTTTGAAATCCTCATCGCTGAACACGATCTCATTTCCCACAAAGCCGGATACCGCCATATCGGTCTGCGCCGCAAGAATATTGACACCGTAGGAGACCACAGGAGTCGATTCTGCGGCAGATGCTCCGACAGTGGCAAGACTTAGGCATGAGGCAAGTGTGAGCGCCGCCGACGCTGTACGCTTCCAAAACGAAAATCCCTTCATAATAAAAAACCGCCTTCCATCATTCGTTGGTTCATTGTATGACGGAAGGCAGGAAAATATGTTTTCACTTGTCAATATCATCAAACATGATCAAGCAGCAGGCAAAAATTGCACCACCACGCCGCAAAGCAAAAAACACAGGGGTGTCTATAAATGCGTTACACATTTGAGACACCCCAGTATTCGTCATATCAGTTTACTGTCAAAACAACCTTGCCAACATTTTCACCGCGCTGAAGGATCGCATGTGCGTCCTCTGCCTGTTGAATCGGCAGGACCTTATAGATGGAAGGCTTCATCATGCCTGCTTCTACCTTGGGCCAAACGACCTTGACCAGCTCCGCAAGCAGCTCTGCCTTGAACGCGGGGGTACGGGAGCGCAACGTGCTGCCGATGATGCGGACATTGCGAACGTAGATATTCTTCAGGTCGATCTCGGTGATCTGACCTGCCAGAGCCGCGATCATGATCCAGCGTGCGCCGTGCGAAAGATACGGCAAACATCCGCCCATGAAGCTACCGCCAAGGCAGTCAATGGCAATGTCGACAGGCGTTCCCGCCTCAAGCTGTGCCTTAAGTACGTCGGCAATATTTTCTTTTTTGGTGTTGACCACGATGTCAGCGCCCAAGGGCTTGATCTTTTCCGCAAGCTCGTCCGAGAGAACGGTGGTAATGACGCGCAGACCGAATGCCTTTGCCATGGGAATGACAACCGACGCGAGTCCGCTGGCGCCCGCATGCATCAGGAGTGTATCCCCCGGCTTTGCCTTACCCTCGATAAAGAGATTAAGGTATGCGGTTGCGTATGCCTCGGGCATTGCGGATGCCTCGACAAGCGTCCGTCCCTTGGGAACAGGCATGAGCATATCGTATTTGACATTGACATACTCAGCATATCCGCCGCCGCCAAGGAGCGCGCAAACCTCGTCACCAATCTTATAATTCGATTTTTCCTCAGCAATCTTACCCATCTTGACAACCACACCCGCGATCTCAAGACCCATCCATTCGGGGCATCCCGCGGGAGGCGGATAGTCACCGTCTCTCTGCATCAGATCCGCGCGGTTGAGTGCGGCACACTTAATTGCGACCAGTACGTCCTCATCTCCTACGATGGGATCCGGAACGTCGCTCCAAACAAGAGATTTATCGGGTTGAACCAAAATTGCTTTCATAATCATTCATCTCCTTTAAACGGTTGATTTGTATACAGTATAACATACTTTTCTCGCTTTGTAAATACAGAATACTGCAAAAAAGAGAAACGATTCTCTATTCAAGCGAATCAAAAAGCGGTTTTCAGCCACTCGGAATACGCCCCAAGGAGTGCATCGGTGTCTTTGTAGCACGCGGCAAGCTCGGGATGCCACATCTGCTCCCATTCGAGAGAAAGATAACCGTCATATCCAATGCATTGCAACGCATTGGCGATCTCGCAAAGGTCCACCGCCCCCTCGCCCAAGGTGCATAGGTCGTAGGCGGTTCGGTTGGGATCGGCAGGAATCCGACCGTCCTTCAAATGAACGTGAACGATGGAATCTCTCAAATACCGAACCGTATCGGCAGGACTTTCATGCCATTCGATGGAATGCATCACATCCCAGATCACGCGCACACGACGGTCTCCCACACGCGAGAGCAGATCTCCCACGATCTCCCCTGTCGAATAATCGCTGTGCGTTTCTACCCACAGTTCAGCCCCGTAGGAACCGACCAGCTCCGCGCCCTCGCGCAGTACCGCGGCAACACCGTCCATGTCACGGCAGATAGGATCGGTAAAATATTTCGCGCCCGCTCCAACAAAAATGCGGATGCCCACAACACCGAGCTTTTGCGCCATTTTTGCGCAATGCTCCATTTGAGCAAGAACCGAACGGTCACCGTTTTTGACAGTAATACCGCACGCAAGATCCGAGATTTTCACACCGCTCTTATCAATCAAACACTTCGCCTCGTCCAGCTCCTCCAAAGCATAACCGCATAAGCGGTTGTCTTGATCAAGTCGGATTTCCACGGCGTCCATGCCATTTCGCTTTGCCAATGCCAACAACTCCCGCAAGGAGAGCGTGGGACACGCCAACGTTGTAAATGCTGTTCTCATTTTTTTCTCCACAACTGAACTTCTATATACTGTGCGCATATTCCGAAGGTGACATTCCCGTCACCTTTTTGAACTGTCTGGAAAAATAATGCAAGGATGTAAATCCGAGGGTCTCCGCGATTTGTGAAAAATTGAGTTTCCCCGCGCGAATAAGCTTCTGCGCCGCCTCGATGCGCATGCGGATCAAGTAATCGATGGGACCCGTTCCTACCTTTTCACGGAACAACAGTTTCAGCTTGGAAACGCTCATCGAGCATCCCACAGCGATCTCGGAAAGGCTTAAACTTTGTGTTAAATGTGCCTGTAAAAACGCTATTGCGTCCGCAAACTCCGCATCCCAACGCGTAGTTTTGGCACTCTTGGTTTCCATATCGGAGTCGCTCTTATAAACGTCGATCAAAAAGAATTCGATCTGCTTTTTCAGCCCCCAAAGACGTGACGGATCAACACCCTCGCGCAAGATCATTCCTCCGATGTTGTCTTCCGCTTCACGCCCGCAAAAATAACCGACACCTTCGTCAACAATATCCTCAAGCATCTTTCGTTGACGCGCATTGAGTGTGATCACACGGTTGTAAAGGCGTGGCAGAATTTCGGAGCTTGCGTCAAAGGTCAAAATTGCCGCCTCGGCATGCTCGGGGCGTCTACTCGCCGCAGAGTGGAAGGAGTTGGGCGCGTAAATGATCATCTGTCCCTCGCAAAAGCTGTATTCCGTGCCATCGATGCACAGATAATGCTTGCCGCGCGTGAGATAGATGATTTCGGGGAATGGATGAGCCTCACCGCGTCCCGGATAGTTCGCGCAAAGGTCGGGGCGCAAAACGGTGAAAATTGAATTGACCGATAACGCATCCGACATGGCGGTACCGCGGTATTCCATTCGCTCCCCTCCTTTCGAATTTAACCCGATCGTGCAAACTTTTTGTCCTATCCGCTAAAGACAAGGCAGACGAATCGTGTTAAAATAACACTGTCAGCACAAAAGCTGTGCTTATCTTCATTATAAACAAAAGGCTTGCAAAAGTCAAGCCAAAAATCAAAAATACATTTGCCAAAAGGCAGAAAGGTTTCGATTATGGAAAAACTGAGACTTGGTCTGATCGGTTGCGGTAAGATGATGGCTGCACACGTCAAGGGCGTTAAATACCTTGACAACGTGGATATCGTTGCGGTTTGTGATATTCTCCCCGACAACGCACGTGAAACCGCAGAAGAGCTTGGTGAGCTTGTAGGGCTTACTCCCAAGGCATATACCAACTGGCGCGATATGGTGGACGATATTGACGCAGTCATGATCGCTCTCCCTCACGACCTGCACTATGAGTGCGGTATGTTCTTTGCCGCTCACAACAAGCACATCCTGATGGAAAAGCCTCTTTGCAACACCGAGGAAGAATGCCTGCGACTCATCGAAGAATGTGAAAAGAGAGATCTGAAACTGATGTGCGCATATCCTTGGCGTTACGACCCCGCAATGCTGAAGTTCAAGGAATACATTGATTCGGGTGAGTTTGGTGAGATCATTCAGTTCTCCGCATGGACCGAACAGCTCACGTGCGCAACGATTGATTATCTTGATCCCCTGAACCGTCATTGGGCACTCACCGGTCGCCTTGGCGGCGGTCAGCTCTTTAGCCACGGTTGCCACTACATCGACCTGTTCCTCTGGTTCCTTGGCGAACCGATCACCGGCGCGCACGTTGGCACACGCAACGGCACACCTTGGATGATGCGCGAAGGCACCAGTGCTGTAGTGATGAAGTTTGCAAACGGCGCGATCGGTTACCATGGCGCAACCTGGGGCGCGCGCGGCACACGTCTTGCGTACGACTTCCAGATCCAGACCGAAAAAGGTATGCTGGAGTTTGAAAACAACTCGGGCGAGATCCGTTTCTACAACGGCAGCGGCGAGCACGTTCCCCACGGCGGCAATGAAAGCCAGAAATACAACGTCCTCTGGAAGCGCGATATGGACAACGGAAAGCACACCCAGTATGAAATCCAGCACTTTGCAGAGTGCGTCATGGAGAATAAGCAGCCCGACACACACGGCAGAAATGCCCTGCAGAGTCTGCGTGTCATTTGGGCATTGTACGACGCAGAGCATCACAATGAGATGGCTGACCTGCGCGGTATGGGCTTTGCAAACGCATAAAACAGCAATATCAAACGGGAGCTCCCAAAGCAAAACGCTTGGGGAGCTCCTTTTTTATATAACAACAATCCCCTTGGCGCATCGGCGCCAAGGGGAGAACGATTTACTTGTTAAGCATTGTCTCATCGAAGAAAATATCGTTTCCGAAGTTATCGGAAGTCGTGAGAACATCTGCTGTTTCAAGCAAAATCAATGTCACATTGGGTTCGGTATAAGATTTCATCTTTTGTTCACCTTTCTCAATCACGATTTTCAAGAATCGCATCTGCGATTGCCTGTGCGATCATTCCGCGAGCAACATCATCACTCGGATGCACACCGTCGGTAAAGTGGTCTGCTGCATTGGCGGTTGCGGTGTGGGTATCAATAAGGATTGCACCGGTTGCTTCTGCAACCGCTTCCAGACAAGGAATAATCGTCGCGGTGACGTTTTCCTCACTGATACCGCCAAAACGGCTTCCGTCATAAACGGTGGCGGGCATTGCCAAGAATATCTGCGCATCAGGGCAAGCTGCCTTATATGCGTTGACCATTGCGGTCATATCCTTAATATACTGCGCACCGTTATCCGCCTTAATAGAATCGCAGTTCTCAGGCTTGGAATCGTTGGTTCCGAGCATGATGACGACCACGTCCGCATTATGACGGAGGGCTAACTGATGGTTATCCTGATTGACGTATGCCTTGGGAATACCTTGGTCGGTACCCGCTGCAAAGCCGGTAGAACCGCTGACGCCAAGACCGATGACCTCGTAGGTCGAATCGAGGTTCCCCATCATGTTGTTCTTCCAGTATCCATTGACCGTAATGCTGTCACCCACGCAAACCACACGGGTGATGCCCTCCTCCTTAACGGAAAGAGGATCAACGGATTGGCAATCCTTGCAAATGCCGTTTTCATAGTTGTGCTGTACGGAAACTCCGTCCTTTCCATCACATACGAACAGTGCTCCGGGAAGGATTTTTTCCATGCTGTTTGCCATAATCTTCATTCCCTCCGCATTGAGATGATACGGATCGCTCGGCTTGCAGGAATACTCTGCTCTCCAATTGGCGTCATTCATGTGAATATCCGTAAGAGCGGGGTCGCCCGCATCAATCAGAGTTACACGGGGATCGTTCACGTATTTCGCGTTGTACAACATCTTCATACTGTTGACCGCATAGTCCATGTGAGAATATCTGACGCCGTCAACCGTTGCAACGGAATCAAAATACCAGGACGTGATGAGCACGAGCTTTGCGTTGGGATAAGTTGCAAGGAGATGCTTGATAACAAGATTCATACCGCCCATAAGCGTCTGGGGATCGGTGGAATCGATGGTACCGAAAGGAAGTCTTGCTCCGCAATCGTTGTTACCACCCTCGAGGAAGATGACGTCAACGTCATTTGCTGTCAAGGATTGTGCGTTACCTGTTTGATAGAAGGAGTTAGAAGCGCTACCGTAAACAAAGTTGGAATTCTCCATCAGGTTCTTGTAAATCGAGCCCTTGGAGGAAATGTGCGTTGCGTCTCCGATGGTCCAACCGTTTCTACCGAGGTTGGTCATGTTCCATCCGTGACGCTTTGCCATGAGTGCGAGCCATTGCTCTGCATATCCCGTGGCGTCACCGTGGAACAGGCTATCGCCCAGTGCCAGAACGTTGAGTCCGTCCAGCTTACGGTTCTGAAGCACCTCTTCGGGCACTTCGGGAGCCTGTCCCTGAGCAAAGGTCTCAAGAATCGCCTTGTGCTCTGCGGAAAGGCTGTTGACGTAATCGGTTTTTGCAAGCAGCTGCGTTGCGATATCCTTAACGTCAGCGCTTTGCGTGATGTTCGAATACAGAACGATCTCCTGTCCGCTACGGAAGGTAATCTTTACGTATCCGCGGCCCGAAAAATCACGCGCAATATTTGTAGCATAGAGGTTTACGATCGATCCTACAAAGTGCGTGGTGGAATCATCCTCATCAAAGGAATAATACCGGTCACGCGTTGCTTCAACCTCAAGGTAGAGCTTCCCTGCCGCATCCAGCGCATCCATGGTAAAGTTGCCCGAAATATAATCGGTTGGCGCGATGAGAGTACCCAACTGTACGTCTGCCAGGTCTCCCGCTTCCAAAAGCGCATAAAGCTGATTGAGAAGCGCCATATCAATCTTGGTCGCAAAACGCAATCCCGTTGCGCTTGCCAAACGGATCGAGTTCTTTTGCTCAGTGGTCAAAAGTCCAAGATAATCCGAATCCTTGAAGTAAACCGCCTGATAGCTTGCGCCCTCGGGCAGATTGAAGCTGCTGTTATAGATCTTTCTGCCGTCAACTTCAACGTACAGCAAACGGTCATCCTCCACCGTAACGGTCTGAGTGCTGGTCATCAGCTTGACGTTATCGACCATAAAGTAGCCATCATATTTCTGATAACTCGAATACTTGCGGTTCAACTTTGCAACCATCAATTTGCCTGCAGTCAGAGTCAGGTTGGTGCCGTAAGAGCCGTTTCCGACGTATTCGCCGTTGACGTAGACCTTACCAACACCGCTGACCAGATCCAATTCGACCATAACGTTGTTCCATTCACCCTTGTTCAGCACACCGTTATAGGTAGAGCCACCCTTGGGAGCAATGGAGAGCGCATTGGCATCGAGATAGAAGAGGTCAAGCCAATTTGCAGACGTGCCGTTGCTTGCATAGCTGCGCATCTGCGCCAAAATCTTACCGTATGCGTCCTCTGAGATATAATAGTCAACCGAGAGAACGACTGCCGCATCCTTGTTGTATGCGATTTCGGGCGTGGGCAGCTGCCAGTTCTGGTCGATCGCGCCGTCAGCACCCCAATAGCCGTTGTAATCGTCCTTGGTGGTGAGCTTAAGCCCCGTGTAAGTATTGGTTCCGTCAGTAATGGTGTAAGTACCGCCCGATTCCTCGGTAACGGTCCAGCCATCTACCTCAACCGCACCCGTTTCTGCATTGCGGGTCACGGCATACCAGCCCTTTTCGACGGGAAGATTGCCCGAAACGCGCATCAAAATCTCGGTGCTGTCCGGCTTGGGACCAAACGGAATCTTGACAGCGATATTGGTGGAGTTGACAGGGTCCTGCTCGTAGGTGGAGTTGACGTTGGGAGTGGTACCCAGCGCAACCTGATCCCCTGCCTTGTAGGAGTTGAAGCCCTCGTTATAGAAGATCTTACCGGAAAGTGCTTGATTGGTGGACTTGATCACAATATTGTCCGCGTCCATGTAGTTGCAATTGGAATAATTTTTGTCAAGACTTGCAACAGCCGTATAGTTTGACGTGTTGTTGGAGTTGCAAACCGCAAACATCAGCTGATTGGCCTTAACAACAAAGTTGCTGCCCTCTACAATTGCCGTGCATTGCTTATAGAGCGTTCCGTTGACGTAAATATCAAACGAACCCGTAACAGGCTCAAAGATAACTTCTACGTTATTCCAAACACCCTGACGCAAGCCTTTGGCGCCCGTAGTGGTTCCGTTAACGTCTCTGGTCTGGAATTCACCCGTGAGCAGATTGACGTCAAAAAGACGTATCCAAGGTTTTGTTTGGGAAGCTCCACTCGCGTCCGTATAGGTCACATTACGCAACCAAAAACCGATATTTGGAGCACTGCCGCCGACACCGTTCATACGAAGATTCATAGAGATCGACGTATTGCTCGTTGTGGAGAAGCCATTGTGATAGAACTGGAAATACTGTCCGCGATTGGTCGGTTCGGTTGCGGGGGCGGAAGCATCTGTGCAAGCAATGGGCAAACGCAAAAAAGCGTCGTTTTCCTCTGTCAGCACTTGATTGATCGGGGCAACAAAGGAAAACCCATCATTTTTGGTGAGCGTCTTACCTGCTTCAAACTGATTGAAGTCGATCTTTTCCTCGGGGAGCGTAGGTGCGGTAGTGAAAACAAAGTTATCCGCATCGATCGAGTTGCAGTTGGAATAGGTATCGTCAAGCGTATCCACGCCGACAAAGCAATCGGTCTTGTTCGTACCGTTAATTGCATACATCAACTGATTGGCTGCAACGGTGAAATTAGTGCCTGCTACGTTGGAAACACACGCCGCATAAAGCGCGCCGTTGACGTAGATGTCAAAATGACCGTTTTCGGGATTGAATACCGTCTTTACGGTGTTCCAACCGCTGGTATTCAGCCCTGCCGCGCCCGACAAAACGGGCTTGTACTTGGCATCAATCACCAACGCGCCCGTGAGCAGGTTAACGTTAAAGAGTTGGAAGTAATTTTCGGTTGCCGCAGTGCCGCCGGTATTGGTATAGCCAACACGGCGCAACCAAAGTCCCGCATTGGGAGTGGTACCGCTCTTTCCGTTAAGGCGGATGTCAACCGAGATTTCGGTAAGCTCAGTGGCAGAAAAAGCGGAGTGCTTCAACTGCATCCAGCTTCCTCTGTTGGTAGGCTTTGTAGCGGGATTGGAACCATCCGAGCATGCAAAGGGCAAGCGCAGGAAATTGTCGCCGTTTTCGGCAACGACTTTGTAATAGGAAGCAATCGTGCTGAAACCGTTACTCGTAGTCAAAGTCTGCCCTGCCGTGAGATTGTTGAAATCCACACGCTCCTCGGGCACCTTTTTGGTGGGAGTGATGTAGAAATTATCCGCATCCATCGAGTTGCAGTTGGTATAGTCCTCGTCAACCAGATCGGGAGTCGTAAAGCAATCAACCTTGTTGGCACCGTCGATTGCAAACATCAACCGATTGGCAGCAACGACAAAGTTGGTACCTACAACCTCTTGAGAGCAGGTTGCGTACATCTTGCCGTTCACGTAAATCGCAAAAGAACCGTCAGCAGGGTTAAAGTTGACCTCCACGGTGTTCCAGCCCGTGGTGGTAAGACCTTCCGCGCCCATCAGAACGGGGTTGTACTTCGAAGGAAGAATCAATGCACCCGTGAGGAGATTGACGTTGAAGAGCTGGATCCAGTTGACGGTTGCCGTGGCACCGCTGGTATTGGTATAGTTTGCATTACGAAGCCAAAGACCTGCATATGGGTTGGTACCGCTCTTGCCGTTGAGACGGATATCAACCGAAATCGAGGTTCTTTGGGTGGTAGAAAACGCACTGTGCGTAATCATCATCCATTTGCCCGCATTGGTCGGCTCTGTCTTTTTGTATGCGTTATTCGTAGCGGAAGGATCCGTTACAATAAACGGCAAACGAATAAATTTGTTTCCGTTTTCCTCTGCCAGCACCTTGTTAAAAGGCGCCGCATCGCTGAACCCGTCAGCAGTGGTCAGCGTTTTTCCGGCTGCGAAGGATTCAAAATCCTGCTCGCCGTTTGCCGTGCTTGCCGCAAACGTGGGAACGCTGATCAATGGCAGGAGCATCAGCATTGCCAGAAGCATGGAAAGCACGCGCTTGGTTGCATTTTTCATGATCTCTTTTCTCCTTTTTGTGAAAGATTTGCACAAAACAGAAATTTTATGCAGATTTATTATAACATATCTAACTGACACGGTCAATGCCATTTCCTACGCTCTTTATGTCATATTCTACGATTTTTGAAAAATCCGCCGCAAACTGACGCTTGCGGCGGATTGGGGTGAGATATATTCAGATCTTGACAGGCATGCCCGTTTCGGCGGACTTGAACGCGGCGAGGATGACCTTGAGGTCGGTTCTCATCTGCTCGTCCGTTACGTCCTGCGCGGCATTCTCGCGGATCGCCTTGATGAAATGGCGGTAATAATCATGGACGTCGGATGCGGGGCGCGGAACGCTATAGGTCTTGGTTGTCACCTCGTCACGGGGCGCCATGGTCTTGGTAAGACCTGCCGCAGTCTTGACGGGAAGAACGTCGTTCTCATGCCAATAGGTACACTCTACGACCTTTGCCTCCTCACGCCAATCGGTGATGAGTGCGCTTCCCTTTTCGGCGCGCATATAGAAGCGGGGCATCGCGATAAAGTTGTAAGTACCTACCTCAATGGTCGCGCGTTGTCCGCTCTTGAAATTGATGTCCAGACGGAAACCGTCGTCCACCTCTTTATTGGTGATATTGTCGCAAATGCAATAAACGCTGTCCACGTCAAAGCCAAAGATCATCAACGCCTGGTCGATCAGATGGATGCCCCAATCGTAGAGCATTCCGCCGCCGTGCTCCTTCTCGCCTCTCCAGTCGGAAGGGATACCGCGGCTACCGTGGATGCGGGATTCGAGGTTGAGGACCTTGCCGATCATATTTTCATCATGAATCTGCTTCATCGCAAGATAGTCCACATCCCAACGGCGATTCTGGTGGGTCGAAAAACGTACGCCGTTCTTTTTAGCGGTTGCGATCATATGATCCAACGCCTCCAGCGAGAGCGCCACGGGCTTTTCGCAAATGACGTTCTTGCCCGCTTCCAATGCCTTGACAACGACCTCTTCGTGGCTATCGTTGGGGATGGCAACGGTGATCAGCTCTACCTCTTTATCGGCAAGCAGTGCCTCGTAGGTAGGATACGCATAGATCCCGCGGCTGCGAGCCAGCTCGTTTCGTTCTTCCTTAATATCATAAACACCTGCAAGCTCAGCAACGTCGCTCTTTAAAAGATGCTCAACGTGCCAACCGCCCATGCCGCCATATCCTACAACGGCTGCTTTCATTTTTTTCATCTTTTTCAATCCTTTCTATGGATCTTTTTAGGGGCATCACCCCAGTTTGAAATCATCTACAGTATAAAACATTTTTCTCACTCTGTCAAGATACTTTTTGCTTTGTAAGAGACAAAAATTGCTGTCGAACTCCTGTTTTTATTTTTTGATAGGAAAAATATTGCATAAAAATGGGCGACCCATAAATGAGCCGCCCATTTTGAAGTGGTTTGATTTTACGAGAAAAGTGCTTTTGCGATCGCAGCAAGCATATGCTTCGCTACAACCTCCATACCCTTTTCGTTGAGGTGAACGCTGTCGATCGCATAGGTTGCTCTCCAAGCGGAATCCGCCATGTAAGCGCCCGAAACCTCGGGGTCACCCATATCAACTACAACCACGCGGTCATTATCCTTGTATCGGGTCTCTGCCGCTTCCTTGATGCTGTTTGAAACGTAATCGATACGTTCCACGGTCTCCCCATTGAGTTCCTTCTTATCAGCATTGTGCCAAGTAGTAACCAATACGATGGTCGCGTTTGGATAGATTTTCAACAGCTTATCGATAATCAGGTTGCGCGCCCCCATGAGTGTGCCGCAGTTAGTGGAATCCGCCGTTCCCAGCGGCAATCCCCAACCATAGTCATTCCAACCGCCTTCAAAGAAGATGACATCAACGTCCTCGGGGGACTTTCCGGCGGTGTCGCCGTAATTGTAGTAAGAAGTGCTGCCATATACGTATCCCGTGTTGTTCATCAGGTAATCGTACATCGATCTGCGAACCTGGGTCGGATCTGCATACGCATCGGGATTGTACGCAACTGTCCAACCGTTTCTTCCAAGATTGGTCATATTCCAATCGCACTCTGCCGCCAAGAGTCCCAGCCATTGCTTATCGGTTGAAAGCGAATGTCCTTGGAAAACGCTGTCACCGATGGCAAGTACGTTCAGACCGTTGAGCTTGCGGATCTGCTGTACCTCCTCGGGGACCTCTACAGCCTTTCCTGCAGCATAGGTTTGCAGGATCGAAAGCTCGAATTCGCTCCATCCCGTGGGATATTCCTTCAGCACACGGTCGGCAACGTCGCAAACGTCTGCCGAATGGGTAATGCTCGAATACAGCGTGATCTCCTGACCGGATTTCAGCGTTACGCTCACGTATCCGCGCCCCGAGAAATCACGGTTGATGTTTGTCTCATAAAGATTCACGATAGAACCGACAAAGTGGGTAGTTGCAGAGTCCTCATCAAAGCTGAAGTAGTGATCACGCGTTGCTTCAACCGTCAGATAGGACTTCCCTGCCGCCTCCAGAGCATCCATCGTAAATGCCTCGGTCACGTAATCGGTGGGCGCGATGAGCGTACCGTGCGTCACGTTTTCAACAATGCCATCGTCCAAAAGCGCGTAGATCTGATCCAGAAGCTCGGTGTTGACACGAGTTGCAAAGCGCAGACCGGCGTTCTCGGAAAGACGGATCGAATTCTTTTCCTCGGTGGTAAGCATTCCCACATAATCGGAGTCGTCAAAATAAACTGCCTTGTAAGCGGTCCCCGCAGGAACGGTAAAGGAGTTGGTGTAGATCTTGTTGCCGTTGATTTCAACGTACATCAAACGGTCTGCCTCCAAGGTAACCTGCTCACTGACGGTGGGAAGAAGCTGTACGTTATCAACCATCACGTACCCCTTGAAATCACGGAAATCGCTCTGCTTACGAAGCGGCTTTGCAACCATCAGACGAGATGCGGTAAGGTCAAGATTTGCACCGCGCACTGCCAGCGTTTCCAGATAGACGCCGTTGAGGAAGTAGCTCATTGCACCGCTTGAGAGGTCAATGATGAGGGTAACATTGTTCCATTGCTCACGGTTCATACCCGTATAGGTCTTGGAGCTACCGTAAGGCTTGAAGGTTGCACTTCCGGAATAAACCGTGTAAAGATCCATCCAACTCTTCGATGCGCCGTCCGCCGTGTAGTTCTTGATCTGACCGATAAAGGGCGCGTTGGCATCGGAAGAAAGATAATAGTCAACAGACAAGGTCACAATACGCTGACCCTTGTAAGCAATCTTGGGGTTCGGGAGCGCCCAGTTCTGGTCAACGACACCGTCGCCGCCCCAATAGCCGTGGTACTCATCCTTGGTGGTAAGCTTAAGCCCCGTGTAGGTGGTGGTTCCGTCGGTAATGGTATAGGTTCCACCCTCTTCCTCTGTTACCGTCCAACCTGCAACCTCAACCGCACCCGTCTCGGCATTGCGAGTAACGGCGTACCAGCCTTTTTCTACAGGCGTCGTACCGCTCAAGCGCATCAAAATCTCGGTCTTATCTTCCTTTGCGGTGAGAGGCACCTTGACAACGGTGTTGTTCTCATCGGTGGGGTCTTTTTCATAGGTAGCGCTTGCCATGACGTTTTCGCCAAGGTTGAGCTTAGCACCTACAGTATAAGAATCAAAGTCCTCTGAGTAGTATTTCAGATCAAGTCCGCTGGTCTTGCCGTACATTGCGAGATTGTTGATCTGCAAATATCCTTGAAGCTGTGAAGGAGTGGTATGTCTGTTGTATTGGAACAAGAAAGAATTTTTGACGATGGATACTGGCTCGCCGATGTAGGTATAGTTATTCGAGCTCACCTTGTTTTCTGCGGTAAACGCATACTCACCGTCAAGAAATACCGACGCCGCGCCGTTCTCCTTATGAACCAAAACCGTGACGGTATACCAATTACCGAGAGCTACGGTTTTACTTGCGCCTGCCAATATTTGCTGATTGGTATTCTGCTGCACGGTTGCCGTACTACCGTTTGCCTTGAATACAAACGGTTGAATGTAACGTGTCTTATTGGTATTGATCGTAGTTACGGTCATCTGCGTTGCGATCGTTCCCTTGGCATCGGCAGAGAGATAGATGTCCATATTAAAGACGTAATCCTCGCTGGTCTCGTATGGGATTGAATCGTGCGTCAGATACAGGGGAATCGCTACGTTTCCGAGGAAGCCCGCCTTTGCATCGGCAACGGCACCTGTACAAATATACAGATTGGCAATGTCGTTTCCATCGGCATCCTTTGCAACCGTTGCACAGGATGCGGTGTTAATCGTTCCCTGAATATCGGTATACGTAACACCGTTTACGGTACCGCTGACGCCGGTCATCGATTTGCCGTCAGCGCTCAATGTATAACCGGTAAGAACACCCGTCTTTGTCTTAGAGGTTTCGACCAGATAATAAGCCTCCGGCGCGGTTGCTTCGATGTTGAATTGAAGCACCTTGTCGCTCGCATCGGTTGCGGAGTTTGCCAAAAACGCACCCACGGGGTTTCCGTGTGAACCGGGAGTCAAAACGTTACTCAAAGAGGTTGCCGTTTCAAAATTCTGCGACCAGATGGGACGCGCGCGATCCTTTGCCTTCTCGCCCGTTGCGGTGGCGATGACAAAATTGTCGGCATCCATGTAGTTGGAGTTGGAGTAGGTACTGTCAAGAGCGGCAGCGGCAGTATAGTTAGCATTACCGTTGCTGCTGCAAACACAATACATCAGCTGATTGGCTCCTACGCTAAAGCCCGTTCCCACAACGGGAGCCTGACACTCGGCATAGAGGGCGTCGTTGACGTAGATGTCAAAAGAACCGTCACGGGGATCAAAAATGACCTCCACCGTATTCCAACCTTCCTTTTTCAAGCCCTCCGCTCCCGTGCGGCTACCGCTGACAGAGTTGAAGGTAAAATCACCCGTAAGCAGATTGACATCAAAGAGGCGGTAATAGCTTTGGGTTTTAGCCGCCCCCGTAGCATCCGTGTAAGAAACGTTGTTTAACCAAAGTCCTACGTTGGGGGTCGTTCCCTTAATGCCGTTCATACGCAGATCGACCTTGATCGAGGTCTTTTCCAACATTGAAAAAGCATCGTGGTTGATAATGACCCATCTTCCGCGATTGGTTGGAGCAGTTTTCGGGTTTGCCGCATCCGAACAAGCAATGGGAAGACGCAGGAACTTGTTGCCGTCCTCTTCCAAAACCTGATTGTAGTCCGCCGAGTAGTTACCGGCATTTGCAAACTGATACCCTGCTGTGTAGCTTTCAAAATCCTCGTCTCCGTACGTCTTCACCACAGCATCTGCCGCAAAAGCGGGCATAGGCAGGATGGAGAGAAGCATCAGGAGTGCCAGAATCAGCGCGGTACTTCTTTTTGCGTGTCTCATAAAAAATCCTCCGTTTCATTTTATATCCGCCAATCACAACTGCGGATTGATACCCCATTATACCATACTTCTTTCAGAAATAATATGTATTTCCTAATTTATTTTATTTTTGTACAATTATCCAATACCCCCACCCCGAATTTTGTGTATATTGACCAAATCCATCTTTTTCTTGACAAACACGCAGCGATATGGTATAATATACAATTGAAAAACTTTGATCGAAAGGTTGGGGTACCAACGTGCAAAAATCCGAACGTCAAAATCACATTCGTAATTTTTCCATCATCGCACATATCGACCACGGCAAGTCCACGCTTGCAGACAGAATTCTGGAAAAGACCCAAACCGTCTCCCAGCGTGAGATGGAGGAACAGCTCCTTGACAACATGGATCTGGAGCGTGAGCGCGGCATTACCATCAAGGCACGCGCGGTCAAGCTGAATTACCGTGCCAAGGATGGCGAAGATTACACCTTCAACCTTATCGACACACCCGGTCACGTGGACTTTAACTACGAGGTCTCCCGTTCACTCAACGCCTGTGACGGGGCGCTCCTCGTTGTGGACGCCACGCAAGGAATTGAAGCACAAACGCTTGCAAACGCCTATCTTGCTGTGGACGCCAATCTGGAGATCATTCCTGTCATCAATAAGATCGACCTTCCCTCCGCCGACCCCGACCGTTGCCGCAACGAGATTGAGGACATCATCGGAATTCCCGCCGAGGGTTGTCCCGCGGTCTCCGCAAAAACAGGATTGAATATCGAGGACGTGCTGGAAGCGGTCGTGCGCGATATTCCCTCTCCCGAGGGAGATGAAAACGCGCCTCTTAAGGCTTTGATCTTCGACTCTTATTACGACAGCTACCTCGGCGTTGTAGTCAATATCCGCGTTATGGACGGCTCTGTCCGCGCAGGCGACAAGATCCGTATGATGAGTACGGGTGCTGTGTTTGACGTGGTTGAGGTTGGTACAATGGAGCCGTTTGGACTAAAAAAATGTGACGTCCTCGCGGCAGGCGAGGTCGGCTATATCACGGCATCCATCAAGAGTATCAGCGACACGCGCGTCGGTGACACGGTAACGCTGGTTTCCAATCCAACCGACACCCCGCTTCCCGGCTTTAAATCGGTTCAGCCTATGGTCTACGCAGGTATATATCCCGCTGACGGAGCAAAATACAGCGACCTCCGTGACGCGCTTGAAAAGCTCCAGCTCAACGATGCGGCGCTTCTCTTTGAGCCCGAAACCTCGATAGCGCTTGGATTCGGATTCCGTTGCGGATTTTTGGGACTTTTACACATGGAAATAATCGAGGAAAGACTTGAACGTGAGTTTAACCTCGACCTCATCACCACCGCACCCTCGGTTATCTACGAGGTAAAGAAGCGTGGCGGCGAAATGGTAAAAATAGATAACCCCTCGAACTTCCCTACGGCAGACGAGATTGAAATCGCATACGAGCCGATAGTCAGAGCGAATATAATCACTCCGACCGAATATGTCGGCGGTCTTATGGATCTTTGCCAAGACAGACGAGGAATATTCCTTGATATGAAATATCTTGATACGGCAAGAGTCGAGCTTCACTACGACCTACCGCTCAACGAGATAATATACGACTTCTTTGATGCACTTAAGAGCCGTTCGAGAGGCTACGCATCGCTCGACTACGAGCTTGGCGAGTACGTGCCGAGTAAGCTCGTAAAGC
>JAZQXI010000119.1:0-3410 GCA_045632805.1 Eubacteriales bacterium | reverse complement strand
GACATCGCTCTTGAATTGGCAAAGCTGTTGGGGTAATGGTATAGTGACAATATATTTGCGGGGGGAACTTCTTGCAAGAAGTTTCCCCCGCACCCCTTTCAAGAACCCTCACCACCTTTTTACAGCACCCTCGCATAGGATTGCGTTTCAAAGCATTCCCGCGAGGGTGCTGTGCGTTTCGGTGAAAGCCTTTATGCAGTACAAACTCCCGCACGCTGTTACTTTAGAGCGAAGCCAAAACAATAGCTCCCGCAAGCGTTTTGTGGACAAGGATTGCCAAGGCAATCCGACCCAAAACGCTCACAAAAGTTAGTTTACCAATGGTAAAACAACTTTTGCCTCTCCCCTTTGGGGGAGGTGGCACGCGCAGCGTGACGGAGAGGGCGCCAATAAAAACACTTACGAAAGTTAGTTTGATGGGGATTTTTTGGGGGGAACTTTTGAAAAAGTTCCCCCCAATGAAACGACCATATTAAAATTTTACAACTCTGTTCCGCTCCACACGCTTGGCAATCGCGCGGATGAGCATCACGATGAGCGAAATAACGTAAGCCGCCGCGGTGAACGCCGCAATGTAGATCAAAAGGCACCAAGGATACGGCACCATCTCCTGCACGGTGGAATAAACGGGCAGGTGAGGATCGCAGTGAGGACTGACGTAGAACATATTAACGTTGTCGGTTTCAAGAAGTCCCGTCACAAATGCCAATTCATTGATGATGATCGCTACAAGGAGCGCTGCCACGAATACAGGGAGCGCGCGCAGGATGGTCTTGTGCTCCGCTTTGACATAGCCCGAATACCACAGATAGATGCCGATGGTGATCATCGAACCGTGGCAGATCATGGTTTGCACGTTGATGCCTGCGGTTTCGATAAAGACGGTGGTGGGATAAAGCATCACGCAGATACCCGCAAAGATCGCGTAGGTCGCAAGAAACGCGCACAGCGACTTGTGGATTCTTCCTCTGCGGAAGAAGATGGTCAAAAATCCGACGTACATCGGCATGGAGCAGAACTGCCACGGGAATGCGTACCACTGGAAATCGGCTTGCAAGCCGTTCTCTCCCCACGTAAAGGTGTAGTTGAACATCTTGTAGGCTTCAAGCAAGAGTACGATCACAGCCGTGACTGCCACCGCGCGTCTGACGCGTGCGTCATCACCCTTTTTGTGAGTCACGCACAGCCAGATGCCAAACGCCACCGAATAAAACAGGAAAAACAGATGAAACAGCCCATAAGGCTCGGGCTGGGGCATCCGCAGATCAAACAGCGTAATGAGGTCTTTCAAAAATTCCATAGACGTCTCCTTTAACAAACAAATTTCGACTTGGAATATGCAACAGTAATACTATAACATATTCCAAGCCGAAAATCAATACTTCTTCACACAATTATCACAAATTGAACATTTTTGTTTGTCTGGGAGAATACCCAAGCGTTTTTTTATAGAGACGGAAAAAGACCGAATAATCGCTAAAGCCGTATTTGGCGCACACGTCGGCGGAGGACATGCCGCCCATCAGATCGTTTTGCGCCGCAAAGATCTTTTTTTGCGTGATGTATTGCTTCAGTCCGATATGCATGGATTGCGAGAACACGTTTTGCACGTAGGATTTGGAAAGCATCAGCTCATGCGCCAAAAAATCCGCGTCCAAGGGCTTTTCGAGGTTTTCGTTGATCAAGCGGAGCATCGTATCGACCAGCGTATTGCGCTCGGATTCCACACGCACGGCACTTTTGAGTCGGTAACTGCAAAACACCAACAACTCCCGCAAAAGTGAGTTGGCGCAAACCGCAAAATCCTCGGTGCTGTAGGTCTCGTGATAGTAGTCGAGCATCTCAAAAAAGTGTCGGAATTCCGCGTCGTCTCGGATATTGATGATCATAGGGTGCGAAAACAGCTTTTTGTAGTGGTGAGGAGAAATGATGGAGGGGTGAAAATCCAACACGTAGTTCTCATACGGCGCGCTCTTGCTTGGGATGCAATAGTGATAGGTTGCCTTTGGGATGAGCAACAGATCAAACGGGCGCGGCGAGTGGATAATACCGTCGATGTTATAGTTCGCGTTTCCCTCAATCAGCAAAAGGATCTCACAGCAGCTGTGCGTGTGCTGGGCGTAGTCGTTAGGATTCGGTACTTCCACACGCTTGTGCGAGATCTCGTAAATGGGATAGCCCGATCGGACTTCAAACACCTGTCTCCCCCCCTTTTTCTTTCCTATTATCATTATTTTATCACAAAAAAGTAAAAATTGCAATATAAAAAATAAAAAATGCTATTTCATTTTTTATTTTATTGTGCTATACTGGAATCGTGCAAAAAGCACTTTGAGTTTCGAAAACTTTTTTTGTGAAATTACACAAGGAGGATTTTTAAAGATGAAAAAAATGAGAGTTGCCATCATTGGTCAGGGCCGCAGTGGCCGTGACATTCACGGAAAGTTCTTCCTTTCCGAATTGAACGATATCTGCGAAGTCGTTGCCGTTGTCGACGCCCTTGAGGATCGTCGCGCACGCGCAAAGGAAGAGTTTGGCTGCGAGGTCTACGCAGACTACCGCGAGCTCTTCAACCGTAAGGACATCGACGTCATCGTCAACGCATCCTTCTCCCATATGCATTACGAAATCGCAAAGGATTGCATCAACCACGGCTACAACGTGCTCAACGAGAAGCCCTTTGCAAAGACCTCCTACGAGGCAATGGAATTGACCCGCCTCGCAAAGGAAAAGGGTGTGGTTCTCACCGCGTTCCACCAGTCGCTCTACGCACCTCCTGTTCTTAAGCTCAAAGAGGTTCTGGAAAGCGGCAAGATCGGTGAAATTCTGCAGATCAGCATGAACTATTCCGCCTTCTCCCGCCGTTGGGACTGGCAGACCCTGCAAAAGTGCTGCGCGGGCGGCGTTTACAACACCACTCCCCACGCAATCGGTGTCGGACTTGACCTCATCGACTGGGATCCCGCCGCAAAGGTAACCTACAGCTACCTGAACAAGACCGCGTTCAACAGCGGTGACGCAAACGACTTTGCAAAGATCATCATCACCGCTCCCGGCAAGCCCCTGATCGACATTGAGTGCAACAACAACGATGGCTTTAAGGGCGAGCCCTTCAAGATCTTCGGTACCAAGGGAACCATCGCAACCGGTCCCTTCTCCAACACCGTTAAGGTCAAGTACATCATCCCCGAGGAGCTGGAAGCTCGTCCCGTCGTTGAGGGCGCGCTCCGTAATCCCGAAAACGGCTACCCCGCATACTGCTCCGAGAAGCTCAACTTCCACGAAGAGGAATTCCAGGCAGAGGGTGACGTATTCAGCACCGGCTCTTCCATCTTCTATCACATGCTCTACGATACCATTATGCTCGGCAAGCCCCTTGACATCACACCCGAAAAGGCAGGCAAGGTCAT
>JAZQXI010000118.1:0-22043 GCA_045632805.1 Eubacteriales bacterium | reverse complement strand
TGGAGCATTATAAAAAGCTTGGCGCAAAGGGACTGGGAGAGCTGACCGCTTCCTTGTATGCGGACGATCCTTGGATGGACAATCTGTTTTCCTGTTGCGAGGAGCAAAATTTGCCCGTTACCATTCACATCGCACCAGAACCGACGGGGTACTACGGTATCGTGGACGATCTTGGGCTTCCGCGACTTGAAAAGGTGCTCAAGGCACATCCGGATCTGATTATTCTCGGGCATTCTCAGCCGTTTTGGGCAGAGATCAGCGAATGCACGCAAGAGATCCGCAACACCTATCCTACGGGAAAGGTCAAGGAAGGCAGACTTCTCAAACTTTTGCGCGAATACGGAAATTTGCATTGCGATCTTTCGGCGGAAAGTGCCGCAAACGCGCTGATGCGTGACCGAGAGTATGCGGCAAGATTTATCGAGGAGTTTTCTGACCGTTTGTATTATGGATGTGACATTTGTGCGCGTGCCAACACGCATCCGTTCCCGTTCAATGATTTTCTTGACGATATGCGTGCAACGGGTGAGATCAGTGAGGAAAACTACCGTAAGCTTGTGCGTGAAAACGCCGTTAAGCTGCTTGGCTTATAAAGGGAAAAACGATAAACGTATTGGTTTTAACAGATCTTGAGGGGATCTCGGGAGTTGATTCGATCGATGATATTTTCGAGGAGGAAACTTACGGATACACCGTTCGTACGGTCAAGCAACAAATCGAGGTTTATGCCGATGCATTGTTGTGAGAAATAGGAAAAAGGAACTCGACTGTCATAGGCAGTTGAGTTCCTTTTGTATCGTTACGGATTGATCCAGCTGTGCATTTTCCAATCTTCGCCGTCATACTCCAAAATGACAACGGTGCAGTTTTGACAGAGCAGGGATTTGTTGGGGATTTTGACTCCCAAGATAAAATCTACCATTTCGCGTAGGCATCCCGCATGCGAAAACGCCGCAACGGTTTGCAAATTTTCGCTTTCCAATTTTTTTAAAAACTCTTGCAGGCGTTCGCGGACCATTTCGCGGTTTTCGCCGCCATAAGGGGTGAAATCAAAGTTTTGGATCGGCACGGTTCCGCCGGGCTTTCCCGCAAGGTCCCCCACGTTGATCTCGCGCAACAGCGGTGTTTCTTCATACACGCACCCCGGAATCGCCGTTTCTGCGGTTTTCTTGGCGCGGATCAGATCGCTGGTGTAGATCTTATCAAATTGGATGCCCGACAGCAGTTTTTGCGCACCTTTGGCATCGGCAATGCCTTTTTCGGTCAAAGCGACGTCCATCCAGCCGCTGTACACGTTTTTGATATTGGTCTCGCTTTCGCCGTGGCGGATCACATATAGCTTCATAATTGCTCCTTTTGATGTTGATACCTTTATTATATCTCACCTGCGGGCAAAATGCAAGGAGTTTTGCAAAATCGGTTTACAGGTTTCGCTTTTTGTGATATAATGTTGCCGTAAACCTCGATTTTGGAAAGGATTTGACATGAAGATTCTTACACTCACGCTCAACCCCGCGTATGACCTGCATTGCCACCTTGCGCGATTTGAACCCTACCGCGAAAATCTTGCCGCGATTACCTCGCGCGATGCGGGCGGAAAGGGCGTTAATATTTCCCGCGCGCTGACGCAAAATGAGATCCCAAATTCCGCGATTGTCGTGCTGGGGGAAGAAAACGCCGAAGACTTTCGTCGCTCGTTGGAGGAGGATGGGCTTGTGTGGACGGAGATTCCCGTGCCCGGGCGAATCCGTGAGAACATGACCCTGCATTGCGACAACGCACCCGAAACGCGCATCAGCTTTGGCGGATTTGCGGCGGATCGCACGCTTATTGAACGTGTTGAAAAAACGCTTGGAACGGTTGATTCCGATACCGTGATCACCTTGACGGGGAGAGTTCCGCAGGGGGTGATTTTGAGTGACGTCAAGGCGTTTTTGGGGCGTTTACGCGATCACGGTGCGAAAATTGTGATCGATTCGCGGTCATTTTCGCACTCGGATCTGATCGAGTGCCGTCCTTGGTTGATCAAGCCGAACGAGGAGGAGCTTGCCGCATACGTTGGCAAGCGCGAAATTACGGATGGGGATGTGCGCGCGTTTGGCAAGGCGTTGTTTGAGGCAGGCATCGAAAACGTCATGGTCAGCCTTGGTGGAGACGGCGCGTGCTTATATTGTAAGGATGGATTTTTCAAGGCGGTTCCGCCGCGTATCAAACCGATCTCCACCATTGGCGCGGGGGATAGCTCCATCGCGGGATTTTTGGCGGCGTTTGCAAGTGGGGAAACGTGCGCGGAATGCTTGAAAACGGCTGTGGCGTACGGTACGGCGGCATGCTTGAATGAGGGGACCAAACCGCCGATGTTACAAGAAATTTCTGCAATTTACAGGCTCGTGGAAGCCAAATTGGTTGTTTAACCCCTTTATAATGCCCTGAAACTCCGCTTTTTGCCCTGATTTTTTCACAAATGTGACAAAAGAGGCAAAAAAACGCATCAAAATTTTTGTTTTTTTGTCATTTTATCTATTGCAAAAAACAGAAATATATGGTAGGATATAAGTATCTATAGGGAAAGGAGAGAGTGTATGAAGAAAGCATACTTGCCTTTGGCTGTTGATGTTGACTATTTGGAAGATGAGGACATTCTGACCGCGTCGCCCGATACGGATCCGGTTGAGCCGGAAGAGCCGGACGACGGAGTGTTTGCTCCCGGTAGCGATTCCAATGGCTGGACCTGATCAAAGCGACCCCAAAACAAAAAAGAAAGGATTTTAAAACCGTGAAAAACACAACTTTTAAGAGAATCATTTCCATGGTGCTGGTCTGCATGATGCTGGTTGGCACACTGGCAGGCATCAGCGTATCCGCTGACACTGCTACCACCGTTGAGTTCGTATCCAACAACGTTCTCTACGGCGAAAACCTCAAGCTGATGTATGCCGTTCAGGCAACCAACCTTCCCGACGGTGCAACCATCGTCGTTACCTTGAGTGACGGTGAAAACACCTACGAGACCGTTCCCGCTACTGCGGCACAGGCTAATGGCGCTCCCGAAGGTGCTACGGTCGTGGTTTCCAAGCTTGGCGTTCCCGCACAGAACATCGACGCTGTTCTGACCGCAACCGCACAGGTGATTGCTGCTGACGGTAAAACCGTTCTGGCAGAGGCTACCAAGGACTACAGCGTTCTGGAGTACCTCAATGAGCGTTTGTACGTTACTGCCGGTGTAGAAGCTGCACAGAAGGAGATGTACAACGCACTGATCGCTTACGCAGCAGCTGCTGACGTAGTGATCAACGGCGCTGATTCCATCAGCACGTATGCATACGTTGTTCTCAACGGCAAGGGCGGTATGTACACCATTGGTGACACCATCGAGCTTACCACCGACCTCGTTGCAGGTGAGGGTGAGGAGATCGTTTGGACCGTAAACGGTGAAAAGTACACCGAAGCAACCTACACCGTTGCAGCAGGTTTTGCAAACATCGTTGCAGAGGTTGTTGCAAACGGTCAGGAGCCCGAAGAGCCCGAATGGACTGTTGAGGATGCTTTGGTAGCAGAAGATGATACCGAGATTATCCTGACCGCTACTGTAGAGTCTATTTATCAGGCTTATAGTTCTCAATATGATAATATTTCCGTTTACCTTACCGATGCAACCGGCGCACGTATCATTGCATTCCGTATGAAGGGTAACGTAAATGTTGGTGACCTAATTACCGTAACCGGTACGATTACAACTTATGAAGAAACAGGTGTTAAACAGTTGGCACAGGGATGCACCTTTGAAATGGTAGAGGTCCATGATTGCGCAGACTATGCTACTGAAGCTACTTGTACTTCTGCATCGGTTTGCTCCAGCTGCGGAAAAGAACTTGCTCCTGCTCTTACTCATCCTACCGACGAGAATGGCGATGGTATTTGTGACTATTGTGGTATAGGCACCGAGGTTTCCACTACAACGGTAACGGTTGTTATTGCTGATCTTGCTGATGCAAATGGCTGGGCGAATGGTGTGCAATATAGTTCGTTTGCTATGGATGCCAACATTACAGTAACTGCTAATGGTACTTCGAACACCGGTAAGTACTATACTAGCGGCGAAAACTGGAGAATTTATCAGGGTGAGTCCGGTACAGTAACGATTACAGCTGCAGAGGGCAAGACCATTGTGTCTGTTAAGATTACTTATGCTTCACAGAACAATGGCACGCTTACGTATAACAGTAGCAATGTTGCATCCGGCGATACTGTAGAGGTGAATGCTAACTCTATTACATTTGGCGCGGGCAGTACCTCTGGATCGAAGGGCCAGGCTAGAATTTCTGCAATCGAAGTTGTTTATGCGTAATTCCGCCCAAAGTCGATAAACTAAATAAATCCGAACCACGGTCGCAAGGCCGTGGTTCTTTTTGCGTCTTATGGGGAAAGCGGTGAAGAACTTTGAGCCTCCCCCTCTGGGGGAGGTACTGCCGTAAGGCAGGGGAGAGGGCGAGTAAAGCGAAAAGCGTCCTCTCGGCGCTTGCGCCTGTACTCGCTGTCACTCGTATGTCCTCCCCCAAAGGGGAGGCGAAAGTTGTTTGCTCGATATGGAATGTGGTATCTTATTTGCCGAGACTAAAGTCGCTATGTACAAAAACGATGCTACGCTTCGTTTCTTTTTGTCTATTTTATCACTTGTAAAAAGTGGAAATATGTTGTACAATATATATAGTTGTCGAAGTATGGTATTTTCTGCTTCGCTTACATTGATTGGGAAAGGAGTGAGTGTATGAAAAAAACATATCTGCCTCTGTTCGTTAAGGTCGATCTTTTGGAAGATGAGGATATTTTAACGGTGTCCGATACCGGCGATGGCGATCATCTGCTTGGTAACAACGGCTTGTTCGGAGGCGAAGACGCGAACGGCTGGACCTGATCACGCGACCCACAAAAAAACAAGAAAGGATTTAAAACAGTGAAACACACAACTTTTAAGCGAATTGTTTCGATGCTGATGATCTGCATGATGCTGGTTGGCACGCTCGCAGGCTTTAGCGTATCCGCAGATGCTACCGATCCTACTGTCGAAATCGTATCCAATAACGTCAAATACACCGAAACCCTCAATTTGATGTATGCCGTAAAGGCAGAGAATCTTCCCGAGGGCGCAACCGTTAAGGTGACCATTTTCGATGCAGAGGGCAACACTTACGAAACCTTGGCAGACGGAACCGTGACCATTGGCGGCGTTGAGTGCTATAAATTCATCTCCAAGTACGGCGTTCCCGCACAGAACATCGATGCTGTGCTGACCGCAACCGCAGAGATCGTTGGCACATCTGCTACCGATACGCAGGAATATAGCGTTCTGCAGTACCTCTATGAGCGCCTCTACGTTTCCGAAAACGTAACCGACGCGCAGAGAACCCTCTACAACGCACTCCTTACCTATGCCAAGAAGGCGGACGTTCTTCTTAGCGACCCCAAGGAAACTGTTTCTTCCATCGATAACTTTGCATACGTGCTTCTCAACGGCGAGGGCAGTATGTACAGCATCAACGACGAAATTGCGCTTACCCATGATCTTCCGGTAGGTGAGAATCAAGAGACCGTTTGGTATGCAAATGGCGAGGAGTTGAGCGATGAGGTTGTCGCAGCAGGCGTTTATACAGTCACTGCCGCAGGATTTGTAAATCTTGAGGCAAAGGTTGTTGATGTTGAGGTGGAAGAGCCTGCTGAACCCGTTACTACTACCTATACGTTTGCTAATTATGCGGCAGGTACGCAGTATGCGGAAAATGAAGTGCATGTTTTGGACGAGAACGTTACTGTGACCACCACGCAGGCGCACTTTACCACTCAGCTTAGATTGTATTCTTCTGCCACTAATAACGGTTATGCCATTATTCAGTCTACAAAAGCAATTACTGCTTTTGGAATGAATGCAGGTAACAAGAAGGATACTGTGAACGTTTACGGTTCTACCGACGGTTCCACATGGGAACTGATTGGTGGCATTGCTACAACGACTACTTCTTATAAGGATTATACATTGGATTTTGGCGGTAAAGAGTACACCTATTTGAAACTGGACGTTGAAGGAAGCAATCAGGTTCGTCTTGCTTCTATCACTCTTACCACGCAAGGCTGATTTTAAATTGAACATTTTGAACCACGGTCATACGGCCGTGGTTCTTTTGTAGCTTATGCGCGTACCCTGTTTTCGGCGAAAGGAGTTGCCTGTCGGCAAGCTAACTTTCGTGAGCGTTTTGGGTCGTGGGTCCCAAAATGCTGGCGGGAGCTATTGTTCTGTCTGTGGTTTAAAGCTACAAATTCAGTAGAGTCTGTACAGCACTGTGGCTTTCACCGAAACGCAGAACACCATCGGGGGAAAGTATGTGATCTGCTTTCGTTAGTGGGTGTAACAAAAAATGCGGTGAAAGCTTTGAAAGGGGTGTGGGGAAAACTTTCTCGAAAGTTTTCCCCACAAAAAAAACGCTTCCACCCCTCACTCTTGACAATTTGCATAAAACCATGTATAATAAAGATAATAAACGCAAAGGAGAACAGGATGAAGATTACAGTCATCGGTTGCGGGCGATGGGGCTCGCTGATTACGTGGTATCTGGATCGGTTGGGACATCAAATGACGCTCTACGGGCGCGCGGAATCCAAACACATGCAGGCTTTTCTCAAAACGCGGAGCAATGATCTTTTGACGCTTCCCGAAAGCGTGGCGCTTTCCACCGATCTTGCTTGCGTGCAAGACGCCGAGGCGATCGTCATTTCCATCGGGTCGCAAGGACTCCGTCGGCTTTTGAACGGGGAACTCGCAACGCTGGGGCTGCAAAACAAGATCTTCATTTTGTGCATGAAGGGCATCGAGATCGAAACAGGAAAGCGCCTCTCCGAAATCGTGAGGGAATGTACCGATCCCACCAACCGTGTGGCGGTTTGGTTAGGTCCCGGGCACGTGCAGGAGTTTTACGCAGGGATTCCCAATTGTATGGTCATCGATAGCGACGATAACACCCTGAAAACAGAGCTTGTCAATGCATTTTCGGGCGAATTGATCCGCTTTTATTACGGTCAGGACCTCATCGGCAACGAGATCGGTGCGGCGGCAAAGAACGTTATCGGTATCGCCGCGGGCATTCTTGACGGCATGGCTCTCTCCACTCTTAAAGGGGCACTTATGAGCCGAGGCACGCGCGAGGTCTCGCGACTGATCGAAGCCATGGGAGGCAATCCCGTTTCGGCGTATGGGCTATGTCATCTTGGTGACTACGAGGCAACCGTATTCTCTCCTTTTTCCCATAATCGCGCGTTTGGTGAAAAGTTTGTAAAGGGTGAGCCTTATACCGATCTTGCGGAGGGCTACTACACCGCCGATGCCTTGCACCGTCTTGCACAGACGCACGGCGTTGAGCTGCCCATCTGCGAAGCCGTCTGGCGAATCCTGTATGCGGGCGCCGACGTCAAAACCGAAATGGCAGGGCTGTTCCAGCGAAGCCTCAAGAATGAATTTTGAGCGAGTTGGGGAAGGGACTTTTTGAAAGTCCAAATGCGGTAAAAGTTCTGAAAGGGGTGTGGGGAAAACTCTTATTAAGAGTTTTCCCCACAAAAAATCCCTTCGACAAACCATCAAAGGAGAATACCATGAATATATTCGACACACACGCCCATTATTTTGACGGGCGGTTTGAGAGAGAGGCGGAGGGCGGAGCGGATGCGGTTTTGCATGCGGTCATGCCCGATCCCGTGTCACACATCATCAATGTGGGAACCAATCTCGATACCTCACGCGCGGCAATCAAGCAGGCGGCGGAGTGGGATGGGATGTATGCCGCCGTTGGGATCCATCCCGAGGATTGCCATATGATCGATGATCCCGATGCCGCGCTGAAATCTTTGCGTGATATGCTTGGAAATGCCGAAACGCGCAAACGGGACAAGATCGTAGCCCTTGGCGAGATCGGTTTGGATTATCATTGGCAGTTTTACGGTGACATCCCAATGGATAAAGGGAAGCAGGCGTATTTTTTCGACGCGCAGATGAAGATGGCGAAGGAGCTGGAACTCCCCGTTGTTATTCACGACAGGGAAGCGCACGGCGATTGCTTTGAGACCGTTTTGCACCACCCCGACGTGCGCGGCGTCTTTCACAGCTACAGCGGAAGCGCCGAAATGGCAAGGGAATTGGTCAAGCGCGGATGGTACATTTCCTTCTCGGGACCTCTGACCTTCAAAAATGCGGACCGCTTGCGCGAGGTAGCACGCTCTGTTCCGCGTGAGCGCGTCCTCGTTGAAACCGACGCACCCTATCTTGCACCGCACCCCATGCGCGGAAAGCTGAATCACTCCGGATATCTCGTTTATACCCTCGAAACGCTTGCCGCCATTTGGGAAACGACCCCCGAGGCGGCGGCAGAGCAGACTGCGCAAAACGCAAAAAGCTTGTTTTTATGCTCTTGATTTGTGCAAAAGCAACAAAAAAGGATACTTGAATTTTACGGTTGCTCGTAGAAAAAGTTGAACAAGACTCTTGAAAAAAATCTTTGGATATTGTATAATAAAAGAAACCCGGTGAAAAAAGGTATACCGGAGAACATACGAAAGGTACAAAAAAGGTTTATTACAATGGCAAAGATTGAGACCAAGAACATCAGAAACGTCGCATTGCTGGGTCACGGCGGCTCGGGCAAGACTTCCCTGGCAGAGGCAATGCTTTATATTACGGGAGAGACCGACCGCTTGGGTAATGTCAATGCGGGAAATACGGTTTGCGACTATGATTCCGAGGAGACCGCGCGTAAGTTTTCGATTTCCGCGGCTGTCGCTCCGATGATGTGGAAGGATGTCAAGATCAACGTCATTGATACTCCCGGTTATCTCGACTTTTCGGGCGAGGTTCTGCAGGCAGTCCGCGTTGCCGACAGTGCGGTAATCGTGGTGGACGGTAAGGCAGGCATCGAGGTTGGTACCGAGCTTGCATGGAACTATGCCGAGGCTGCAAATCTGCCCCGCGCCTTCTTTATCAATAAATTCGACGACAATGAGGCTCGTTTTGGAAAAGTCCTTGACGCGCTTCACGAGACCTTTGGTAAGCATATCTGCCCTCTGACCATTCCGATGGTTAAGAACGGGGAAGTTGTGGGCGCGATCGATCTGATTGATCAGAGCGCGCACGTGTTTGATAACAACGGACGTCACAGCGTTGAGCTGATTCCCGAGGAGTCTATGGAAGCGGTTGCAAAGTACCGCGATATGCTCATGGAAGCAGTGGCAAGCACCGACGAGGATCTGATGATGAAGTACTTCGAGGGCGAGGAGATCACGCACATGGAAGCGATCAACGCCGTCCACGAGGGTATCATCCACGGTGACATCGTTCCTGTATTCTGCGGTGCGGCTGCAAAGCTGTGGGGCGTTTGGACGATGCTGGATAAGATCAACGAGTCCTTCCCGCGTCACACCGCAAAGAAGGAAGAGCTGCTCAAGAGCGGAGACACGATGGAAATCGTTCCCGAGGGCGAGCCTGCGATCTTCGTCTTTAAGACCGTCGCAGACCCGTTTGTCGGTAAGATGTCCTTCTTCAAGGTTATGAACGGTACCGTTAAGCGCGATATGCTCCTGACCAACCGCAACAGCGGCGACAGCGAAAAGCTGGCACACATCTACATGGTCAAGGGCAAGAAGCAGACCGAGGTAGAGGAACTGGCATGCGGTGATATCGGTATGGTCGCAAAGCTCAACAATACCAATACCAATGACACCTTGACATGGAACAAGGATTTCGAGTACTCCGCAATCGAGTATCCGACACCTTACCTCTCCAAGGTGATGATCCCCGTCTCCAAGGGCGACGAGGGCAAGATCTCCCAGGGCATCGCAAAGATGGTCGAGGAGGACTACACCATCCGCTTTGAAAACGACGCGGAGACCAAGCAGTTGCTGATCTACGGTCTTGGTGACATGCATCTGGCTGTTTTGGCTGCAAGACTGAAGGGACGCTTCGGACTCAACGTCCGTTTCGATACTCCCAAGGTTGCATACCGCGAGAAGATCACGAAGTTCGTCGACGTGGAAGGCAAACACAAGAAGCAGAACGGCGGATCCGGTCAGTACGGTCACGTTAAGATGAAGTTCGGACCGAGCGACACCGATGGACTCACCTTTAGCGTGTCTGTCGTTGGCGGTACCGTTCCGAAGAACTTCTATCCCGCAGTCGAAAAGGGCGTGCAGGATTCGATGATCAAGGGTGCGTACGGTTATCCCATGACATCCCTTGCGGCTGACCTTTACGACGGTTCTTACCATGCGGTTGACTCGGATGAGCTTTCCTTCAAGACGGCGGCATCCTTGGCATACAAGAAGGCATTGGAGCTTGCAGGACCCGTACTGCTTGAGCCTGTTGGAGACTTGAACATCACCGTTCCCGAAACACTGGTCGGTGACGTTATGGGTGACCTCAACAAGCGTCGCGGAAGTGTGATGGGCATGGAAGCGTCCACCAAGAAGGGTTACACCGTGGTACAAGCGGTTGCGCCCAAGGCAGAATTGACCGATTATCCGATCGCACTGCGCGCAATGTCTCAGGGGCGCGGCTCGTTTGAGTTCACGGTTACCGGTTACGACGTTGTTCCCGCTAACATTACGGCAAAGGTCATTGCCGAAAATAAGGCTGAATAAAAGCATCAAGCGGCGCCCGATTACGGGCGCCGTTCAATTTTTACTGCAGCAAACGGTTACCGTCGGCAAAATCAAGGATTGAGTGAAATCGTTTTTTGAGTGCATTTTCCGATAATTGAAAACACTTTTTAAATTTCTCCCCACACGTCTTGCAATTCTTTTGTTTTATGGTATACTGAAACACAGAATACAATGGAAAGAAGGAGTTCGCGTGAAAAGAATCAAACCATTCAAAATTCCACGGCGCTTGCGTCACGTACGTCCAAACCGACCGCGGCAGATCACATTTGCGATCCTTTTGGGAATCGTTTGGACTCTTTCTTCCACACTGTTGGCACTTTCCGTTTGGTACGGCGCTACGTTTGATATGGAGTTTGCCGAACTGCTTTATACGCTCCTCTCGCCCGTTGGAGGAACGGGGCAGAGTACGCTCTCACAGATCTTTTCGGCGTGTCTCCCACCCGTGCTGATTCTTTTGGCTTTGTATGTCACTGTTGCGGTGTTGCTCCTGTATTTCAACAACCGCGCCACCCGTATCTTACGATGCATCGGAGCATGGATCTGCTTGATCGGTCTGCTGGCGTCAAGCGTGTTTGCCGTGCAGACCTTTCGGATCCCTCAATACGTCGAACGCCAAATGGGACACACCTTGATCTATGACGACTACTACGTTGATCCCGAAGATGTGGAAATTGTTGATGCGGACGGAAATCCCAAAAATCTGATCTGCATTTATCTGGAAAGCATGGAGACCACTTATGCGTCGGTCGATGTGGGTGGGAAGCAACCCGTCCACAACTACATCCCCAATCTTACGGCACTGGCAGAGAAAAATCTTTCCTTTTCCAACGATGACGATCTCGGCGGCTTTCACAGCATCGCGGGAACGGCGTGGACGATGGGCGCTTTGATGAGCACCACATCGGGCGTTCCGTTTTCCAATGTAGTCTTTCAGGATGAACAGGGCAACTCGCAAGGATATTACGGGAACTTTGCCAACCGCCTTTGTGCCATTGGAGACGTGTTAGAGGAAAAAGGCTACCGTCAGGAGTTTTTGTGCGGGTCCGATGCAGGGTTTGCGGGGCGAGACGCCTATTTTCAACAGCACGGCGGATATGAGATCTTTGACCTTTACACCGCGCGAGAGGAAGGATATATTCCCGAGGATTATATGGTCTGGTGGGGATACGAGGATCATATCCTGTTCGATATCGCCAAGGACGAGCTGCTGGAGCTTGCGGCGGAGGACGACCCCTTTAACTTTACCATGCTGACCGTAGACACTCATCACGTAGGCGGCTATTTTTGTGAAAAATGCGGATATGAATACCCGACTGTTTTGGAGAACGTCGTTGCCTGCACCGACCGCTTGATCGGAGAGTTTATTGCGTGGTGTGAGATGCAGGATTTTTATGAGGATTCGGTGATCGTCATTCTTGGTGACCACCCTCGTATGGATCGTCAGCTGGTGGACGGTGTGGATTTTTATGACCGTACCGTTTACAATTGTTTCATCAATGCCGAGGGAGAGGCGCAACGGCTGCAAAACCGCACCTTTACCTCGATGGATCTTTTTCCCACGATCCTTTCCGCAATGGGATATACGGTAGAGGGGGATCGATTGGGACTGGGGACCAATCTCTTTTCTCCCCTTCCAACACTTGCCGAGGAGTACGGATATGAATGGCTGGAAAGTGAGATCAGCAAGTATTCCACCTATTATTTCTTGAATTTCTTATAAAATAATGAAAAAAGCGAAAGAAATTGCAAAAAAGCTCTTGCAATTTCTTTTACTTTATGCTATAATACTTGCGTATGCCGTCATGGCACCGCAAAAAAAGCGGATCGATGTCAAAGAACATCAAATTTTTGAAAAGAGGTAATGAAAATGAAAGACGGAATCCATCCTAACTACGAGGTATGCATCGTTAAGTGTGCATGCGGTGAAACAGTTGAAACCAGATCCACCAAGGGCGGCGAGATGAAAGTTGAAATTTGCTCCAAGTGCCATCCCTTCTTCACCGGCAAGCAGAAGTTTGTCGATGCAGGCGGACGCGTGGATAAGTTTAAGAAGAGAATCGCATCCTTCCAGAAGTAATTTCAAGGTCGATTCTATGAAAAAGGGTCAGGCTGTTGCAATCACACAGCTTGCCCCCTTTTTCTTTCAAGAGGAGGTCGTTTTTTATGGAATATCAGGCAACAAAGGCGATTCTTGTCGGCATCTGTACGGATGACAGAATGGCGGATGAGGTCGATCGCAGTCTTGACGAATTGGAGCGCCTTTTGGATACGGCGGGCGGCATCTGTTTTTGCAAGCTGGTGCAAAACAAGGATAAGCCCGATCCGCGCACGCTCATAGGTTCGGGCAAGGTCAAGGAATTGGCACAATTGTGCGAGGGGAACGGCATTGAGCTGGTTGTATTTGACGAGGATCTTGCCCCCTCACAGATCCGAAACTTAGAGGATGAACTTGGAAAGGACGTGCGCGTCATCGACCGTTCCATGCTGATTTTGGATATTTTTGCCCTTCACGCGGTCAGCCGCGAGGGGAAACTGCAGGTGGAATTGGCACAGCTTAAATATACCGCACCGCGACTGATGGGTCACGGTACCGAGATGTCTCGTCTTGGCGGCGGAATCGGCACGCGCGGTCCCGGAGAAAGCAAGTTGGAGACCGACCGACGCCACATGCACCGCAGAATTACGGCACTGGAGAGTGAATTGCGCGAATTGGAGCGCAACCGCTTGACGATGCGTGCCGCGCGAGACCGCAGCGGTATCCCAAAGATCGCGATCGTGGGATATACCAACGCGGGGAAGTCTACGCTGCTCAACCGTTTGACCGACGCGGGAATTCTTGCCGAGGATAAGCTGTTTGCGACGCTTGACCCCACGACGCGTAAGTATGAGCTTCCGAGTGGGGAGAGTGTGCTTTTGACCGACACGGTCGGTTTTATCCGCAAGCTGCCTCACCACTTGATCCATGCGTTCAAGTCCACTTTGGACGAGGCGGTGTACGCGGATGCATTGATGATCGTCATTGACGTTTCCGATCCCGAATGCCGTGAGCAGGCAGAGGTCACGGAAGCGCTTTTGGAGGAGCTGGGGGCTTCGGATAAGCCGACTCTCTATGTCTTTAACAAATGCGACCGCGGCGCGGCGGAGTTTTCAACGCTTGGCGTTCCCGCGGAGCATGCGCACACGGTCTACGTTTCGGCGCGTACGGGGCAGGGGATCGAGATGCTCTTGGAAGCGCTTCAGGAAATTTTGCACGAGGGCAAGCGCCGCGTGGTCTTTCACATTCCCAACTCTCAGGGTGGCGCTTTGAATATACTGTATCAGAATGCTACCGTTGAGAACGTGGAATACGGAGCGGAGGAGATGCTGGTGACCGCTGTGGTGGATGCCAAGGTGCACGGAATGCTCAAACGCTTTGATCCCGATTGGAGAGAGCCTACCGAAGAATAACGATTGGAGGTGCCGACATGGCAGACGCTGTTTTTTATACCACGCTGGAGCATGAGGGTGAGGCAGAATTCATCGAGAAAAAATCGGTGTTCATCGGTCACGCCGCTCCCGTATGTAGCGAGGAAGAGGCAATGGCGTATATCAAAAAACAGAAGAACGCCTATCATGACGCGCGCCACAATGTCTGGGCGTATCTGCAAAAGGGTGAGATTGTGGCGCGCTACTCCGATGACGGTGAACCGCAGGGAACGGCAGGCGTTCCCGTGCTTGACACCATCCGCAAAAGCGGTGTGACCGATGCGGTGGTGGTGGTCACGCGTTATTTCGGCGGTATCTTACTGGGCGCCGGCGGTTTGGTGCGTGCGTATTCGCATACGGCGCGTCTGGCGCTTGAGGCGGCACATATCATCACTTATGAACAATACACCGAGCTGGAGCTGACCTGCTCCTATTCGGATTATCAAAAATATTTGGCGGAATTGCCGCGCTATGGAGCGGTGACCGACGACACGCAGTTCTCCGACCGCGTTACGGTTTTATTTGCGGTAAAAAATACGGTGGTGGAGGATCTGTTCGCCCGTATCCGTGAGATCAGCAACGGGGGCGACGTTCCCGTGGTACGCGGAAAACGCTTTGATTATCGATAAAAGCACAAAATTCCGAAAAAATTTATAAAATTTCGAATAAAAAAAGTATATTCCCGTTTTTTTGCGTATTTTATAAGTGTAAAAAGGTTTCACAAGGAGGTGTGCCATGAGTGAATTGAGAGACCTGCTCTTGGAGCGGGAAAAGGAAACGCTCTCGCCCTATGCTTTTCTGACAATGAATACGCGTGGGCGCGAAGCTCCTTATACGCCATGCACTCTGCGCACCGAATTTCAACGTGACCGCGACCGCATCATCCATTCGCAGT
Source organism: Eubacteriales bacterium (assembly GCA_045632805.1). Lineage (GTDB taxonomy): Bacteria > Bacillota > Clostridia > Oscillospirales > CAG-272 > UMGS1865. Next base: position 6,991 of record JAZQXI010000118.1, on the reverse strand, counting down.
CCTTTCGCCGCCTGATGCACAAAACGCAGGTGTTTTTAGCCCCTACGGGCGACCATTATCGCACGCGTCTGACCCATACCTTGGAGGTCTCGCAGATCGCGCGGATCATCGCGCGTGCCCTGCGCCTCAACGAGGACTTGACCGAGGCGATCTCTCTTGGGCACGATCTTGGTCACACGCCCTTCGGACACGCGGGGGAGGATGCGATGCGGGAGCTTTATTCCAAGGACTTTACCCACTACAAGCAAAGCCTGCGCGTGGTGGAAAAGCTGGAAAACAACGGTGCGGGCTTGAATTTGACGTGGGAGGTGCGTGACGGAATTGTCAACCACACGGGCAAAGCCGTGGCATCCACGCTTGAGGGCGTGATCGTTAAATTTGCCGACCGTATCGCTTACATCAATCACGATATCGACGACGCCTGTCGTGCCGGGATCCTTCGTCGGGAGGAGATTCCCAATGAATTGCGGGAGGTGTTGGGTGACAGCCACGGTCAGCGCATCGACACGATGGTCAATGCGGTGATCGACGCGAGTGCCGATCGAAATGAGATCGGTATGACCCCCGCGGTTTTGGACGCGACGAACATTTTACGTGCGTTCTTGTTTGAAAATGTATATACCAATCCGCGTGCCAAGGCAGAGGAACAAAAAGCGAAGGAAATGCTGGCACTTTTGTTCAGCCATTTCGTCAAGCATCCCGAAGAGATGCCGGAGCTTTATTTCCGCAATGCCGAAAATGAAGGCGTGGAGCGTTGTGTTTGCGATTTTATTTCGGGCATGACCGACCGTTATGCCATTGAAACCTACAAAAAACTGTTCATCCCGCGCGTTTGGAGCAATTGAGCGGGATAACAACGGAGTGATAAAAGATGAGATTTCCCGAAAATTTTATACAGGAGGTTGTGGATAGGACCGATATCGAGGAGCTGATCGGTCGCTACGTGACGCTGAAGCGTACGGGCGCAAATCTGGTTGGCAGATGTCCATTCCACAGCGAAAAGACCCCCTCTTTTTCGGTCTCTCCCACAAAAAAAATGTTCTTCTGCTTCGGCTGTCACGCAGGCGGCTCCGCCATCACCTTTGTACAAAAGGCGGAGAACTTGGAGTTTGCCGATGCGGTGGAATTCCTTGCCAACCGCGTAGGGCTTCCGCTTCCTCATGACAGCGGGGGAGAGAAACGCGAGAACGGTGTCGGACGTAAGCGTGTTCTGGAGATGAATCTGGAAGCGGCGAAGTTTTTCCGCGCCTGCCTCTTTGATCCCGCACTGGGCGCTGACGGGATGCGATACTTTAAAGGAAACCGAAGGCTGACCGACGCGACCATCAAGCATTTTGGCTTGGGGTATGCGCCAAGCACGGGTTTTGCCCTTTATAATCATATGCACCGTTTGGGATATTCCGACGACGAGCTTGTCGCGGCATACCTGTGCGGAAAGAGTCAGAGGAGCGGAAGGCTTTACGACATCTTCCGCAACCGTGTGATGTTCCCGATCATTGATCCATCGGGTAACGTGGTGGCGTTTGGCGGGCGCGTGCTGGATGATTCCAAGCCAAAGTACCTCAACTCCTCGGATACGGCGGCGTTCAATAAGCGAAAACAGCTTTTTGCACTCAACTTTGCCAAGAGCTGTTGTGCTGAGAAGATGATCCTGTGCGAGGGGTATATGGACGTTATCGCTTTGCACGCCGCGGGTTTTGAATATGCGGTGGCGACGCTGGGGACTGCCATCACCCCGGATCACGCACGGATCTTTTCCAAATACACGCAAAAGGTCATCATTTCGTACGATTCCGATGAAGCCGGGCAGAACGCCGCAAACAAAGCGATGCGGATGCTGGGCGAGGTCGGTATGGACGTGCGTGTGCTGAAATTGAACGGTGCGAAAGATCCCGACGAGTTTATCATCAAGTTTGGTGCCGACCGATTCCGCCGCACCTTGGAGGAGAGCCGAACGGGCTTTGAATACAAGCTGGAGAGGATTTTCTCGCACTACGACCTTTCGGTGGGATCCGATAAGATCAAGGCGTCAAACGAGGCGTGCGGCATGATCGCGGAATACCATTCTCCCGTGGAGCGCGAGGTCTATATCGCGCAGGTCAGCGCCAAGATGGAGTTGCCTGTGGATGTGCTTCGCAATTCGGTCGAGCAGCTTCGACGGCGACGGAGCCGCGAGAATGCGGCAAAGGAGAGTCGCGAAGCACAGACGTCGATCAAAAACTTTGGTGACCGCATCAATCCCGAGGCGGCGCAGGACGTACGCGCGGCAAGCGCGGAGGAAGCGGTGCTGGGGTTGCTCCTCATCTTTGAGGAATACCGCAACGCAGTGGAAAAGGGAGAGATCTCTTTGACGGGTGATGACTTTGTCACAAGCTTCCACCGACGCGTGTTTGACGCGGTGATGCGTTTGCACACAGGGGAGAGTGGTTTCCGTTTTGTGCTTCTCGGAGCGGATTTTTCCGCAGACGAGGTGGGAAGAATCGAAAAAATGGAGGTTTCCCGTCAACAGTTGTCACAAAACGGTCCCGAGGTGTTCCGTTCGGCGGTCGGTGTACTGAAGACTGCTAAGGAAAAAGAAAGCATGAAGGGTGAGGATCTGAATACCCGTCTTGCATATTTACGAGAGAAAAAAGCGAAATTACATAAAGGAAAGGCTGAAAACACATGAAAGAGATTGAAGTAAAAGAAGCGGAATTGGAAGAAGCGAACGAGGCGACCGAGGAAACCATGCATGAGCATGACAGCGATGCCAAAAAGCTGGACGTATTGATCGAAAAGGGAAAGAAAAAGGGCAAGCTGACCGCCTCCGATCTTGATGAGATCATGGAAGATGTGGACTTTGATGCGGATAGCATGGATAAGCTCTACGAGACCTTGGAGGACAACGGAATCGCATTTGACAGCTCTGATATCTCAAATGAGGAGATGAGCGCGATTGAAAGCGAGGTTGAGGCGTTTGGGGCGGCAGAAAATATGGAACGGATCCTCGAACAGGAGGGACTTTCCATCGATGACCCCGTGCGCCTGTATCTGAAGGAGATCGGACGTGTTCCGCTGCTCAACAGCGATCGTGAAAAGGAGCTTGCTGAGAGAATGATGGCAGGGGACGAGAGTGCCAAGACCGAATTGGTTGAGGCAAACCTGCGTCTTGTCGTCAGCATTGCAAAGAGATACGTCGGACGCGGTATGTTCTTCCTCGATCTCATTCAAGAGGGCAACATGGGTCTTATGAAGGCGGTGGACAAGTTTGACTATACCAAGGGGTATAAGTTCTCGACCTATGCCACATGGTGGATCCGCCAGGCGATCACCCGCGCCATTGCCGATCAGGCACGTACGATCCGTATTCCCGTTCATATGGTGGAGACCATTCACAAGGTGTCCCGTGTATCCCGTCAGCTCCTTCAGGAAAACGGACGTGAGCCTACTGCCGAGGAGATCGGCGAGAGAATTGCCATGAGTGCCGAAAAGGTGCGCGAGATCATGAAGATCGCGCAGGATCCTGTCTCTTTGGAAACCCCCATCGGTGAGGAAGAGGACAGTCATCTCGGTGATTTTATTCCCGATGACGATACCCCTTCTCCCGCTGAAGCGACCTCGACCAATATCCTGCGTGAGGAGCTGGAGCGTCAGCTTCATACCCTGACTCCCCGTGAGGAACACGTGATCAAGCTTCGCTTCGGTCTTTACGACGGAAGAACCCGTACGCTTGAGGAAGTCGGTAAGGAATTTGACATCACCCGCGAGCGTATCCGTCAGATTGAGGCAAAGGCGTTGCGCAAGCTCCGTCATCCCAGCCGCGCGAGACATTTGAAGGGCTTTATGGAATGATTTTTTAGATTGAATTGACAAAAAGCACGTTTTATTTCTGTGCAAAATGCTCCTGTTTATGGACGGTTTGACAGAAAACGAAACGTGCTTTTTGTAACATATGCTATTTATTTGTGAACGCGTTGTTAAAGAATCGAAAAATGCGACGCAAAAGGGGAGCGAGGTCACAAAAAATTCACTTGACAGAAAGGCAAAAAAGGTGTACAATATAAAAGTAAAAATGTAACTTTGCCTTGCTGTCGTTGATCTGCTTGCGGGGCAAACGAATTTTGGGAGGAATCAATATGAACAAGAGACTGATTAGCCTGCTTTTGTGCCTTGTAACTGTTCTCTCTCTTCTGTTGACGGGCTGTGCGGAATCGACAGATGACGAGATCAGCGATGCAATTACAGAGGCAGAGTCACAGGGTGCGACCACGATGACCATGTGGGTCGTTTCCGAAAAGGCTGTGAGTGAGGAAACCTGCGCAGAGATTACCGCTGCGGTCAATACACTGACGCAGACCAATCACAAGGTCAAGCTTGTCATCAAGTACTTCACAGGCGAGGAGTACTATGAGGAGCTCTCCAAAACGATCAATGCTTACACCAATACATACACGCCTGCCAACAGCACTTCCAAAGAAGATGTCAACGTTGACGGTGACGGCTTGTATCACGAGATTTATCCTGCTCTGCAGGAAAATCAGGTCGATATCGTATACATCGGTGACCTTCATAACGCAAACGGTGAGCTGATCATGTCGGGTGCCGACATGTATGAGGATATGATTTCCAAGGGTTGGCTTGCAGCGTTGGATCAGAACCTTGACACCGGATCGGCGGCAAAGATTCGCGAGTATGTTTCTCCCGTCCTTCTCAATGCGGCAAAGCACGGCGGCAGCATCTATGCGGTTCCCAACAACAATACGATCGGTGAATATACCTACATGCTTCTTAACAAAGAGCTGATGGACCGTTATTCCATCAACGGTTACTTCAACAAGGGTATGATCGACGGCTTCTATAATCGTTACGTTTACCAGTTTTTGAACATGGTTCTTGCAGATTCCAAGAACAACGGTAAGGTTCTTCCCGTGGATGCAACCTACGAAGAGTGCCTGGCACTTCTCGCCAATTACTGGTCTGTGGATCCCGAAGAGTTTACGGTAGATACCTCCGAGCTTTCTCTGTTCGGTACGCTTGCAAAGGATATCGAGTCCCTCTCTCGCGGTGAGACCACGCTTGATGCAAACAACCTCTTTGCAAATGCAGACTTTGTTTCCGCATATCTCCAACTCAACAAGTACCGCCTTGAGGAAGAGACCTTCTTCCGTACGGTCGGTAACACCAATATCGATTACGAGAATACGGCAGTAAAGTTCCACAAGGGCAATCTTGGGGATCTGACCATGCAGAACGGTGTTCCTTATTACTATGAGGACGGCGAGTGCTACTACGCGATTCCCGTGGCTTATCCCACCGTCAGCGAAGAGGACGTATACGGCAACATGTTTGGCGTTTGCTCCTACAATTCTGCCGATACGATCAGCCGTTGCATGGACATTATTACCGATTTGAATACCGATTCTGAATTGCGCAACCTGCTTCAGTACGGTGTTGAAGAAGAACACTATAACATTGTTGATGATAAGATCGTGCGCACCGAAAAGGGAAAAGAGTATGCAATGGATCTTTACGCAACCGGTAACGCGTTTGTTGCATATCCCGAGGCATGGATGAACGAGAATATCTGGGAAAACGGTAAGCTGCAAAACCGCGATGCTTTGATTGCTCCCATGATGGGCTTTGATCTTGCCAAGTATGCGGCACGTTCCACAACGCTTGCTTCCGCATTTGCTTCTACCTCGTCGCTGAACTATCAGCTTTCTTATGATTCGGGATATTCCCGTGAGGTCCTTTCGCAGGATCCCGTGATCAAGGCATGGATCGATGCTTGCGACAAAAAGGCGACCAAGGACATTTACATGCTCCGCACCTATGAGAAGGTCGGTAAGAATTATGTCAATACCTATTACGTGTACAACACCAACGGTACGGCTGATTTTGAAATCACGACAAAGCCGATTACGATGGATTCGCGTGAGATCGGATTGGATCTGACCTTTGCTTATACCAACGTGAAAAACAAGGGCTACGAGCTTTCGGTTGTGAACTATACGGTTCCCGATAACTATACGGGTAAGATCACTTGCACGGTAAACGGCAAGGATGCAGGCGCATATAAGCTTGAAAACCATAAGGCAAACATCGACTTCGATTTCTTTGATACCGATAAGTATTCCATTGATTATTATACCAACCTGACCATGGCACACTTCTATAACAATGATGCGGTGTACAGCCAGTTGAAGGCTTGGAAGGCAGAAGAAACCGAGGGAGAGAGCAACTATTTGCTTACATGGACCGAGGAAGGCGTTGACGGTACCACGAAATACAACTACGTGGTTTACCGCAAGGGCATTACCAAGGCAACCTCGATGGTACTTCAGCCCACGGGCGGTGCGGCAGAGCTGGCGCTCAACTTCAATTATACCTCTTACAGCAATAAAGTAGGCGGCGCATATCTCGATTACGTGCTCAGCTACGTTTGTGTTACCGCAGACGAGGGTGTGGTGATTCAGGAGCCTCGCTTCGCGCTCAACCGTAAGAGTGATACCGCTACTGTCAATACGGTCGTTTCCGATCAGGTGATCGACCTCAATATGGTAGGCGCCATTGATACTGCATTGGTTCAGTATGTGGCAGGCTTGGAAGAGCAGATCTTCGGTCTTTTGAATGCATGCACCACGTATGAAGAATTCGAAACGATGGTGAAGGACCTTCAAACTCTGTTCACCACCGAGGCTGATGCTTCCGCACTGAAATCCGAAGCTTTGAAGAATTCCCTTATGAGTGAGACTGAGGGCGTTGTTCGCGGTGATTTGGATACGCTCAAGACGAATTTGCTGCGTTACAGTGATCACCGTACACTCAAGGAGATCCTTGCATTGGAATCCTCCGAGGTGATCGAGGAGCTTGGGGAAGAGGTCGTTTACCTCTATTCTCCCTTCGGCATTTACTATAAGTGGCTGGAAGCCAACCAGTATCTGCCCAAAAAGTAAAAAACACAACGGGTAGCCGATTCGAAAAGAATCGGGTAGCGTTTTTTGAAAAAAAA
>JAZQXI010000117.1:0-24386 GCA_045632805.1 Eubacteriales bacterium | reverse complement strand
AGAGCACGTTAGTGCTCTCGAATTCGCTTGCGAATTCTTTCTCCTGCAGACGGCGAAATTTCTCTTTTTATGGCGGGAGCACGAAGTGCTCTGGGAATCGCTTGCGATTCCTTTTCTATTTTTGCCAAGCTGCAATGGCTTGCAATTGCGGCTGAGCCTGCGAAGCCTCTTTTCATTTGCGCCTATGGTGTCAAAGAAAAAAGCGGCATAAACAAGTTTTTGCAAATTGACAAACTGTACACCTTTGACCTGCACAATACCCCACACCCACGCAAAAACATTTCCCCAAAGGTGTAAACAAACTGCAAAATCATCATTTGTGTTGGTTAATAGCCAACATAAAGCGCTATTTGCTAATTCATCAATCCGCATCATATCTCTTATAATATTAGTAAAGATTGTTTACCAATATTATTGGCTATGATTGAGGGGGGTGACAATATTGGATAATACCGTATTGGGAAAAAGGATTCGTGAAGCAAGGCTTAAAAAGAAATTGACGCAAGAGCAACTGTCGGAAAAAGCAAATATAGGCTTATACTATTTCGGAGAAGTTGAGCGAGGTGTGAAAACGCCGAGTTTAAAGGTGTTTGTTGCAATTGCTGATGCACTGGGTGTCTCTACCGATTCGCTTTTGCGTGATTCGGTGTCAACGGGAAATTTGTATGTTAACAACGAGATTACAAAGAAACTTGACACACTCACACCGAAACAAAGAGCATGTGCGGTTGAAATCCTTGAGGCTTATATCAAAGCAATTCAATAATGTATGTTTCTTGTGACCGGGTCATTGACTCGGTCTTTTTTTGTCGAACGATTTTATTTTTCGACAGCTTTTTTCGACAGCTTTTTATGTTTCGCCGTGATATAATTGGCATATAGCCAACAAAATTGGCAAACAACAAGAAGTAAGGAAAAAAAGATGTATTTTGCTATTAAGCGCAGTGTGGATGAACTTGGAAGGATCGTATTGCCTAAGGATGTGAGAAATCACTATGGTATAAAAACGGGTGATATGCTGGAAGTCATACCGGCTGAGGACGGTGTTTTACTCAAAATTTCTTTTGAAAACGACAAAAAGGAAAATGAAAACGGCGGGCATTGATGAACATAGCCAAGCAAAGTGTCTCCAATTAAGAAAACGATGAATGCGATCGCCTCTTTGTGTTAAAAATGCACACAAGGGGCGCTCTTTGACATAAAAATATCTATGGAATGTTACAAATTTGATAAATTTTCGTCAAAACTCTTGTATATTTGAGAAAAATGCGGTACAATATATGCTGTATGGAAAGGCTTTCCAACTTGGATAAGCCGAAATCAACAAATTTATATATTACGGAGGATTATTCCAATGGCAAACGTAAAAGTTGCGATCAACGGTTTCGGTCGTATCGGTCGTCTGGCATTCCGTCAGATGTTCGGCGCAAAGGGTTATCAGGTAGTTGCAATCAACGACCTTACCAAGCCCTCTATGCTCGCTCACCTTCTCAAGTATGACACCGCTCAGGGCAGATACAACCACGACGTGGTTGCTGACGATGAGGCAAGCACCATCACCGTTGACGGCAAGACCATCAAGATCTATTCCGAAAAGGACGCTGTAAATCTTCCTTGGAAGAAGCTGAAGGTTGACGTTGTTCTCGAGTGCACCGGCTTCTACTGCACCCAGGAGAAGTCCATGGCTCACATCACCGCAGGCGCTAAGAAGGTTGTTATCTGCGCTCCCGCAGACAAGGCTACCAAGACCGTTGTTTACAGCGTAAACGAGGGTATCTTGACTCCCGAGGACAAGATCATCTCCGCTGCATCCTGCACCACCAACTGCCTCGCTCCCATGGCAAAGGCTCTCAACGACTACGCTCCCATCCAGTCCGGTATCATGACCACCGTTCATGCATACACCGGTGACCAGATGATTCTCGACGGCCCCCACAGAAAGGGTGACCTCCGCCGTGCACGTGCAGGCGCACAGAACATCGTTCCCAACTCCACCGGTGCTGCAAAGGCAATCGGTCTGGTTATCCCCGAGCTCGACGGCAAGCTGATCGGCTCCGCACAGAGAGTTCCTACCTGCACCGGTTCTACCACCATCCTGGTAGCTGTTGTGAAGGGCAAGGATATCACCAAGGAAGGCATCAACGAGGCTATGAAGGCTGCTTCTTCCGCATCCTTCGGCTACAACACCGATCAGATCGTTTCTTCCGACGTCATCGGTATCACCTACGGTTCTCTCTTCGATGCAACTCAGACCATGGTTGCAAAGATCGACGAGGATACCTACCAGGTTCAGGTTGTTTCTTGGTACGACAACGAGAACTCCTACACCAGCCAGATGGTTCGCACCATCAAGTATTTCGCAGAGCTTCAGTAATTTGATTACCGAATATGCAAAGGGGAAAACTCCACCGTGGGTTTTCCCCTCTTTTTGCCACGATATACTCTGTGAATATGAATCAGATGTTAACAATTAAGCATAGATGTAGACATTTGCTGTTTTTTGTGGTATAATAATTCGGAATTCGATAAAATTTATAGAAGTTTTTTTCGAATGTGAGGAGGAAATATGAAGCCTTTTTTCGATATGCACAGCCATATGCTGTGCGGTGTGGATGATGGCGCGAAGAATCGGGAAATGATGTTTGCCATGCTGGAAATGGCATACGCCGATGGCGTTCGCGCGCTTTGTCTCACCCCTCACTATTCTCCCTACCTGTTTGGGGATACGTTTGAGCAATCCGAGGAGGCATTTGCGCTGTTGCAACGTTACGTTGCCGCAAAGCACCCCGATATGTATTTGTTTCTGGGACATGAATTGGGATACCATCATGGCTGCCCTTCCGCTTTGGAGGCGGGGTATTGCCGCACGGTGGCGGGAAGCCGTTACGTGTTGGTGGATTTTCCGGAGAAGGTCAACTTTTTTGAACTCGAGAGCGCGATGAACCGTTTGCGCAGTATGGGTTACCGTCCGATTTTGGCGCATACCGAGCGCTACCGTTGCCTGTTTACCAAGTTTTCGTGGATCCGCGAATTCGTGGAGGAGGGCGGCATCGTTCAGATCAACGCGTCCTCGGCAAACGGCGATTGGGGAACCGTTGCAAAGATGCAGTGGAAGCGGTTGGTCAAAGAGGGGCTTGCGCATATCGTTTCCAGCGATGCGCACAATCTGACAACGCGTCCGCCCAAAATGAGCGTCTGCATGGACAAGCTGGAAAAATATTGCGATCCGCAAACTGTGAGCGACCTTGTGTGGAACAACGCATGGCGCGTGGTGAAGGATCAGGATTTGTAACAGTGGGCGAGTGCCCTTAACATACAGGAGAGTGAGGTTTTACAATGGAAGAAAAAACAACCGGAATTGAGATCCGCGCTTCGGATCTGTGGTCGATTTTTAAGCGTTGCTGGTGGTTGATGCTGGCAGTTTTGATTCTTGTGTTTGCAAGTATGTATATTTTTGAGCGGGTGACGTATGAAGAAGAGTATACCGCTCAGGCGATCGTTTGGGCGCTGGGTAGTAACGCGTCGGCATCCGGCTCGACCTCGACCTCGGACGTCTCGATCGGTACGCAATTGATCAATGACTATAAGCAGTTGCTTCTGACCGATGATCTGTTGCAGGACGTCATCAATAAAGAGGTGCTTTTGATCACCCCCGCACAGCTTCGGGGAATGATTGATATTTCGCATGAAACCGACACGCGTGTCATGAAGATTTCAGTGACGGCAAGCAATCCGTCCAGCGCGCAAAAGCTGGTGAACAAGCTTGTGGACGTCTTTTGCGACCGTATCAACTCCAAAAACGATGATGCCAATAAAAAGCTGATCACGGTTTGGAGCCATGCCACAGAGCCGATCGCTCCGTCCAACTCCGTATCCGTTGTCAAGATTGGATTGATCGCGTTTATTTGCGCGGTGGCGGTTTACGGTGTGTATTTTGTTCTGTATATCATGGATGATAAGATCAGCACGGCGGATGACGTGGAAAAATACCTCGGCGTCAGTATGCTGGGAATCATCCCCAACCGTCAGGATGTCAACCGAAAGAAGATGAAGGGCGCGTATTACGGCTATAACAGCGGCGTGGATACGTTGCAATCTTCGAACCAAGGGAGGAATTCATGAGAACGATTGAGCTTATGTGGGACGAGCAGTCCAGCTCCAATTACTTTATCCGCGAGGCGTTTAATACCTTGCGTGCCAATATTCTGTTTTCGGGTAAAAACGTCAAAGTGATCATTGTGACAAGCTGCTTTGCGCACGAGGGAAAATCCTCGGTGTCCTTTGATCTTTGCCGCAATCTTGCGGAATCCGGTAAAAAAGTGCTTTTGGTAGACGCGGATTTGCGTAAATCCGTGATGGTCAGCCGATACACCAAGGAGCGTGGCGTTTACGGTCTCAGCCAGATCCTGTCGGGGCAGGTGGATGCGGTCAACGCTGTGTACCATACCAACGTAGAAGGACTTGATATCGTGTTTGCGGGACCTTACCCCCCTAATCCGACCGAGCTTGCGGGAAGCCCCGCTTTCAAGGAGTTTTTGGACGGTGAACGCGATCATTATGACTATATTATCATCGATGCGCCGCCGCTTGGATTGGTGATCGATGCCGCCGTAATGTCCAGCTTTTGCGATGGCGCGGTGCTCGTTATCAATATCGGACACGTCAAATACCGTGTCGCACAGGGCGTTAAAAATCAGATCGAAAAGAGCGGATGTAAGGTGCTGGGTGTTGTTCTCAATCAGGTGGACCGCAAGCGCAGCATTAAGACCGACCAGTCGTATCAAGCCGCGTATATGAGCGAAACGCCCGTGGCAAAGGAAAACAAACGCCGTGCCGCAAATGGCCCGATGATTGTTCCGCAACAGATGGCATCTGTGCAAAAATCTACAACCGCACGTCCTGTTGGAACGGCGACTCCGACTGCCACTCAGCGCGCGCAGCAGCCTGCGCACCGTTCCGTGCCGCAATCGCAAAGCACGACGATCCGAATTGATAAAAAAGAGAATTGATATTGGATTAGGGGCTTTATAACAGAGGGAATTTGATGTTTTTCGTGGGGGAAACTTCTTTCAAGAAGTTTCCCCCCACGCTTCTTTCAAGCACTTTCTCCAAAACGCACAGCACCCTCGGGGGAATGGTTTGAAATGCATTCCTTCGAGGGTGCTATATAAATGTGGTGAAAGTTCTGAAAGGGGTGTGGGGAAAACTCTTTCAAGAGTTTTCCCCACAAAAAACATCCTTTTAAAACATCCTTTTTACCAAAGCCTGAACAATGCTTCTTCTGCCGTTTTGCCGACGACTTCAATGGTTCTGCCGTCGATGACGGTCATATAGGGCTTGGCGGAGGGGTTGGGGAGTTGGGTGCGTTCGACATATTCGGCGCGCAGGCGCACGGGAGAGTCCACGTTATAGTGATCATAGATGCCCAAGGTAAAGTTTTTGATGGCACGGTGTACCGTTTCGGTCAAGACCGCGGCGGCGCGTGCGGGAGAGAGAAGCTGAGCGCCAAAGCAAGCGACCGACTTTTTAACTTCCGCTGTTTCGACCCACGGGAGAAAGGCTTTGGCTTCTTTACAGACGGCGGTGTCGCCCGATACCATGATCACGGGCTTTTGATAAGCGGAGAGGATCGCCGCGTCAAGCCCGACTTCACCGATGCGGACATCGTTGAGCCAATAGTTTTGTACGGTTTTGCTGCTCATCGTGTGTTCCAAAAGTCCGCCTGCGGTACCCGCCATCGCGTGATAGCCGAGCAGGATCACCGCGTCACATTCGTCAAGACCCGCGTAGCGAACGTCACCCGTGATGCCGCAAACGGCAACATCCACGTCGGGGGAAAGCTCGTCCCAAAGAAGCGTATAGCTGCCGCCGTGACCGTCGCGCACAAATACCTTTTCGGCGCCTGCTTCCTTGCACGCCTTGGCACAGAGGTTGACCTCGCGCGTCATGAATTTGCGAGCTTCGGAAAAACGCCATTCGCCGGGGGTCATCTGCTCGCGGCAGTACAGCCCGCTGATGCCCTCCAGATCGACCATAATATAAATATTCACGGTTTACCCTCCCGTTCGTTTTTTTTATTAGTTTAGCACAAAAACACAGGGTTGTCAACCACCAAAGAGGGGAGCGACGGGGCTTGCAACCGAAAATATTTCACAAAAAGCCTTGACAGATAGGGAAAAGTGTGGTACAATAGGTTCGAATCTTGAAAGAAGGAGGACACGAACTCAAAATGGAAGGCGACAGTAGCGACGAGGCGAACTGTATCCCTGCAACTGCATATTCTGAAATTTTGGCGCGACATCTACACCGCATTGGACGGGGTGGGTGCGCCTTTTTGCGTTTATTTTACAGAAGACCCTGATCTTTTCGGCGCAAAAATGACCCGTAAAATCTGTAATTACCGAAATTTTTAGAATATGTAAAAGGAGAATTTTTTTCGTCATGATTATCGCAATTATGGTAGTGCTTGTGATATTGTCGGCATATTTTTCGGCAACCGAGACTGCCTTTTCCACTCTGAACAAAACCAAACTGAAAACACTTGCAGAAAAAGAAAACCGAAAGGCAAAGCTCGCGCTGTCTCTTTCGGAAAACTATGATAAGCTGATTTCCACGATCTTGGTCGGAAACAACATCGTCAACATCGCGCTTTCGTCCTTGGCAACGGTGTTCTTCTTGGACTTGATGATTGGAAATCAAGATCTTGCGCCCACGGTTTCCACCGCAGTAATCACTGTTGTGGTTCTGATCTTTGGTGAGATCACCCCTAAAAGCTTGGCAAAGGATTTTCCCGAAAAGTTTGCCATGTTCTCCGCGCCCTTCATCCGTTGTCTCATTGTGATCCTGACTCCCATCAACTTCCTGTTTACTCAGTGGAAAAAGCTGATTTCCAAGCTGTTCAAGAAGCCTGAGGAAGAGGAAAAGATGTCGCAGGAGGAGCTTCTGATGTTCGTCGAAGAGGTCGAGCAGGAGGGAAGCATCGATGCAAACGAGGGCAATCTTTTGCGCAACGTCATCGAGTTTACCGAGCGCCGCGCCGATGACGTTCTGACCCACCGTATGGACTTGGAGGCGGTTTCGGTAGAGGCGACCATGGACGAGATCGCGGATACCTTTACCAATTCGCAGTTCTCGCGTCTGTTGGTTTACCGTGACAGCATTGATACCATTGTCGGTGTCATACATCAAAAGGACTTTTTCGGCAAAAACGGCGTCACCACGCGCAATCTGGATGACTTGCTCACGCCCGTTGTGTACGCGCAACCCAGCACGCTGATCAATGAGCTGCTGATGACTCTTCAGAAGAATCAGACGCACGTTGCCGTGATTCTGGATGAGTACGGCGGCACGCTTGGAATCGTCACCATGGAGGACATTCTTGAGGAGCTGGTCGGTGAGATCTGGGATGAACACGACGAGGTCGAGGAGGACTTTTTGCAGGAGATCGGTGAGGACACCTATTTGGTGGATTGCTCCGCATCTCTTGAGGATTTTGCCGATCGCTTTGATATGGACATCGAGTCCGAAAGCGGTACCTTCGGCGGATACGTAATGGAAAAATTCGGTGTTCTTCCCGAGGTTGGAGAGGTTTATTCGGATGAGGATATGACCATCACCGTGCGCGAAAAGGACATTCAACGTCTGACAAAGGTCGAGCTTGTGATGCATCGCAAGCCTGTAACCGAGGACGGCGGGGAGGCAGAAGCCGACTCTGATGCCGAATAAGAGCGCATCCTTTATCCCTTTTGAAATGATTTGACAACAGCACCTGTGATATGCGTTTTGCGCTGTCACGGGTGCTGCTTTTTGTCAAAAAAGAGAAGCGCGCGTAAGCGGCGAATGAAAAAGTTTGCATTTGAGAGGTGAAATCTGTATAAAAATGCAAGAATTCTATTGACAAGTTACTTTATAAAATGGTATAATATTATAATCATAATAGATATTCATCTGCAAGAAACATACAGGAAAATGAATTTTTTCGGAAAGGAGCGCGAGATGGGCAAGAGCTTCTCGGAATTGAAGAAACGCTTGCGGTGCGCGGCGTGGATCAAATGCGCGCTGTTCGGTGTCGCGTTGGGCATTTTAGGCACCGCGGTATATGCCATCCTGCAAAAGCTCCTTGGCGCATCTCCCGCGCTTCCGCTGTGCTTGGCAATTGGGGCAGGGGTTGCACTCGTCGCGTTCCTCGCGATGGCTTTGATCGTTCGGCCAACCGAAAAAAGGATCGCCAAAACACTGGATGAGCGTTTGGGTCTCCGTGAAAAGGTGCAGACCATGGTGGCGTTCCGTGATGCGTCGGGCACTTTGGTCGAAATGCAAAGAGAGGATACCGAACGCGTTTTGCGTGAGGCGACAAAGAAGCAGTTGCGCTCGGGACATGCGTGGATTCATCTGATCCTGCCCGTACTGGCAATAGCGGCGTTGACCGTTTCGGTTTTGCTTCCCGCCGCGGCGCTTCCCGAGCCTTCCGCGCCCCCCGCAGAGGATGGAGAGCAGGACGAGGCATGGGCGCTGACCGAGTGGCATATCACTGCGGTACGTGCGCTGATCGACGAGGTGCGTGCCTCGGATATGGTAGACACGGGAAAGACCGAGATCGTTGCGGCACTGGAAAAGATGCTGACAGATCTGCAATCCGTGAATACCGTGGCAAACATGAAGGCAACTGTCATCGGCACGCTTGTGACGGTGGACGGCGTGGCGGACGGGATCAATACCTATACTGCCATCTTCAAGGCTTTGGATGCATCGGCATCAATCACGGTCAAGGAGTTCAACACCGTGATCGGAAAGCCGTCCGATCCCATTGAAGAAAGTAAATATCAGGAATTCAAACTGCGCTTTGGCAAGGAGACGCTTGCCGAGGATGCCGCGACCTTTGGAGCTGTGTTAGGGCTCTTGGTCGATCAGATCGCCGTTTCCCACGAGGATGCGCTTTGGTGCGCGATCAAGGAGCTTTCGGACGGAATGATCGCCTTTTCCGCAGAGGCACCGAATTTGGGTGAGGGAGCGGCAGAGCAGCTTTCCGCGCTTTTGGATGCGTCGGCAGAGCAGATCAGCGAAGCACTTGGACAGCAAAACGCCAACCGTGCCGTGGCAAACAAGACCAACAGCTCTTTGATGAGCATTTTCGGTGTGACATGGGAGGAGCTTCCGGATTCGCTCAAATATCCCGATGACGCCGAGGCGGGTACCGAGGACGGAAACTACGAGGAGAAAGAGGACGACATCATCACCGACGGAGGACTTGGCAGCGGCGAGGTCATTTACGGCAGTAACGATGCGGTCTATGACAGAGACCAAGGCGCCCACGTGGTGTACGGCGACGTCATCGATACCTATGACGGCATCAAAACCTCGGAGCTTGAGGAGCGACCGATATCGGATGCGCTGAAGGATTATATCGACAAATATTTTGCGGACCTCTACCACAAGGATGAGGATGAAAATTGATTTGGAAGTAAGAAAGGGAACATAGACATGGAAAATCAGGAAAGAGCACGCGCGTTTGGAGAAAAGATCGCGCGCATCAAGGAGGAGCTTGCAAAGGACGTCGTAGGACAGGCGGATATCATCGATCACGTGATCATTGCCATCGTGGCAGGCGGAAACGTACTGCTTGAGGGCGTTCCCGGAGTTGGAAAAACACGTCTGGTACGGTCTCTTGGTAAGGTTCTCAACCTTCCGTTTTCCCGTATTCAGTTTACCCCCGACCTGATGCCCTCCGACGTGACGGGTACCAATGTCATCGAAAAGGATGAAAACGGAAAACTCAACACGGTGTTCCGTCAAGGTCCGATTTTTGCGAACCTCGTTCTGGCGGACGAGATCAACCGCGCAACGCCCAAAACGCAGTCGGCGATGCTGGAGGTCATGCAGGAGCATAAGATCACGGTGGGAAGCGAGACCTACCGACTGGAGGAGCCCTTCTTCGTGCTTGCAACCGAGAACCCCATCGAGCAGGACGGAACCTATCCGCTTCCCGAAGCGCAGATGGACCGTTTCGTATTCAAGCTGATTATGCGATTCCCCGAAAAGGCGGAGCTGATCGACATCGTCAAGATGACGCAGATCACCATGGATGAGACCGCAGAGGCGGTTGTTGGCGGAGAGGAGATCCTTGAGATGCGCGCGCTGGCTTCCACCGTCCCCGTGATCGACGAGGTGTTGGATTATACGGTGCGTCTGGTTTCGGGAACGCATCCCGAAATTGCGGATGCCAATGACATTGCAAAGAAATACATCAAATACGGCGCATCTCCCCGTGCCGCGCAGGCATTGATCACCTGTGCCAAGGTGCGTGCGCTGATGAGCGGTAATTATAACGTGTCTTACGAGGACATCGATGCGTTGGCGGCATCGGTCCTGCGCCACCGTATCAAGATCAATTATGCGGCGGTCAACGATCATCTTTCGGTGGATGATGTCATCGCGATGCTGGTCAAGGCGACCCGGCGCTGACACATGAGACAGGTAATTAACGAGGCGCTTTTGCAACAGATCGAAACCTTGCAAACGCTTCTGAAAAACAACATCGGCGGCATGTTCGGGGGGCTCAGACAGAGCAAGAGCTTTGGCTCTTCCTGCGAGTTCGCCGATTACCGCGATTATATGGCGGGCGATGACATTACCAAGATCGATTGGAACGCCTACGCGCGCTTTGACAAGCTCTATCAAAAGCTGTATTTTGATGAGCGACAGATGCACACCCGCATCTATATCGATGCCAGCCGCTCCATGGAGTACGGTGACAGCCGTAAAGCGGAGCAGAGCTTGCGCATTGCCGCAACGCTTGCGTATCTTTCGGTCTGTGAGATGGACCGTGTTTCGGTCTATCTGATCCGCGAGGGCGAGGTGATCGAGATTATCTCCGGCATGGTCGGAAAGGAAGCGTATTTGGGCGAGATCAACAAGCTCAACGACGTGACCTTCGAGGGCGATTGCTGTATCACCGAGGCGTTGCTTCCTTCCCGTGTCGGGCGTGGCGACGGGCTTTCCGTGATTATTTCGGACTTTTTGACCGACAACAATTTTGAGGATGCGATCGATCATCTGGCAGATTGCCGCCGCGACGTGCTTTGCGTACAGGTGCTGACGCGTGAGGAGCTCAATCCGCAGATCCGCGGAAAAATGCATCTGTTCGATTCCGAAAGCGTTCATCGCACCTATCGAAAGAATATCGACAAAGAGATCGTCAAGGCGTACAAGGATGCCCTGCAATATTCTATCAACCGTATCCGAGAATACTGTCAGGCGCGCGGCGCCGATTACATGATGGCACACGCTGAGGACAGCGTTGGAGAGATCTTCTTTGGAAAATTGGTTCAAATTGGAGTTTTGAAGTGAATTTTTTATATCCGTTGGGGCTGTTGGGGCTGATAGGCATCCCAATTCTGATCCTCATCTACATCATCAAAAGTAAATATGCGGAGCAGACGGTCGCTTCTACCTACCTTTGGACCTTGAGCGAGCGCTTTCTCAAACGGAAGCGTCCAATCAATCCTTTGACGGGTATCATCAGCTTGATCTTGCAGATCCTGACGGTTGCAGCCATCTCTTTGATCATTGCGCATCCGATCATCACGATCCCCGATTCGGCAAACGAGTATTGCTTTATTCTTGACGCGTCGGGCAGTATGCAGATGCAAGAGGGGGAGACCACGCGCTTTGAGCGTGCCAAGGAGGAGGTCGCCGCGATCATCGACGGCACCACCGACGGAAGCGTTTATACTCTTCTTACCGTAAGCGACGTTACTACCGCCGTGTTTGAAAGAACGACTGACAAAAAGCAGGCGTTGGAGCTTCTTGACGAATTGGAGGGAGGGTACGTTTCTCCCGATTACAGTGACGCGCTTGGCGCGGCACAGACCTATTTTAACAAAAACAGCGGTGTTTTGACCTATCTTGTCACCGATACCGCATATCAAAGCCATGATAACATCGAGATCATCAACGTCGCGGGAGAGGGCAAGAATGTAGGGCTGTCGGATGTGACGTGGGAGATCGTGAGCGGTACGTTGACCGTTCAAGGGATGGTCGATTCTTACGGCGAAGCGCGTACCTTGACTGTTTCCGCATATGCGGATGCCGGAAAGGATCCCATCGCAACGGCGGATTTGACCGCCAAAGCGGGCGAGCGTGCGCCCTTTACCCTGACAGCGCCGCTCAAGACCTTTTCGTCACTTCGTCTTTCGATCAATGGCGAGGATGGGCTTACGTATGACGACGAATACATCGTTTATGACACCAAGAGTGAGGAGACCTATAGCATCTTGGTCGTCTCAAAGACGCCCTTCTTTCTTGAGACCGTACTCACGGCAGTCGGTCATACCAAGCTGACGGTCATGGAGCCGGATGCATATAGCTCCGCGGTCAGAGGCTACGGACTTTACATCTTTGATTCCTGTACCCCCTCGGAACTGCCGAATGACGGCGCTGTTTGGTTCTTTGATCCGCAGGGAAGCGTTCCGGATTCGGGATTTAGCGTGCAGGGCGATGTGACGCTCTCGCGCGCGGAGGATCTGGAAATGACAACGTCCACCGCAACGCAGGCGCGCAAGCTGATCGAGGGGCTTTCGGGCGACGATATCTATACGATTGAGTACGTCAAGTGCAGCCTGTACCGCAATTTTACCACGCTGTTCTCTTACAAGGGCAATCCCCTCGTTTTTGCGGGAACCAACAATAACGGTCACCGCGAGGTCGTGTTTGCCTTTGATCTCCATAACTCCAATCTTCCGATGCTCGTGGATTTTGTGATCATGATCGACAATCTGATGCGCTTTTCCTTCCCCGATGTCATCGAAGAGGTCAACTATTACGCCGGAGAGGATGCCACGGTGAACGTGATCGCAAACTGTGACAGTATTCGCGTGGAAAGTCCTTTGGGCAGTGTGACCTATCTAGATACCGGTATGGCGACGGCAAGCTTCCCGCTTTCCGAGGTGGGCACCTATACCGTAACGGTTACGGTCTCCGACATTCCAAGCTCGTTCTACGTTTATTCCGCCCTTCCCAAAGAGGAGCGCGTTCCCGCGCCCACAGGGGAGAGCATCGGCTTGCAGGGAGAGGCGACCGACGGCGGTTTTGACGGTACCTTTGACCCGATGACGCTTCTGTTTATTTGTCTGGGAGTGCTTTTCCTGGCGGATTGGATGGTGTATTGCTATGAGAAATATCAGCTTCGATAATCCTTATTGGCTGTTCATCCTCATCCCGCTGGCGGTAGGCGTATTGATCCCATTCTTTATCTCTATCCGCAAGGATAACCGCAGTAAGAGCGTGATCGCCTCGCTCATCCTGCATATTCTGATTTTGGTTTTGGTTGGGCTGGGGGTTGCAGGAACGGTGATCACCACGGTGATGACCAAAACCGAGGTTTGGGTGGTTGCCGATCTCTCCTATTCGGCAAACAAAAGCACCGAGGATATTGATCGCTATCTTGCCGAGATCCGCGAGAACCTTCCGAACAATTCCCGCCTTGGCGTCATTTGCTTTGGTAAGGATTACGCGGTACATACCGCGCTTGGAGAGGAACTGACAAGCGTCAAGGACGCAAAGGTGGATCAAAGCGCTACCGATATCGCATCCGCGGTTGAATATGCGGGGACGCTCTTTTCCGAGGACGCGATCAAGCGTGTGATCCTGATCACCGACGGGCGTGAAACCGTCAACGAGGATGTTTCCGGCATGGTTGCCGCCGTAGAAGGGCTTGTTGCGCGAAATATCGCGATCGATGCCATTTATCTTGACAGCAACCTCGGATCTGCGGCACGCGAGGCACAGCTTACGGGCGTGGATTTCAATGCAGCGACCTATCTCAATCACGAGACGACCGCCGATGCTTTGGTGCAGGTCAGCTTCGATACGCGAGGGATCGTTTCCCTTTACCGTGACGGCAAAAAGCTGATTGACCGTGCGGTGGAATTGACGCAGGGGTATAACGTGATCAACTTTGCGCTTCCCACTGATGAAGCGGGAGCGTTTGATTACGAGCTTCGTGTCAGTGTTGAGGGGGATGAATCCTCTTATAACAATCAGTACAGCTTTACGCAGACGGTCAGCGGCGACATTCGCGTTTTGATGGTGACTTCTCAAAAGGATGACATCGCGGCGGCACATGCGTTGTTTGGTGAGCGCGCACAGCTTGACGTGGTGATGATCGCCGATAAGCAAAGCGAATTCAAAGCAGCTCAAGAGCAGTTCAAGGATACTGCGGGGATCACTCTTTTGGAGGATCCAAAAAAGATCCCGTGCAGCGTAGAGGCGCTTTGCCTTTATGATGAGTTTTTGCTCTCCAACGTGGATATCCGCGAGGGCTACAACGTTTCTGCCTTCATTCAAAGCGTGGAAACCGTGGTGTCGCAGTACGGCAAGTCTTTGGTCACGGTGGGAGACGCCAAAATCCAGAACAAGACCGATGAAAGTCTTAAGAGCCTTGAGGACATGCTGCCCGTCAAGTTCGGCAACAGCGCACAGGATCCCAAGCTCTATACCATCGTCATCGACGTTTCGCGCAGTATGTTTACGGCATCGCGGCTCAGCGTTGCCAAGCAAGCAGCGATCTATCTGCTCTCTCTCTTAAATGACGAGGACGACGTGATCGTCGTCACCTTTGCGGGAACAGTGGACGTCCTGCAAAATACCACAAAGGCTTCCAACCGCGAGGACATTGCCAGAAAGATCATGGCGATCGATCCCGAGCAGGGTACGAGCGTGGGCGGAGGACTTGCGGCGGCAATTGAAAAAATGCTGGCGCAGGGCCACGACCAAAAGCAGGTGATGCTGATCAGCGACGGTATGAACTACACCGCCGAGAAGATCGAGATCAACGGTGAGATCATGTCGGTCGTGCAGATCGCGGACTATATGTACCAAAACGACGTTTACGTCTCCACCATGAACCCCTATAACACGGATGCCACAGGCACCAAGCTGTTAAAGGACGTTGCCAATGCGGCGGGGGGGAGCTATTACTACATCAAGGGCGAAGAGGAATTAGAGAAGCTTTTCTTTGCCGAGATTGCCGATGATATTACCGAATCGGTGATCGAAAAGGAAACGCCCGTTCACATCGAGCTTCCCTTGGATGATGTTGTTGCGGGAATTCCGTATCTTCCATCGATCTACGGATACGTGCACAGCAAGGCAAAGGTCAGTGCGGATACCGTTCTGACCGTGGATTATGAAAAGGCGAGCGGAAAAACCGTTGAGGTGCCTTTGTACGCTTATTGGAAGTACGGAAACGGACAGGTCGCATCCTTTACAAGCTCGCTCTCGGGTGACTGGGTCAAGGCTTGGCAGGGAGATGCTGGACAAGGGGTGCTTGCGAACCTCTTTGAAGCCAACATCCCCGAGGAAAAGCATGACACACCGTACACCGTCAGCGTGGAATACGACGGCATTTATACGAACGTGGAGATCATCCCCGCGATTCTGTCGCCCGAAACACAGGTGGACGTTACCGTGACATCTCCCGACGGCAAGAGCCGCACCGAGCGCCTTGCTTTTGACGCATCGCGTTATTTCTATCGGTTTGAGGCACCGATGCTCGGCAAATACACCGTAGCGGTGACCTATACTGCGAAAAACGGTGTCTTTGCTTCACAATCCGATTTTTACATTTCCTATTCCCCCGAGTACGATCGGTTTGCCAATTTTGATGCTTCCATGCTGTATGCGGCGATCCGACACAGGGGAACGGTCACGGAGGATGCGATCCCATCGCTTTCCAACGACGACTCTCGTGTCGCCACCTACCGACTGACCTTTACGGTTCCCTTTATGATCGCGGCGGTGGCACTTTACGTGCTTGATATCATCATCCGCAAGATCAAATGGAATGACATCAGGGGACTCTTTAAGCGCTCAAGTGCGCGGAGCTGATCCGCCGAGAGCCGAATCAAAGAAGGA
Source organism: Eubacteriales bacterium (assembly GCA_045632805.1). Lineage (GTDB taxonomy): Bacteria > Bacillota > Clostridia > Oscillospirales > CAG-272 > UMGS1865. The sequence continues at coordinate 8,474 of JAZQXI010000117.1, read as the reverse complement.
AACGGTCAAAGCTATATGAAACAATTTTTGAAAAGCGCGTGGTTGTTGCTTTTGACGCTTGCTTTGGTGAGCTGCGGCGAGTATTTTACACCGCTGGAGAATCCCACGCAGCAGGGGAACGGTGAGGGGGCGGGTCCCGGCTCCTCGGAACATCCCGAGGACGATCCCAATGCCTTTACGGTTTCCATCCGATACAACGGAGAGCAATATATTCCACGCAAGAGTGCCAAAATGCAGGCACAATGGACCGATGGCTATTCGGTCTACACCGCCGATTTCGCCGCGGACGGGTTTGCGCGTGTCAGCGGTCTTGACGGGGACTACCGCGTGACGCTCAAGGGGCTTCCCGAGGGATATCTTTACAATCCCAATGCGCAGATCGCGACCAATGATCAACGCAATATTGTAATCGATATTTATAAGCCTATTCGCACCTCGGGACGAGGTCTTAACGAATGGGATTGCATCGAGATCAGCAAAACGGGTGTCTATCGAGTAGAGCTGACAAGCGCTTCTCACAAGGTCTTTTTCCAATATGCACCCGACACCAGCGGTACGTATTCGGTGGAGTCCTGGATGAGTACGGCAGAGGGAAATTACAACCCTATGTGTGACGTTTACACGGGAACGATCGCATACAAATCCTTTGCGTATACGCTGGATAACGGCGGCTATTGTGACGGTTACACCCAAAATTTCAAGCACATTGTTGAGATTGCCGACGAGCAGATCAGCAAGGACGGCGGGCAGGCGGTATTCACCTTTGCGGTGCATGCCGACTCCAAAAACGGCGAATATCCCGTCTATCTTGATATTGCCATTCAGCTCAACGGTTCGTTTGAGCTTGGCGGCGGAAAGTCACAGCTCATCGTGCCCACCGAGGAGTTCAAACAGACCCCCAATTATGATCCCGCGCGCTACACTTGGACGTGGGCAGAGACCGAAACGGTTGGCGTTGAGGGAAGATATGAGTTTGACGGATCGATGTTCAAGCTGTTTGAAAAGGACGAGGACATCAACGGTGACGGCGTGGGGGACGGCGACGGTTATTATCACGTCTATGACGAAACGCTTTACGCAGGCAACGGCGGCTACGGACCTATTTTGTATGCGTGCATCACCGAGCCATGCCGCTTTATGGATCTTTCCTTCACCCATGTGGAGGACCCCGGAAATAAGGCGCTCACGGTCAACGGAACCGATAACTATAAGCTCTTTATTGAGGGCAATCAGATCGAAGCCGGATATTTCTGCGTGTCGCATGATCAAAACAACGTGTATTGTCCCTGCATCGGAACCAATTGCAACGGCATTTGCTACGAGGGGTGCGAGGAGTGCCACGAGCAGTGCCGACAGCTTCCGACAGACTATGGAAGCATTGTAGGATATGCCGATTACGTCAACAGTGACGGCGTATACGCAGTCACCGAGGAACTCAAGGTCTTTTTGCAGGCGTTCAGCATTTCCCAACGCTATTTTGCCGACGGAAACGGCTGGGTCGAGGAGCATCCGCTTTACAAGGTGGATGCCAAGGAAGAGGATCAATGGCTCTTTGCCTGCGGGTATTACGTAGAGAAGTGATGCTTTGTATCTTTCATATTGCGGCGTAAGCCGCCCCGTTCTCGGCGGGGCTTGGGGGGATCCCGTAGCACCGAGACTCAAATCTTTGGTTTCAACACAAGTTGAAATAAATTTTTAAGGAGGTCTTTTATCATGAAAAGACGCATTTCTCTGTTGGTATGCGCTCTGTTGCTGGTAACGTTCATGTTTGTTGCCTGCGATGAGAACACCGGACACCAACACACCTACAGTGACGCATGGTCGGCAGATGCCACCAATCACTGGCACGCAGCAACTTGCTCCGAGGCTGACGATTGCGCAACCTCCAAGACGGTTGTCGCTGCACACGCAGACAAGAACAAGGATAAGGTCTGCGACGTTTGTGGTTATGATTATGGTCATACCCATACTTATGCGGCTGAGCTCTCCAAGGATGAGACCAACCACTGGTACGCTGTTACCTGCGGCTGTCCCATTGAGGTCAAGGATAAGGCTGCGCACGTAGACGCTGACAACAACGGCGTTTGCGACACCTGTGCGTTCGTTGCATGCGAACACACCTACATCACCGATGCATGGGCAATGGATGCCGAGAAGCATTGGCACGCAGCAAGCTGCTCTCACGCAGTTGTCGCTGACGAGGAAGAGCACGACTTTGACGAGATGGGTCTGTGCGCAGTTTGCGGCTACCTCGAGGGTGAGACCATCACCGTTGAGAAGGCTGTTGACCTTGGCGAGTTCTACGCAGGACTGGTTAACGGCGGTACCATCGTTGAGTCCTACGCTTACGATGCATACACGCCTTACACCGAGAAGACCGTTGAGTATTTGTTCGGTAAGAACAACTCCTACTACAAGCTGAGCGACGGCTATTCCACACATGAGAACTTCTTCTACCTCAACGAGGGCAAACTCTTTACGGTTGATAAGTACATGAGCGAGGAATATAACGCAGATACCGATGAATTCGTTGACGTGCTGGTAGAAGAGCCGATTTACGAGCCAAACAGTGCAATGATTGACGGTTACGTCTTTGGCGAAGTCTTCAGTTATGATATCGAAACCACTTTTGAAGGCGTTGACGGCTTGATCGCAGGTCTTTACGAGCTTGCAAAGGATTCCGATTCCTTCACCGAGGCTGTGATCGCTTACGAAGATGCTCCTCTTTACGTCTTCTCCTTCAATTCCGAGGTGCTTAGCGGTTATGATTGGCAGACGGATGAGCCCTACTACTACTGCTACTCTGTAGAGGTTGTCTTCTCTCTGAGCGACAACTACACCATCGAAATGGCTACGGTCAACTCCTCCACCTATCTGTGCGAGGCTGTTGAGGTTGAAGCTGATGAAGAGGGTGGAGCAGAGGCTGAACCCGTATACAACGTTGTCGGCATGGTTCCGATCGTTGTACGCGAGTGGGCTATCATGCAGACCGAGGGCGCACGTGAGCTTGAGATCGCTTATGATCCCGCAGAGCTTCTGATGTCCGAGTTCAAGCTCGTTGACGAGGAAGGCAATGAAGTTGGCGCCGATGGCACCATTACGATGGAAGCAGGCTCCAGCCTGGATCTGACCATTGTTCCCATAACTCCCGAAACTGCTGATATGGCTCTGGATAGCATTGATACATCCGGTGAGGGTATGTTCCCGATGTATTGGGATGGTGCCCTGACTCTGACCGCAGGTGCTCCCGGTGAAGCAAAGGTTACCGTTGCTTCCACGCTGGCAACCAAGACCTACGATATCGTGATCACTGCTCCCGCAGTAACCGAGATCTACGCTGACATCAACGGCGAGTCCGTTTCTGAGTACAACATGTACGCAGATGCAGACGGCATGACCGAGGTCACCTTCGGCGCAAGCGTCAATGCTTATGCAAACGGCGAGTTCACCGCAACGCTGGCTCCCGCTTCCATGATGAGCTGCATGCTCACCGATAACGGTGACGGCACCTACACCGTTACCATGTACTCCGATTTTGCAGGTAACGCATCCGCACTGATCATGATTGCATCGGTTGAAAACCCCGAGATCACCGCAACTCTGACCATCAATGCAACTCCTGCTCCTGCAATTGAGGATATTCTCAGCGGCACCTATGCGGCTACGATTATGGACTGGAACTTCAATCAGTACGGTGATACCAATCTGACGGTTGTATTGACTCCCGCATCCGAGGGCGCTCTTAACGGTACGATGCTCGCAACGATTTCGTACGAGGACTGGTGGGACAGCTATACTTACACGGAAACCCTTTCCTATGAGTATGCTGACGGTGTTCTGACCACGACCTCTATCGAGAGTGATTACACCAACTACAACGGTGTTTCCGGCTTTGGTTACACCTACTCGATTTCCGAAAATTACGAGCTTCAGATCTCCTGGATGCAGGGTACTGCTACCCTGACTCCCGCAACCGGCAGCGGTTCCGGCGATGATTCCGGTGACGGTACGGTTAGCTTTGCAAATACCGCTTGGGAATCTGACGTTCAGACGGAAGGTATGATGGCTGCATACGTTTTGGATTTCTACAGTAGTTGGATGTCAGATAATTTGGAAGGCGCATATCCTGATTTCACCTATACGGTTGAGGGCGACGTCATCAACTTTACGTTCCTCAATCCCTATGAAGGCGCGCTTGCAGATGCAACATGGACATACGATGCTGCAAACAATAACATCGTAGCAACTCTGGGCGATGGCTCTGTTGTAATCTTCAATCAGGTCGCTTAATTCCATATCTGTTTTACACAGGGGGCTCCCAATCGGGGGCTCCCTTTTTGAATACGGAATATGGAGTAGAAGGGAAATGGGCTGTCTCAAATGCGGAGGCATTTGAGACAGCCCATTTCAATCATTGGTATCATCAAAAATCAAATTGCATGAAACGTTCCGTCGTCCTGCATGCGATACAGGGTAAAGCATTGCGGAGAGTCAGAGAAGAGATCGGCATAACGCTCGATAAAGCGTTGATCGATGCGGTGCAGGTAGAGGTAATCATAGCCCCCCTTGTGCATTGCTGCAAGCATTTGATCGGGGGTCATATTGCTTTCCCACCAATCTCCGCGATAGGGGGAACCGCCGATGCGCAAGCCGCTGCAATCCACAGGAGTTGCCAAAAAGCGCATGGCGAGGTATTCGGAGGGGGCGTCCTGCAAAAATCCGTCTCCGCCCGTGGTGACGGTGTAGACCGATTCGGCGCGATCCATTTTCTGTGTTTGCTCGATCAGTACGCGATAAGGCGCCTTGACGCTTTGCATGATCGTTCCGATCACGGGAGACGCAAGCAAACAAACGGCACACAGAACGCAGAGCGCAACGCCCAGCGTCTTTTTAGGGGAGCGCTTTTCGGAATCGGACAGTGTGGTGCATAGAAGGGATACCGCAAGGAGAATTGCCGCTACGATAAAGGTGTTCAGATAGCGGACGTAGCTTGCCAGCGAGTATGCTTCTCCCTCGGAAAAGGCAAACAGATAAGAGACCAGCGTTGCAAGCACGTAGAGCGCAAAGCATGCGGGAAGTGCGATACCAAGGGAAAGCAGATAGCGGCGGTCACGAGTCCTTTTGATGATGAAAAACACCAAGACTCCAACCACGAGAAGCAAAAGGGGATAGGGGATGGGCGTACAGCTTCCGTTGCCGTGCGAGGTGTAGGGGAAGAGGAACTCCTCCCAAAAGTGCTTGGTGATGTCACGTTGAAAGGCGTTCGGGGAGATAAAATATTCCACGATCGCCTGCGGTGTCATGCGTGAGGTCTCCCACGCCTCCCCAAGATTTTGCGCCGCTTGGTATGCCGACCAGGATAGCTTTGCCGCAAGCACCGACAGGATCGGGAAAAGCGCCGAAAGAAGTGAGCGCCAAGTAAAGCGCTTTTGCGGTGTTCTTCGGATCAGACGGTCGGCGGCAATGATGAGGTATGCAAAAAGGACGAATGCGATCCCTGTTGATTTGGCAAGGCAGAGAACAAATGAGGACAGGCAGATCGACAACGTGCGGACGGTGGCGTTCTGCGGCTCGGGAAAGCAAAAATAAGAGATCAGAATGTATGCAAACAGCGCCGCCATGACCGTATCGTTCCAAATGGAAAGATAGGCGGTGATGTTGAGCGGAAAGACCGAGCTGAGGATCAATACGGTGACCCAAAGCTGTTTTCCAAAGCTTTGAAAACGCGCGACAACAGGGAGCATCAAGCTGACGTTGAGGAGATTCATTGCCATATACAGATGCGCGGGGGCAAATTCCGCTCCAAACAGCTCAAAAAAGCAGAGATAGAGCGAGGTCCCCACGGGATATCCCTTGAACATGGTAGTCGCAGCTTCGCCGCCGCCAAAGTCGCCGTGGAAAAACATATTCTTGACCACCAGCCCCCAGTGGGTCAATTCATCCCAGCTAAAGACCTCCATCCCACAAAGGGCAACGTATTGCAAAACGGCAAAGGCGGTGATCAGCACAACAAAGGGGGAAAAGAAGCGGTGGGATTCATGCAAGGTCCGTTCGCGAATGGCTTTGACCAGTGCAATCAGGAGCAAAAGCACGGAAAACAGAAGAACCAAGCATGCACCCAAGCGCAACGCGCCAAAAAGCCCCACGGTATAAAGAATGACGATCACGGAGAGATTGACCAAGGGAAAGAGAATGGCAAACGGCTTTTTGGTCAGACACCAAAGCGCAAAGATGGCGGAGAATATCGCAACAAGGGCGATCCAATAGCTCATTTCGCCTCCTTGTGCGAGCGGAAGATCCACTCGCGCTGAATGACGTAGTTACAAAGGAAGAGCACCGTATCAACGGGAAGCTTTGCAAGCGTTTCGTTCCAACCCAAGGCTTTGGAAAGCAGGTTGACGGCAAGTGCCGATACGATCACGTTGCAAACCACCAAAATGTAGTAGCCCACCAATTGGAGCGTGGTTTCTCGACGGGTGGTGTTGGTGGATTTGAACACGCGACGGCGGTTGATCAGATAGTTCGCAAAGGAAGAGACCGCGCGCGCCAGTGCTGTTGCGATATAGACGTATGCCGCATAGGTCACGTTTTTGAACCAGAGGGCAAAGAGAGCAAAGAGCGAGATGTCCAAAACAAAGGAGAAGAGCGATGCCGCAATGTATTTGAGGAACATCGAATAGATGCGGATCGAATCCTTGAACGGATTGAAATGCGAGGAGCTGTTTTCATCAATGTAGACCGTTTCAATGGTGATTTCCTTGACGGGAATATTTTGCTCCTTGGCGGCAAGCAGAACGTTCAGCTCATATTCGTAGCGCTCGCCTGCGGTGGTCAGAAAATTGGGGATCAGTGAGCGGGAAAAGCCGCGAAGCCCCGTTTGCGTGTCGCGCAGTTTCAGCCCGCAAAACAGAGCCATGACGTTGCGTGTCATGACGTTGCCGAATTTACTGCGCGCGGGGACATCCTTTCCAAACTCGCGAGAACCGAGAATGATGCTGTCGGGATGCAGGAGTGCTTCCTCCGCCACGCGGATGACGTCTTTGGTCAAGTGCTGACCGTCGGCATCCAGCGTAACCGCCGCTGTGCAATCGGGATAGAGTGAAAGCGCCGCGTTCAAAGCGTTTTTCAAGGCGCGTCCTTTTCCCATATTTTTGTGATGGGTCAGGATTTGGCAACCTCCGCCTGCAAGTTCTTCAAAAATCGCCTGACATTCGGGGCGACTTCCGTCATTGACGATCAGAAGCTTGGAAAATCCGCTTTGCTGCAGCTCCCGAACAACGCCGAGGAGCTTTTGGTCGGGATTGAGTGCGGGGATGATCAGTACAATGCCACTCTTATCGAAGACGTCAATGCTCATAAAGGGGAGCCTCCTTTACATGGTTTTTGAAAATGCGTATCACCGAACACGGTCAAATCAGTGGCAGATATTGGGGATCAGACCTTCCATTGTTTCTCCGTCGTCTACGTAAAGGTCGGCGGCGGCACGGAGACGGTCGTGGCAGTAGTTGTATTTGTCGTAGACGCCGACGGTCAAAAAGCCCGCGCGTTTCGCGGTTTCCAAGGCGACGTAGGAGTCCTCAAACACGCAGGTCTCGGACGCGGGAACGCCGCCAAGACGCTCTGCCGCCAACAGATAAACGTCGGGGCGATCCTTGCCTACCCCGATGTCGGCGCAGGAGAGGACGACGTCAAAATACTCGGTCAAGCCGCAGGCATCGATCGCGATACGGACGAATTCCATGTCGGTGGCGGTTGCAAGGGCGCATTTGATGCCTTGTGCGCGCAGGTGATCCAAAAATGCATAGACACCGTCCTTGACGCGCACCACGTCGCGGTAGAAGTAGCGGAGATATTCCGCGCTGTAGGAGAGGATCTCTTCCTCGGTAACGGAGAGGGAGAGAAGGCGGCGGATCTCGCGTACACCGTCGCTGAAGATCATCGTGCGGATGGTTCTGTCAAGCTCTTCCGGCGGGGCATAGTCCTCGACGTTCAGATATTGTCTTCCAAAATCCTTCCAATATTGCTTCCAGAATGAGAGGGAGTCGATCAGAGTTCCGTCCATATCAAAAATTGCCGCTGTGAGCTTCATGTAAGGTCTCCTTTTGGAATGTGATACCTTATTATAACACACGTACGAGGGGTTTGCAAGGGGAACGCAAAAAAAGCTTTAACCGAAAAGCGCAGTGAGGGCAAGGATCAGCGCCGCTCCGGCAAAGATCAGATTGAGAATCGCTGCGAGATCAAAGGAGTGTGAGCCGACCTCGTCACGGACGTAGCGGATGCGAGGGAAGCGCTTCCAATATACCACACCAACGGTGCGTGGCATCTGCCTTGCGGTGACGTAGAGGGCGTGACGGACACGGTAGACCTTGCCGCCTACGGTGTATTCGTAGACCGCGCGGCAACGGTTTTTGATGATCGTGACGGTGACGGGACCGTGATGGTTTTTACCGTAGACGGGAACATCCTTTTGG
>JAZQXI010000116.1:0-8735 GCA_045632805.1 Eubacteriales bacterium | reverse complement strand
AAGCCCACATCGCAATGCGATGACTTCTTTTTGTTGTCGCTCTATTTTACGAGTCAGGGCTCTGCAAATTGCTTGCAATTTGCCAAGAACGCGCGGCATACAAAACTTCAAATTAGTGCATATCCAGCCGCGCGTTTGAGTTGTGACTCTCCGATGGGTAACCTACCAAAACAAATCCAAATCAATCTCGTGAACGAAATAGCTCGGATTTGATGAATAGGATTAATATACAAAGATTTCTTCTATACTAGTATTAGAATAATCGTTCACAATTAATGAATTTGATACTCTTTTTTCTTGAATCTTCTCGTTTGCATAAATATTAAGTCGTTGTTTTTTTTCCTTCCGTTGCACTAATTTTTCTAGTAATTTCAGTACATTCAAACATAATTTTAATAAAAACAACAAAATTTGCACACTAATATTTTTTTTGAATTGAACAAACTTATATTTTACCGGATGATTAAATTTATAGATTGAATCCAATATTTCCGATAAATCTAAGATGTCACGTTTCACTGGTTTAGAAGAATTCAAAAAAGCATCGAAAAAACTCTCTCTAGTAATTAAAGAAGTTTGCGAGTTTCTACGTTTGGACTTTATTGTTCCAATTTCAACTTTTTCAATATTATAGCCATAATTATTTATAATATAGCGAATTTGACCGAGATACTTTTCTTGAAGAGAATCTCTTTTTATATCTTTACTTGTTTTCTTCGCAATACGTTCTTCTAACGCAAGTAGTTTATTAAAGATTCTAATCCGTTCTTTCTCTCTTTCAAAAAGTCGCTTAATGGTCTTTTTTTCTATAGAGATTGAGATGCCGAAAAAAAAGGTTAAAACCATCACCAAAATCAAAAGACCTAAAATACCAATGTAATTAAACATCTCAATCTCTCCTTTCTAATAATCATTATAATTAGTTTTTGGTAACATTTTCCATGAATTTGATAAGTCTCTCATTTGAATCCTGATATGCTTTTCTAATCTGTTCAATAGAGCTATTTGAAAAATCTTTTAAATTTTTGATGCTATTTTTGTGCATAAAATAAAATAGTACAAATGCTAAAACCAATAAAACTGCATATACGGATGCCTCCGAAAGTTGCTGTAAAATTTCCGTCAAATTCATAGTCATATTCCTTTGTTTTTTTATACGGTAAAATACCCCTTTACATAATAACACAAAATTATTTCTAAAATATTAACATTTTAAAAATCGTACAATTCTTATTAAACAAAAATAATCGCTACTTTTAATCCAATCAATTGTATTTTGGTTATTGAGCTCTGCCAGCTCGAAAAAATAGGAGCCCCCACATTATCACAGGGGGCTCCAAAACTTTATACATTCTCACGTAGCTTTGCGCGAATATACGTTGCCATTCTCTCGATATTTTCGGGCAGGATTCCGGGCATGGAAGGGGTATATTCCCCATCCTCGATCTCGCTTTCCATGATGGAAGAGCGTACCGAACGGACGATCAGCTTATCAAAAAACGGCAACCCGTCGGTTCGCAGACTTCCACCAAAATAAAGATTTTGGTACGCTGTATCACGTAACTCCTTGGGAAAGAGATTTTCACGGTAGTACTCGGATTCGTGCGCCATACCGCAACAAAGGAAAAGGCAGAGCGTTTTTTGCGCCAATACTTCTCGATTTTCCTTTAAAAATTTACGTTCGTGAGCAAGAAGGCGTCCAAAACGCACCGACGCGCCCGTGACGACAAGGTCATATTCCGAAACGTTCGGCGTGGTCTTGGCAAGATCCGTCACCGTGACGTCAAGTCCCGAAAGACCTTTACAAAGGCGGTCGACACACTCTCTCACCGTTCCGTTTTTAGAGGCATACGCGATCAGGATTTTCATAAAACTGTCCCTTTCTCTTCTAACACTTACACATTCGTTTTACGGATGCGTTTTTTCATTTTCCGCAGATCTCCAAGCATCTTCACGGTATCTCGCAGGACGTTGACCTTGGATTCCCCATGATTGATAACCTTGACGGGCATCTCGTATATCTTGAGTCCGAGCTTATCCGCCCACAAGATCGCCTCAAAGTCAAACGCAAAGCCGTTGACCTCGCATTTGGAAAAGATCGTCTCTGCCGCCTTGCCCGAGAATGCCTTGCACCCGCATTGCGAATCCGAAAGTCGGAAGCCTCCCACCATGCACAAAACACGCAGATAGGTACGCGACGCAAGCTTGCGCAAGAAGGTATATCCCTCATATCCGTCACGCGCTAAATTGCGGGAGCCTAAAACAAGATCGGCATCGCTGTGCGCTTGGAACTCCTTGGCAACGCGCGAGATGACCTCGGTTCCATAGGCAAGATCGGCATCGGTAAACATGCGCACGTCTCCCGTTGCCGCAAGCATTGCCGTGCGCACGGCGCATCCCTTTCCCCGATTGGGTGCATAGGAAATGACGCGCGCGTGCGGCAATTGCAGATCCTCTACCGTTTTGTCACATCCATCCACGCTTCCGTCGCTTACGAACAGAAGCTCATAATCCTCAAAATGCGCCTCCATGTACGCCGAAAGCGTACGCGCGGTATCTGCGATGACTCGGTTTTCATTGTACATCGGGATACATACGGAGATTCTCATCATTACTGTCCCTTTCTGAAAAGAAAAATATCAAAATCCACTTCGGTTTCAAGCGTCTCCAGCGCCTCCAGCTTTTGACGGTCGGTGGGGCTTGTGCGCCAATAGTACGGCGTCATCGAAAACAACGCCCCGATCTGTTCTTGACCTTGCACGGTGATACGATATGTCAGCCGGCGGCGATCCACGTGCAACATCGACTGCGGCAGATCCGCCCTGCCGGGATTGAGATAGGGATTTTCGTAAAGAAGCTCCTTCAATCCAAACAGATGGCTCTCCCCCGCGCCGACCAGCACCAATGTGCCACCCGACTTCAGTACCCGCAAAAATTCAGACTCTGCGCAAGGCGCAAACAGATTGGTGATCACGTCGAAGCTCTGATCATGTACGGGAAGCGTAAAAAGACTTCCCACGGCAAACGCGGCACCCGTCGCATTTGCGCGCGCCGCTTTAGAGGCGGCATCGATCCCCGCTCGGGAAAGGTCTACGCCAAAAGCATCACAAACACTTCCCATACGGTTGGTATAGTAGCCCTCGCCGCATCCCGCATCCAACACGGTCTTGGCGCCAAGCTCCTTTAAAATATCATTGACGGCATCCGACAGCGGTTGATAGTACCCTGCCTCCAAAAAGCATTTACGGGCACGCACCGCTTCTTTTTGGTCTCCCTCCCCGTCACGCGGCGAGGTGAGATTGAGATATCCGCTTTTGGAAAAATCGTAAGAATGGGTACGCGCACCTGTACACCGACAGGTTTTTGCGTCCTCGCTTTGCAGCATACCATTGCCACAGACGGGACATTTGAGTAAGGATACTACGGTTGGATTCAAGCTGTCATTCCTCCTTGGTCGAAAGTAACGGTAATTCGGGGACACGGCAAAGGGGCAACTCAAACCAGAAGGTCGAGCCCTTTCCGACGGTACTGCTGACGCCATAAGCGGCTCGGTGCTGTTCCAGAATCTCCTTCACGATGGAAAGTCCCAGTCCCGTTCCGATCATCGCTCTGCGATGCACCTTGTCCACTTTATAGTAGCGATCCCATACCAGCGGCATCTGCTCGGGAGAAATTCCCTCTCCCGTGTCGGTTACGCTGATGCGAACACAACGGTCGATGACCGTTTGCGTAACCGTTACGGAGAGATCCTCACCCGTGTAGTTGATCGCGTTGTTGATCAGATTATAAAGCACCTGCAAAATCATACTGCGATCGGCATAAATCCAAGCATTCCCGTCGGTGTGCAGGTTGATACGGTACCCCTTGTGACGCACAAAGGTATCATAGCGGTTCATGGTTTCTTCAAGCGCCGCGGTCAGATCGAATTCCTCCGGCTCCGAGCGGCGAGCTCCCGATTGAATCTTGGAAAGATCCAACAGATCGTTGACAAGCTCGGAAAGGCGCGTCGTCTCATCGATGACGACCTGTATGTTTTCGGGCGTGTTTTCGCCGGGAAGATCGCGCATGATCTCACTATACCCTTTGATCATCGTCAGCGGCGTGCGCAAATCATGCGAAATGTTGGCGATCAGCTCCTTTTGGAGCTTATCCAGGCGGGAAAGCTCATTGGAAGCATAGTTCAAGGTGCTTGCAAGCTCTCGCGTCTCACGGTAACCCTTGCCCGAAAATTCAACGTCGTATTTTCCAAGTGCCAACTGCTTTGCCGCCTCATTCATCGAAACCAAGGGCGCCGATATATGATGATAAAGCAAAAAGACCATAATTCCCGCACAAATGAGCAAAATAACCGCAATCCAAAGGAACTGCGTTTGCAAAATCTGCACGGTGGATTCCAAGGGCTGGAGCCCTGCGTTGAGCAGAATCAGATAGGAATTTCCCGATTCCGATTCCACCAACGAAAGATACATCAATCGCACGTTATTTCCGCGAAGCTGATCCTTCATGCCCCCCTCTCCGAAAAAGAAGGCGGGCTCGTTTTTGTTGACCTCACGCGCGCCGAAAAAACGCCCAAGATAGCTTCCCCCGTTTTCATACGCGAGATTGCAAAGCGCCATCATCATCTCATTCGAAAGCACGGTTCCGTGTCTTCCCGTAGCATCCACGTTGACCAAAGAAGAGATCTCCCCCTCCTCCAGCCTGCAAATCGTAACCGACATAGTACCATCTACCGCGCAACTGTATGCCAAAAGAGAAAGATCCTCGCTTTCCAAATATTCGGAAAGGTACGCGGCGGACTCCACCAGCTCTTTCTTTTTGATGTGCTCGTAAAAGGTATCCAAAAGATAGACCTGAAAGACCCACGTGACGATCAAGACCAAGGCAATGAACACGGCAAGATAGACCGCAAGCTTCCAACGGATACTGATTCCACCCGTTTTTTTGTGCTTGGTAATCATACTTCCTCAAAGCGGTATCCGACACCGCGCAGAGTGACAATATATCGGCTGTATCTTCCAAGGCTCTTGCGCAAAAGCTTGACATGAGTGTCAAGCGTTCTTGCGTCTCCGTAAAAATCGTACCCCCAAACCTCACACAACAGCTTTTCGCGTGTTAAGGCAATGTTTCGGTTTGTCAAAAGGTAGAAAAAGAGATCATATTCCTTTGGGGACATGTCCACGCGTTCCCCATCAATGAACACCAATCTTGCGGTCACATCCGCACGCAATCCGCCACCGTCAAGCTCCACGACAACATTCGGCTTTGCCGCCTCGGTATCCTGCGGCTTGACCTTGACACGTTTCATGATCGCGTCCACCCGAAGCATCAGCTCCTTTGGAGAAAACGGCTTGACTACGTAATCGTCAATACCGACCTCAAAACCGTTGATGCGGTCATATTCCTCACCGCGCGCCGAGAGCATGATGATCGGTGTTTGCGAGACCTTGCGAATCTCGCGGCAAGCCGAAAAGCCGTCAAGCTCTGGCATCATGATATCCATAATAATCAGATCGTAATTGTTCTTGCGGCACAAAAGAACCGCCTCCATGCCGTCCGCTGCTTCGGTGACCTGATGTCCCTCAAATTCGGCATATTTACGGATGATGGATCGAATCCGCGTTTCGTCGTCAACAACTAAAATATGGTACATACAAAGCCTGTCCTTTCTTTGCCGTTAATCGGCTTGATCCTTAAGTCTGTCGGGGATATATTCCACCAGCTCCAGTGTGTCGGTAATCGTTTTGCCGTTTCGGATCACGCTGATGCTGACCTGATCCCCCACCTCATGCAATTTGATGATTTCCTCAAATTGCTTAAGCGTCTCTATCTTCTCTCCGTCCACCGAGACGATACGGTCCCATGTTTTAAGATTTTCGTTATATTCGGACGAATAAATATAAACGCCTACCTCGCGCAGCTTATACTGATAAAAAGCTTGCCAAAGGTTGGATTCATTGACGTCAAGCAGTGTGAGTCCGTGATCCACAACACCGCGCACGTAGCCATACTGAATGAGCTGCGTCTCAACGGGATACGCCGAATCGATCGGGATGGCAAACGCCAAGCCCTCGACGCCGCTGGCGGAATATTTGGCATTGACGATGCCGATAAGCTGTCCGTCGAGATTGAAGAGTCCGCCTCCCGAGTTGCCCGAATTGATCGCGGCATCGGTTTGAATCAAGGTCATCTCGGTTCCGTCACTCATGGTGATCTGCCGCTCGGTAGCACTGACGATGCCCTCGGAAACGGTCAATCCCATTCCAAGCGGATTTCCGATTGCAATCACTGTTTCAGCAACGACCAAGTCTCCGCTACAGCCCTGTTCGACGTAGGTCAAGGGCTCCTCCGCGTTTGGTGTGATCTTGATCACCGCCAAGTCACTGGCACTATCATTTCCTACAAGCGTCGCATCATAAATGCTTCCCGAATTCAGCGTAACCTTGATGACGTGCGCATCCTCGACCACGTGGTTACAGGTCAGAATGTATCCATCCGCGGAAATGACGACACCGCTTCCCGTTCCCGATTGCGAATATCCCATCGCGGAAGGATAAAGCGTATCAATGACGACCACGGCGTCCTGAACCATTCGAACCACGCCGGATGCGGCGAACGCATCCTCGCCTGCCGATCCATAGATCGAGCTATTTGGCTCTGCCTTCGCAAGCACACTTTCAGGATCCTCGTTCAATACCCCTGACGGATCAAACGTTTCATTTCCTTTTCCGCTCTCTCCGTTCTCCCCCTCCGCAAAAAGGTGCTTGGCATACATAACGCCGCTAAATCCCGCGCCAAAGGAGAGGCACACACATAAAAGCGCAATGATAAGCACCGTTGCAACACCGCGCTTTCGTGGTGTGCGCGGCGGTTGCGGTGCAAAGCCGTTGCCATCTGAAAACACATAGCCGTAATCGTTGTATCCGCTTCCTGAGCGGTAGGAGTCGTTCTCAAATTGTGAATTTTGATCATTCATAACATCAAAACCTCCAATTCTGCTTGTTCGCCCTCTTGCAGGGCTCTGATGCTATTATAATTTTCAATTGTGACAGATGTTTGAAGATGTCAGAAATAACACTTGAAAAAAGCTGACACATCTTGTTTTTTTGACGGATATTTGGTATAATGAAGGTGATCGTATTTATTATATCATAAAATGGGAGAAAGGAAAAGAGATGTTTGCATTTTTATCGAATTTTTTACAATTGAAACAGATCAAGCTCTTCGCCGCGCTCCCGCTTGATTCCTGCCGTATCAAAAAGCCCTATCTGTTGGAACGTGCCGGCATAACCGATGGAAGCGTCGTCATGCTTGCCATCCCCTATCTGACACCGCATGCCCTCCAAAAGGATCGGAATCTTTCCGCTTATGCACTTTCAAAAGACTATCATCTGTTTTTTAAAGAGTTATTCGACGAATTGATCCCCGCGCTTCGGGAGCGCTATCCCACACACCGCTTTGCGGGATTTGCGGATCATTCCCCCATTGACGAGCTGCACGCTGCCGCATCGGCGGACTTGGG
The DNA here is from genome assembly GCA_045632805.1 of Eubacteriales bacterium. Lineage (GTDB taxonomy): Bacteria > Bacillota > Clostridia > Oscillospirales > CAG-272 > UMGS1865. The sequence goes on along the minus strand of JAZQXI010000116.1, from coordinate 1,216 downwards.
CGTCATTGGAAAAAACGGGCTTTTGATCACCCGCGATCACTCCTCCTACGTCTTTTTAGGGGAGATCATCACCGATGCACGTCTTGGCGGAAATGCACGTGAAATAGAATCCTGCGAGGGGTGCGGAGCATGTCTTGCGGCTTGCCCCAAAGGAGCGGGCGAGTGTCTTTCTGCCTTGACACAAAAAAAAGGACCGCTTACCCCCGATGAAGAAGCGCGACTGTGTGCGCATTCCCTTATATGGGGCTGTGACATCTGTCAAGAGGTCTGCCCACATACGGCACGTGCCATCAAGGACGGGACGATCTTTACCCCCATTCCCTATTTTTACGATGTGCCAATCCTCCACATGGATCTGCAGGTTTTAGAGAACCTGAGCGACGAGGATTTTGCGTGCCGCGCTTATGCATGGCGCGAACGCGCTGTAATAGAACGGAATCTTAAATTAAAGGAGAAAGGAGACAACCGATGCTGAAGCTGATCTACGGCCCATCCGGTGCCGGAAAAACCAATGCTTTGATCGAACTGATCCGTACCGATATTGAAGCAAAAAAACGTTGCTATCTGCTTCTGCCCGAGCAACAGGGCTACATCGGCGAACGGGATCTCCCTGCCGCGCTTCCGCAAAACGCGGGACTTTATTTTGAGGTCGCCAATTTTTCGGGACTGTGCGAGGACGTCTTTCGCGCTTGCGGCGGACTGACACAAAGCTCGGTCGATCAAGGGCTTCGAATGCTCCTGATGTGGAATACCCTGCGCACGCTCTCCCCCTTGTTTCAGCAATACCGTTCGACAACGCATGCAGACTCCACACTTGCGGAATTGATGCTTGGAACGGTCAATGAGCTTCGCGCCTCGGGAATTGACAGTGCCGCCTTGGAAAATGCAGCGCGCGATCTTCCCAAAGATTCCCCTTTACAAAAAAAGCTCTCGGACATCGCCCTCACAGATGCCGCCTTTCATGCATCTATGGAAGCCGTATTCGGAGATGACCCCGCCGAACGTCTGTCACGTATGGCACAGACGCTTGCTTCGCATCGCTTTTTTGAAGGTGCGAACGTCTATATCGATTCCTTCACAAGCTTTACCGTTCCCGAATACGCTGTACTCCGCGAAATTCTGAAACAGGCGACGTGTGTGACGGTATCACTTTGCACCGATTCGCCGCGCTCGATCCTTCCACACTTTGAAAGCGTATCCGAAACAGCCATGCGTT
>JAZQXI010000115.1:0-8772 GCA_045632805.1 Eubacteriales bacterium | reverse complement strand
TTCATGAGTGATCGGATAGATTGCAAAATTCTTTAGTCGCTTTTCTCTTTGAGCGTGCAGGCGCAAAGAGAAAAGCTAACAAAAGAGAAAGCGCCCCAAAAAGGATTTCGCGCGTTGCGACGCGCGACCAGCGCCCCACGCGCTGGACCCGTGCGAGCTTTTAAAAAAGCTCGGCAAAACCTTTTCCGCACTGACGAAAGCCGAAAGCTCGATGGTCGTTTAAGCAATAATACACTTTTCGGGCATCGGATTTTTGAAAAATTGATTGGGGTTCTTGTCGGTGACCAAATAGTCGATCTCCTCCATTGAGGTCTGATAAAAGGTCGAAGTCTTTCCCCATTTACTGCTATCGCAAAGTAAGATCCGCTTGTTCGCGTTTTTGATCATGATATTCCGCACGGCAACCTCGTCGGCATAGCAATCCGAAAATTCCCCGTCCTCATTGACCGCTTGCACCGAGAAAAATGCCGCGTCAGCGTGGATTTTATTCAAAAATTCGTGCGTATATCCACCGATGAGCACCGCGCGGTTGTCGGCAGAGATCGATCCGCCAGTGCAATACGCCTTGATATCGTAACCCGCAAGACAGCTCATCACGTCGATGCTGTTGGTCACCACCGTGATCCCACCGATCGCGGGCAACAGCTCTGCTACAAAGTAGGCGCTGCTGGAAGCGTCCAAAAAGACCGTGTCGCCCTGGTGTAACAGCGTCACCGCCGCCTTGGCGATCTGCTTTTTCTGTGTGCTGTTCTCGTGGCTACGCAAAGAAAACGGAATGAGCTTGCCCGTGGAGTTTGCAAGCTTTACCCCACCGTAGCTACGGATCACAAGCCCGCGATCCTCCAGATTTTTCAGGTCTCTGCGGATGCTGGACGCGCTGATATTGATCTTTTTGACCAAATAATCCACCGTGGCGTATTCGGTCTCGGACAAGAGTGCCATAATCTCGTCTTCGCGCTCACATTTGTACATTGTTGGTGCCTCCAAAGCAATTATTTTGCGTTTGTTGCGCATTTTTGCGTCTTTATGCGTGTTTATTATACTACAAAAACATCTGTTTGTAAATAGAAAACGTGAAATTTTGAATTGTTTACATTATTTTATAGAAAATTACCGTACGGCATGATAGAATACAAGCAGAAGATGTGGAAAGGTGTGTTGATATGAGAATTCTTTATTTTGATATGGAGTTTGCAAACGGGCAGGTACCGGGGTCTATTTATTCCATCGGATATACGGTTACGGACGAGGAGTTTAACGTTCTGACCCCTCCCGTTGATCTTTGCATCAATCCGGAGTGCGAATGGAACGAATACGTGGAGCAAAATATCCTCGCCTACCCCAAAGAGGAAATCGCAGCTGCTCCCACCTTCTCCGATCGTTACGGGGAAATTTGCGAGCTGTTTAAAACCTGCGATATGGCGGTCGGCTTTGCGGTCTCAAACGACGTCAAGGCTTTGCGGCGCGCATGCGAGCGTTATGCGCTCCCCCACATTCCCTATCACCGCTTTGACGTTGAAAAGCTTGCGCGTATGCAGCCCGAACACAAGGAAGCGCATGGGCTGGGCGGCTATTTTGAAGCGTGGTGTGGAGATGAAGTCGAAAACCGCCACCGCAGTGACGGCGACGCGTATGCCACGATGTTACTCCTCAAATCCATCTGCCGCCATCTCCATGTCACGGCAGATATGCTCTTTGAGGCTTACCCCGAATGTGTTGGAGAGGTGCTTGCGGTACAACCGCCAAAGCAACCAAAGCCCCCAAAAACCACGCAAAAAAAGAGCGTGAAGCGACCGCGCAGACGCAAAAAATCCAAAGGAACAAACGCTTCTGCAACCGAACAAAATATCAAAAACGACAAAATTTAACTTTTTTTGAAAATTCATGTCCGTGTTCGATCCAAAAAACTGACTTATAGTAATGTAGGACTTTATAAAAAAGGAGATAAGCATGAATCGTCAAAATCTAAAAAAGCAAAATACACGCGCGCAATGCTCGGACGAGGAGATCATTGAGCTGTATTGGCAACGCAACGAACAGGCGATTGAAGAAACAGACCGTAAATACGGAAAATACCTCTTTACCATCGCCTACAATATCGTACACAACGATCCCGACAGCGAGGAATGTCTCAACGACACCTATCTCGGCACCTGGAATCGCATTCCCCCATCTCGTCCGTCGGTATTCAACGTTTTTCTCTCGCGCATCACGCGCAATATCGCCGTCAACAAATACAAAAAAGAGACAGCGGCAAAGAGAATCCCCTCTCACATGACCGTTCCCATTCACGAAATCGGCACCTGTGTTCCCGAGGAGATGATCTCTTGGGAAGAAGAGCGTGCCGTAACCGAACTGGGCATGATACTGAAGCACTTCCTGGAAGAACTGAACGACCGCGAGCAATTTATCTTTGTGTGCCGTTATTACTATTCCGACACCATTCCCACCATCGCAAAATTGCTCCTGCTCAGTGAAAAAACCGTCTCGCGCGAGCTTGCCCGAATGAAAGAGGCTCTGCGTGCGGAGCTTCAAAAAGGAGGTTACTCTTATGATGGATAAGAAAGACCGTTTGATGCTTGACACCGTATCCGAGATCGATGACCAAATCATCGACCGTCAAAGCGCAAAACGCTATCTGTTATTTCGTGCATGGAGGAAACGTATGAGAAAACGCAATTGGTTCATCGGTATCAGCTCCACGGCGGCAAGTATCCTTTTGCTTGTCATTGGCATCATGCTGATCATGCAAAATCTGACTCCCGGAACAGGTGGTGGAACACAACCAAACGTCCCGCCCGTGGGAGATCCAAAACAAGTTCCTGTTTATCAAGGCATGACCGTTTCCAACGAGATGCCCGTGAGCGAGAGTGCCGAAGCTCCCTTTGAGTCGCTTGTGTTGAGCAATTCGAATCACGTCTACGGCAACCAAAAGGTAGACAAGGACAAGCCCTTTGGTGAGGGTAAGAAGCCCATCAAGGATGCTGTCAGCGACTCTCTGCAGATCACGGGCGCGCCCGAAGGATACTTTGCACAAGCAGGACAAACCATCTACATCACCGTTCATTTTGACAACCCCGATCTGTTTGAGATCTGGTCGTTTACTCTTGGCGGACAGCCGAAGCAGGTAGGTATGGAAGGGTTTGTGGTTGGACATGACCTGCAAACCGTCACCGTTCCGATGATCATTCCCGCAGATGCCGAGGGGGTGATTGAATATACCATCGATGCCATCAAATACGTCGACGGAACGGAATTTAAAGACGTCCGCATGGAAGGCGACGATACGGTGCGCGTAACCGTCACGCCCGAAATTCAGCCTACGGCAAGCATTGAAAATACAACGATTGGAAACGACCGTATCACGTTTACCGTGTCTGTGGCAGACCCCGCCGCACTGATCGCCGCAACCGAGGGGGAGAAGCTCCTGGCGGTACTTTACGACGGCGAGGCGCTTCTGTTCCAAAAGGAGATTTCGCTCTCCAAAACAACGGTCACGTTTGATGGGCTCAGCGAGGATACGTTGTATCAATACGCCATTGTAGGGGTATACGACGCGCTGGACGGCACGGGAACAGCCGTGCATATGCTCTGCACGCAAAGCTTTTTTACCGATTATTCCTATCGGTTGATCTATCGTTTTGATGATAGTCCTGCCGTCAAATACGGATCCGTTATAGGTATTGATTTCGGCGTGGCGGCAAGAAATTCATCGAATTCCAGTACCGTCCAAATTCCCGCAACCGATCCTACCGGTAAGCCGATTGCAAGCATTCAGCTTCGAGAGCATCCTCTGATACTGCCGCAGTTCATTTACGGTGAGCATTTTGATACGTATATCAAAGCCCCCTTGGAAAAGCTGGTAGCGGAGGGGGGTATGAGTGAGCTTGAGTATCAAAAGCTTTTGAATCTCTTTGTGGTCTATGATCTTAGTACAATGAAGGACTATCAGAAGGATTCGTACTATGAGAATTACCCCTTTATGAAATATTTCTCCTCCCACGTTTGGTATCAAACAAATACCAATCGTTCCGCCGATGATCTGATCAAGGTGAGAGAAATTTTGGACGGCATCGGATTTGATGCCAATACATTGATTGGCGAGCTTGCTCTCATCATGCAACAAGCAAATGCCTATGACGTGTGGCAGGAAAACCGTTACCGCTTCCAAACCGTTCCCGTTGATAAAGAGATCCTTTTGGAGGTTCCCGAAAACTTCCCAATGACCGTGGACCTTCCGGCAGTCATGCTTCGAGAGGAGAACGGGACGTGGGAAAACGGCGTTTGTTACGTCAGCACAGTGGCAATTGCGATTGAGGATGGCTTGACCGACGTAGTACTGCGTGACGGTACGACCAATGTATTGGACGGAGCCTTTCAAAATCACACAACGCTGAAAAGTGTGACGATCCCCGCCAGCGCGCGGGGAGCCTTTACCGGTGTCGGTTCCTGGAGCGGTGCCTTCGACGGTTGCCCCAATCTTACCGATCTGTATTTTCACGGCGGAAATAAGGTTGTCTATGAGCTGTTTGCAAACGACACGCCACATGCAGTCAATCTTCATTTTGAGAGCATCGAAGCGCTTTTGAGCAGCTTTTTGGAGTGCTGTGGCGAAACGACACACAAGCGTTACGTTGGCGGTGAGCCCGTTACTGAGCTGGTGATTCCCGACGGCGTTATGACGAGGATTTCTTCAAGTACGTTCCAAAATTGGGACACGCTTGTCAGTGTGACCATTCCCGAATCTTTGACCGAAATGGGGGATCCCTACATCTTTGCCGGTTGCACCAATCTGAAGGATATTTATCTGTACGGCGGAAACAAAAACATGACGGCTTTATTTGATAGTCATTTCCCGGGAGGCGTCCGAAGCGTGAATCTCCATTTTGACAGCATGGAGGCATTCCTGACATGCGAGACGCAATATTGTTTCCAAGAAGCCGATCACAAGCTCTATATCGGCGGTGAGCTTGTCACAAAGCTGGTGATTCCCGATGGCATGACGGAGATGCCCTTCTGGGGAGACCCCGACGTGGAGTCCGTTACGGTGCTTCCGCAAATCACTGCAATTTCGCTGCCCGACAGTATTACCTCGCTTGAGCGATATGCATTTACGCAATTCTATAATCTGGAACGCATCGAGCTTGAGGATATTTCAACTCTCTTCGCGGGCGGAATCATACCCGCGATGCGCAGCGGTGTGGAAATTTACGTTAACGGCGCACCTGTTACCGATCTGGTGATTCCCGAAGGCGTTACGGAAATTCCCGATTACGCATTCCGCGATTGGAGCACGCTTGTCAGCGTAACGATCCCTTCGAGTGTGACAAGAATCGGAGAATGTGCCTTTGAAGGTTGCTCGAACCTACGGGAAATCAGCATCCCCGGGACGGTGAAAACGGTCGGCATGCTTGCATTCAACTATTGCTCATCCTTGGAACGTATCATACTGGAGGAAGGTGTGGAAACGGTTGATGCCGGTGCGTTTTACGGTTGCCCAAATCTGGTTTTGATCAAGCTGCCGAGTACACTGCAAGTATTTTATAGTGCGCATGAAACCGGCGACCCATACGATGTGGTCGTGGAATACAACGGCACAATTGCGGAGTGGAAAGCACTTTGCAGCGATTGGGAATCCTATTATAACGCAGGCATTACTGTTCGTTGCAACGACGGAACGCTTGCAAAAAATGTATAAGATACCAAAAGCCCCCGCACGCCGTTTGGCGCGCGGGGGCTACATAGTTATGTAACAAAGTGTGCATTGGTTAATTGGTAAAATTTGTTAGCCGCTTTTTCTTTGCAGAAAGGAGGCGCAAAGAAAAAGCTTGCAAAAAGAAACGCCGTATCGAAAGTTTTGCGCTCTGCGGAGCGCGACAAGGGCTCTCGCCCTTGACCTCGCAAGCTTTTGAAAAAGCTTGACCAAAACTTTCATCAAACTGACGAAACTCGTTCGTTTGATCCATAGATTTTTCCATCTCCGTGTTTACAAAGCGAACGGAGCGGGCAGGTCGTGCATTGCGGAGAACGCGCTGTGCAGACGTCACGTCCGAATTGCACGATGCGGTGGCAAAAATCGCAGATCTCATCTGGATGCAGAAGCGGCGTCATCAGCTTTTCCACCTTGACAGGGTCTTTTAAGGTTTCGGGATACATGCCAAAGCGACCGCAAATACGAATGCAATGCGTGTCGGCAACCACGCCGCCCTTGTGGTAGAGGTCACCCAAAAGAAGGTTGGCGACCTTGCGTCCCACTCCCGGGAATTTGAGTAGCTCCTCCATCGTGTCGGGTAGAATACCCCCGTATTCGTTGACCAGCATCGCGCAAGCATCCTTGGTGTTCTGCGCTTTGACGTGAAACAGCCCACACGGACGGATGTAGCGCTCCAGATCCGAAAGCTCCGCCGCGGCAATTGCTTCGGGAGTCGGATAAGCGGCAAAAAGCTCGCGACACACCTGATTGACCCGCGCATCGGTGCACTGTGCGGAGAGCCGCCCCATGATCAACAACTTCCAAGGCTCGCCGCCCCATTCCAAGGCGCAAATCGCCTCGGGGTATATTTCTTTGAGCGCCTCGACGATTGCCGCCATGCGCTCCTTTTTCTGCTTTTGTGTCATAAAAAATCCCCCATCAAGCTCATTCAATTCATTATAACAAAAAGCGACAGGAAAGTCAAGCGAGGGAGCGGATTGTTTTTTGGCAAAAATCAAGAAAGTTTTAGAAAAACCCTTGACAAACGAAAAAAAAGGATGTATAATATATGAGTCGCAAGCCACTGCAAACGGCAGCTTGTGATGAGTACATGGAGAAGTACTCAAGAGGCCGAAGAGGCGCCCCTGCTAAGGGTGTAGGCCGGTTATACCGGCGCGAGAGTTCAAATCTCTCCTTCTCCGCCAAAAAATAAAGGTGTTACCGCAAGGTGACACCTTTATTTTTTCGTGGTAAAAGTGCATGAGGCAGAACTCTGCAAAAGCCGCTGTGGCGGCGTTGCCAAAGCGTGCGCATTGCAGAAACCAACAAATGCGCAGAGCATTTCAGCGCACGCTTGAGTTCATAAATCTCTCCGCCCTGTACTTTTATTATATCCTAACAAATCAAATCACGCCTCATAGTACGCAGATCTGAACCCCACGGCATCACCTGAGTAGGTTCTGGGATCGTCAAAACAGGTCTTGAATACACCTGCGTTTCGTCCCTGCCCCCAGCGTCCGCCACGGAATGGGATGCGTTCAGCTCCCCCGTTATTTGCGTAAAAGGAAACTTCGGTTTCTTGATACAGAGGCGTCGGGAGACACCCCAAGGCGTACAAGTGTTCCTTTGCTTTGTCGCATATCGAAACGTTTGCCGTCACATCTGCAAAATTGCAAAATCGAAAGCCATCAAAAAGGCTTGTAATTTGACCGCTTACATAGACCCAACGATCGTTGACAAAATCCAATTTCACACTGTTCGGAGTTGTTCCATTGCCGTCCGGGATAATCCATGCACCGTTACTCCCGTCAATGGCACGCCAATCCTTGGAAAACGCGCTCTGGGAATCATGCGTCGAGGCGCCATTGTTATTCGGCAACACTTGAACCTCGCCGCAAACCAGACGCAACCCACCTACCCACTCCCACACATTGGCGTTTAAATCGTAGATTCCGTCACTACGTCCATTGTGACTCCATGTCACGGGTCCCGTCCCCGTAGCGGTTCGGCAAACGGTATGCTCCTCGTTTTGATAGGAAATTCTCGCTCCGGATTCCTTCTCCCGAATATCTTTTCCCAGACCGTTGTTTCCAAACGGCAGACATCCGTTTTTCTGACACCACAAAGCGATTGCGCTCCATTCTGCCGCAGTCATGAGATGAAAGCCCTTCCCTTTTTTCTCGCAAGCCTTGACAGCAGTGTCAAAATCAACACCGGTCGCAGGATCACGGTTAGGGAGAGAATAAGCCAGCCCGTCAATCAGGACGTTTTGAAATTTAGAAATATAAATACCGTCGATCTCTTTGAAATCGACCACAAAAGCGGGATGAGGGATGTGCGCAGCACCGTCGATCACCTCATCTAAAAAGAATTTTTTGATGTACACCATCACCGATTTTCCACCGCAAAGATCCTTGATGATCTGATTCTTGGGGAATTGTTGTTGCAAATCGTTTTGGCACATGATACATCCCTCCATTCGATTTTATTATAGCATACAAAACGACGTTTTGCAATGCATAACCGAAAACTGTTGCAGTTTAATGGAACCGCGCAGACAATTTATGTGATTATGTTTTTTCAATAAAAAGATGACAATAATTGAAATGAGATCAAAAAACAAAGACCGTTTTCACTTCGCTTTGGTGCGGGAAACGGGACGATTGAACATCGCGCGCGACGCGCGCTGTGCGACTTGCACAAGGGCAAGATCGCCCGTACCCAGCTTTGCGGAGTGCGGCTTTCGAACCGATTCAAGCACCAAAAAAGCAGATAGGCTAAAGCCTATTTTGAAAAATGCAAAGATACGGTGCGGGAAACGGGACGATTGAACATCGCGCGCGTTGCGCGCTGTGCGACTTGCCCAAGGGCAAGATCGCCCGTACCCCGCTTTGCGGAGTGCAGCTTTCGAACCGATTCAAGCACCAAAAAAGCAGATAGGCTAAAGCCTATCTGCTTTTTTGGTGCGGGAAACGGGACTTGAACCCGTACGGTGTGAACCACACGCCCCTCAAACGTGCGCGTCTGCCAGTTCCGCCACTCCCGCGTATTTGTTGCTCGCAACGTGTTATATTATACTC
>JAZQXI010000114.1:0-2718 GCA_045632805.1 Eubacteriales bacterium | reverse complement strand
CCTTTCTTATATGGGAATGAACACAGAGTTTGTTACGCGCCTGCCCGACAACCTGATTGCCGAGTGTGCTTTGGCAAATCTTCGCAAATTCAACGTTGGAACCACTTATATTGCCAAGGGCGGCGATCGCATTGGATTGTTCTATGCGGAAAAGGGCGCCTCCCAACGGCCCTCCAAGATCGTTTACGACCGCAAAGCATCCGCTTTTGCGACCTGCAAAGCAGAGGACTTTGATTGGGATGAAATTTTTAAAGGTGCGTCTCATTTTCACTTCACGGGCATCACTCCCGCGCTGGGTGAGAATGTGGCAAAGGCATGTGAAGCCGCTTGTATTGCCGCCAAGAAAAAAGGCTTGACGGTAAGCTGTGATCTCAACTACCGCAAAAATCTTTGGACACGCGAGCAAGCCAAGGAAACAATGTCAAAGCTTCTTCCATACGTGGATATTCTCATTGCAAATGAGGAGGATTCCGCTGACGTATTGGGAATCTGCGCCAAAGACACCGACATCAATTCCGGAGTCCTCAGCCATGAGGGTTATATCGACGTTGCAAAGCAGATCCACGAAACCTACGGTGTTCCCACGGTCGCCATTACTCTCCGTAAAAGCATCAGTGCCTCGGACAACGATTGGTCGGCTATGCTTTACACAGGCGGACAAGCCTATTTCTCCAAGGAGTACCGTATCCATATCGTGGACCGTGTTGGCGGCGGTGATTCCTTTGGCGCGGGCTTGATCTACGCCTACCAAAACGGCTTTGAGGCACAGGAGCAGATCGAGTTTGCCGCAGCGGCATCCTGCCTCAAGCAAAGCATTGAGCTGGATGTAAATATTTCTTCCGTTTCGGATATTCTCTCGCTGATGGGCGGCAACGCCTCGGGCAGAGTACAGAGGTGACAGTATGAAAATTATTTTAGGTGCAATCAAGGAATTTAATGACGATGCGCTGATCATGGCGCGTCAGCTCGGGTCGGAAGGCTTTCACTTCAATACGCCTCCCATTGCAACGAGCGATGAAAATTATTGGACCGAGCGATCCCTTCGTTGGCTCAAGGAATATACCGAGAAATTTGAATTAAAGCTGGAAATGATTGAAAACGTTCCCATCCGCTTCTTTGACAAGATTCTTCTGGGACTCCCCGGCAGGGACGAGCAGATCGAAAACTACATCAAAACGCTCCATAATATGGGTAAGGTCGGTATACCGATCCTCGGTCATCATTTTTGCCCCACGTGGGCGTGGAGAACGACGATCCGCGAGCCTTACCGACTTGGTGCTACGGTGTCGGCGTATGACCATTCCATGCACGAGGAGCTTCCAAATGCCTACACACAAAGCAAGGATCACATGGTGCGGCAGAATCCCGACTTGGTTTCTCCCACACAAGCCGATCTTTGGAATAACTTCCTCTATTTTGCCAAGGCTGTTTTGCCCGAGGCGGAAAAGGCAGGCGTTAAGCTGATCACCCACCCTTCCGATCCCCCCATTTCTCCCGTAGCGGGCGTGGACAGAATTTTTATCTGTCCCGATGATTTCCGCAAGGCGGAAAAGCTGGTAAACAGCCCCGCATGGGGTATCAACTTCTGTATGGGAACCTTTTCTCAGCTTGGAGGAGAGGAAACCGTGCTTGAAATGATCAACGAATTTGTTCCCAAAAATCGCATCCACATGGTGCATTTCCGTGACGTGCAAGGAACGATAGAAAAATTCAGCGAGTGCTTCTTGGGCGAGGGACGCTATGACCCCGCCACCGTTATGAGATCGTTGAAGGAAAACGGATATGAAGGCTTGATGCTGGACGATCATGTTCCCTTTATCACCTCCGACACCCGTTGGGGACACACGGCGCGTGCCTACACCTTTGGCTATCTCAAGGGCCTTGCAAAAATGCTTTAAAGGAGAAAGAATATGAAGCTTGCGCCCATATTCAACCATCACACAGTCTTACAGGCAAACCGCCCCATCCGCATTTACGGCATTGGTAGCGGATCTGCAACCATCCGCTTGAACGGCGAAGAAAAAAGCATCTGCTCGGAGGGTGGATTTTGGTGTGTCACCTTTTCTCCCCGTTCCTACGGCGGCCCCTATACCCTTACGGCAACGCTGAACGGAAAAACAACCGTTTATACCGATATTTACATAGGTGAGGTTCTGTTGCTTGCAGGACAATCCAATATGGGTTTTAAGCTACACAAAACCTCTTTTCCCACCGATCGGTATGAAGACGAGCCTATGGTTCGCTATTTTGCTTCGGAACGCTTTGGAACAGAGGATGCCTTTGTGCCGAAAGACGGTTGGACACCCTGCACCAAAGAAACCGCACCGTATTTTTCTGCGTTGGGATATCATATCGGACTTTTGATGAGCCGCGAAAAAGGAATTGCGGTAGGTCTGATCGCCTGTTATCTCGGTTCCTCTAAAATTGAGAGCTGGATTCCTGCCAAGATCGCCAATCGAGAAGAATTTTATTTGCCTCCGGAGGAAAAGTTTGATTCTCCTTACGTTCGAGGCGAGCATAATCAGCCCGGCAAGCTCTATAGCATCCGTCAACAGTCGCTGGTTCCTTTCTCGGTGGGACGGGTGATCTGGTATCAAGGTGAATCCAACACGGGAAGTGGCGAATGGAAGCATTATACCAAGCTTCTTGCCGAGCTGATCGCCTGTTGGAGAATCGATTTTGAGGATCCGTCTCTTCCATTTACCGTAGTTCAGATCG
>JAZQXI010000113.1:0-15753 GCA_045632805.1 Eubacteriales bacterium | reverse complement strand
AAGAGGGAGTGCATGTAGCGGTGCTTTTTGCCAACACCGTAGATCACAGCTCCAACGGTGTAGGCGATGCCGCCGCAGAGGATAAAGAGGAGACCGGGCAAGGGAATGGCTTCGATTGCGGTCTTTCCCGCGATCACGATGCTCCAGCCCATGCCGATATAGCAAGCCATGGACAGCTTGGAATATTTTTTGAGGTCGATCGCGGTTAAGGTAGTTGCCATTGCGGCAAGTCCCCAAACAATTCCAAACAGTATCCAAGCCCAAACGGGGTCATGCTCACGGATGCAGGTCAACAGGATCGGTGTGTAGGTGCCGCCGATAAGAAAATAAATGGTGCAATGGTCGATGACCTGCATGACCTTTTTTCCCATTTCGTGGCGCAAACCATGATAAATGCTGGAGGAGGAATAGAGAAGAATAAGCGACGCCCCATAGATTGAGCTACCTACGACTGCCCAAGGATCCCGGCGGATGGCGGAGAATACCACGCACAGCGCCAAGGCGGCAATGCCGAGCGCGCCCCCTACGATGTGGGAGACCATATTAAAAATTTCCTCGCCATTTGTATAGTCGGGGAGACGGCGGTCGATCAGTTTGGTTCGTTTCATTAGAGTTCTTCCTGCCTTTCGTGTTTTTCGTGAGCCAGTATAACACAAAAAAGCGGGGAAGTCAATAGGTTTTCTTGGATTTGTGGTTTAAAATTCTATTATTTACGGTTTTGAAAACCATATTTCACAATTTTCATCACTTTTTCGACAAAAGTTTACAAAATACAAAACAGCACCCGTAAGCCATGTCTTACAGATGCTGTTTGCCCTACCTATATTGATCCGAAAACCGATACAGATATTAGTCCTGTGCTTTCTTTCTCAATTCAAAGCAAGCACTGCAATATACGGGTCTGTCGCTGGAGGGCTGGAAGGTGATCTTCGCCTCTCCGCCACAGTCTGCGCACACTGCCGTGAAGTATTCACGGGGAGCCTTTCCTGCATTCTTCTTTGCGTCGCGGCAAGCCTTGCAAGCTTTGGGCTTGTTCAGGAAGCCTTTTTCCGCATAGAATCTCTGCTCACCCGCGGTGAAGACGAATTCATTGCCGCAATCCTTGCAGACAAGAGTTTCGTCAACGTAGTCTTTTTCTTCAACTGCTACTGCATCGTAGTTTTCATCCTGGAACATGTGTGTGTAACCTCTCTTTTAGTGAAATGGAGTATAATTGTTGTACCCTTTGACGGACTCACACCGTCATCTCCGCACATGGAGCGGCGCTTTATTTTAAGCTATTCGGGCATATCGGCGTCAAGCGCCGTTGTGTTAAGGATTGGGAAGGGCATCGCGCAGTTTTTTGCGGATGCGGTAAATGGCATTCTGGACCGAACGCTCATCTTTTCCAAGCTGACATGCGATCTCGCGAGCGGTTCTGCCCGAAAGATAGGTCCACCAAACACGGTTCTCGTAAGGGGAGAGGACCGATTCGATGCGACGGTAAAGTGCCAGATAGTCTTCTTTTTCCAACAGGGTTTGTAAAGGATCGTTGGATTCTCCGATTTCATCGGATTCTGCCAAGCTGACCGTGCCTTCTTGCCGTTTCATCACACGCGCGTAGGAGATCAGACGGTTGCGGATGCAGGTTTTGGCATAAAGCCCAAATTGCACGGCGGTCTGCTGCATATCAAAATGCTTTATGGCATGATAAAACGCGATGCAGGCCTCCTGTCGGAAGTCATCCGCATCGGGATCGGATAGTGCAAATACGCTTGTAAGAGATTCGATCAATGGAGAATAGCGTTCCAGCAGTTCTTCAAAAGCGTGCTGTTCACCCGCTTTTGCGGCAATCAGCAGGGAATTGAGAGATTCAAGGGTATCCGTTTCCATGCGTTGCCGAATCCTTTCCTGATAGGGTAATAAAGATGTTAAGACCATTATAACAATAATTTTGTGAAATGTCAACATATTTTTTTTCAAATTTCCATTTGATTTTTTGCAAAACGGGGAAATATGAACAAAAAGCATATTGGTTTTCTATGAATTTTAACAAGCAAACCGAATTTTCGTTGGTGAATTTTCACATCTGTTGTGTGAAAAGATTGTGAATTATTTTGATCAAACTTCAAACAGATTATGTAAAAAATGCAAAAAAACAAGAGCAGATCCGTGCGGATTGCTCCTGTTTTTGTATTATTTATCAAACAAAAAATCCATTTTCCCGGTAAGCAGTGCCATGACGCCGCGAAAGATCACATCGGGGCGGCTGCGGAAGGTTTGGCGGATCTGGTGCGTACGGTATTCGGAGTCGACGTTGATTGTGGTGGAAAAGATGAGCTTGCCTTTTTCCTTGATGGAAATGGTGACGTCAAAGGTATTGTCGTTCAGCTTGCGTGCCTCGCTGTCCACCACCACATCCCGCGCCTGAAAATCCAGATAGCGCAGGGCACATGCCATGCTTTGATCCAAAATTGCGGGGAGGATATCGCTTTTGAGCTGCTCCGCGACCATCGCGCCGTTGCGGGTCACCTCGTAAAGCGGTGCGCCGCCCTCGTCCTGCCCGTTTTCGCAGATCAAACCAAGGTCCAGCATTTCGTGAAACGCTTCCGCAAAATCAAGATACATCACGTAATCGTTTTGCATGACGATGTCGTTGACCGTTGAAAAACTCATGGGATATCCGATGTTGCGCATCAGATAAAGCACGAAAATTTTGACGTTGTTCAAATTTCTTTTGGATGACGGTGCCATAGAAGCCTCCTTTTCGCTGCTTCGCAGGGCAAAAAGCTCTGTACTGCAAAAGTATAACATATTTTTTTGATTTTTTCAATAGTTTTATTTGCAATTTGGGATTTTTTGTGGTACAATATAGGGAAAGGGAAATAAAATCCCGTTTTTACAGTTGAAACCACCCAAAGGAGTACTTTTATGATCCAGATTGCAATTCTCGGCTTTGGTGTTGTCGGAAGCGGAACCGCAGAGGTCCTTCAGGAAAACAGCAGCCAGATCGCCGCTTACTGCGGTGATGAAGTGAACGTCAAATATATTCTTGATCTGCGCGAGTTCCCCGATCACCCCTTGGGAGATCGTGTCGTGCATGATATCGGTGTCATCCTTTCCGACCCCGAGGTTGTGCTGGTAGCCGAGATGATGGGCGGGGCACATCCCGCGTACGATTTCACCCGTGCCGCACTGGAGGCGGGCAAGAGCGTTGTTACCTCTAACAAAGAGGTGGTTGCCACGTTTGGCGCCGAGCTTTTGGAGATCGCGCGTGCCAACAAGGTGTCCTATCTGTTTGAGGCGAGTGTGGGCGGCGGTATTCCGATCATTCGTCCCCTGCAAACCGATTTGGCGTCCAACGAGATCCTTTCTGTCAGCGGAATCCTTAACGGTACGACCAACTTTATTCTGACCAAAATGAAAAACGAGGGCGCGGATTTCTCTGACGTCCTGAAGGAAGCACAAGCAAAGGGGTATGCCGAGGCGAACCCCACTGCCGACGTCGAGGGGCTTGACGCCGCGCGGAAGATCGTCATTTTGGCGGCACTTTCCTTTGGCGTGCTTTTGAACCCCGATGCGATCTCCCGCGAGGGGATTACGGGGATCACAAAGGAACATACCGCTGTTGCGGACAAGCTTGGATGTGCCGTAAAATTGATCGGTCACACCGAGCGTATTGACGGAAAGGTTCTGGCACTTGTTTCTCCCTTCATGGTAGCATCCTCTAACCCCATCTGCCACGTGGATGACGTTTATAACGGTATT
Source organism: Eubacteriales bacterium (assembly GCA_045632805.1). Classification (GTDB taxonomy): domain Bacteria; phylum Bacillota; class Clostridia; order Oscillospirales; family CAG-272; genus UMGS1865. The sequence continues at coordinate 12,006 of JAZQXI010000113.1, read as the reverse complement.
CTCGTCAATGCCAACATGCTCGGTCGTGCGTTGTTCTACGGTGCGGGTGCGGGCAAGCTTCCCACGGCAAGCGCAGTGGTTGCGGATATCATTGACGTTCTGTCTCACCGTGCAAGTGAGCGCCGTTTACCCGTTTGGCGTGTAGCCGAGAAGAATGACATGGCGGATGCCGGTGCATTTGCTTGCCGCCGTTGCTTTGTCATCGAAGGATGCCACAAGTGTGCGGAGAAGGCAAAGGCAGTGCTTTCCACCGAGGAGTGCGTATTCCTTGACGGTGGCAAATTTGCCGTTGTCAGCGCCAAAATGACCTCCAGGGATGCCGAGGCGGCACTGGCGGGCGCGGGACTTGAGCCTGTGTTCTCCCTTCCTGTGTTGGATTGATCTTACAACTCTTAAAGAGCCGTCACAATCGTAAAATTGTGACGGCTCTTTTGCTTTCAAAAAATATAAGCGCAGGAACGTGTTCCGAGTACGTGTTTTTTTAACGCGAAAAAATAGTAGCGGCGAACGAGAAAGACGTTTTCCATTTCCTCCCGCGCGGTCACGTAAAAGCCTCTCTTTTGCGCGATCCCTCGCGTAGAGAACCAAAAGGGGGAGATGATCACAACGGCGGAGTTTTCGCGCGAGGCGAGGTCATAGACGTTCGCTTTGAAAAAAGCCCCCGACCCCTCCTCCAAAAAGAGGACGTATATGCGTTTTTGCGCGATTTTAGCGAGGATTTCACGGTTTTTTTGCGGCGCTTCCCAAAGGGCGGTGATGAGGATCATAAGTGAGAGAAAGATCAGAACAGGGAGGCATAGCAGTAAAAGAAAGCCCGAGAGCAGAACCAGTGCTCCCGTTTCCAAGGCGGCAAGAAGGAAAGCCGAAATGCGCAGGATGAGCGTGACGAGGCGAAAGCGGCGAAAGGCAGTGAGGCAACGCTTCCAGAGCATGTAAAGCGTTGCCTCACGCCAACACGCCCGCGCGTAACTCCAAACGCTTCGGTGCGTTTGCAGTGCTTGATGCGCTCTCGCAAGGGCAAGGGCGTCTGCGCACTTTTGATTAACGGGAGCGTTGGTATTGCGTGAGAATGGGGACGGATGGTTTACTGTTTTCATCAATCAAGGCTCCGATCCGGTTTTTAATAGAATTGTGCGCCGATTTCGGCAAAAAAATTCCCAAAAGCTATTGTAAAATGGGAATGGGTTTGGTATAATATAGTATTAGATACAAAAGAGAGGGGGAGAGCGCTTGAAGGAACAAAGCATTGCCGCAGGATCAGCCCGTGCCTCGCGCCAAAGGGCGGGAGAGCTGTTGTCACAAAACGGTTATCGCTTACTTTTGATCGAGGCGCTTGCCGTGTGTCTTCTCTTTGTTTCCATGTATGTTTTGTTGGATTATGCGCACAAGGCGCTCTTGCTGTTGTTTGAGACTTGGAATTGGGCGGCAACTCTGACGGTGACACTGTTTTCTTTGAGCCTTTTGACGGTGACGCTGTTCCTCGTATTTCCAACGCTTACGGGGCTTTGCCGTATGGCGGAGCGTATCCATCATGACGAGAAGCCCGTGTTGGCAGATCTGTTTTATTTTTTTGCAACGCGGGAACGGTACGCGCTTTCTTTGGCAATTTCGGTGCGTGTTTTGTGGCGTTTGACGCTGGTTCTTACGGCAGCGCGCGTAACCGCTGTGCTTTGCACCTCGTTTTTGATGCCTGAATTTTGGTGCTTGTTGCTTTGCGCGGTTTTGGTTTCTCTCGAATTGCTTGGCGGAATCGTTTGGGTGTTGGGTGAGTTTCCGTTACTCTATCTTTGTCTGCGCTATGGGGATGATATCGAAGGAGAAGGGGAGAGGGCGTCACAGATCCTTTACCAATCTCCCGCCCAATATGCGATGCGCTTTTTGATCGGCTTTTTGCCGCAAATTTTGTTGGGGCTTTTGACCTGCGGAATCCTTTTGATCGCAGATACGATCCCGCGGATGCTGATCGCATATTTCGATTACTGCGAGACACTTTTTTGCTGTAACGAAGAAGAAAAACAGTTGGATTGACATGCCGCGGGACATCCCGTGACATTCATGATAAATTCCGTCCGCTCATTTGCGGAGCTTGGAACAGAAAGGAAGTTTTGACTATGAGTGAAAAGTTTTACATGACAACCGCCATTGCTTACGCATCCCGTAAGCCCCATTTCGGCAACACGTATGAGGTGATCATGAGTGATGCTGTGGCGCGCTACCAGCGGATGTGCGGTAAGGACGTGTTCTTCTGTACAGGTACGGACGAGCATGGACAGAAGATCGAGAACCTTGCCAACGAGCAAGGGATCACGCCGCAGGCATACGTAGACGGTGTGGCGGGTGAGATCAAGGGCGTATGGGATCTGATGAATTCCAGCTACGACTACTTTATCCGCACCACGGATGATTATCACGTTTCCGCTGTGCAAAAGATCTTCAAGCGCTTCTATGACAAGGGCGATATCTACAAGAGCAAATACGAGGGCTGGTACTGCACGCCCTGCGAATCCTTCTTTACAGAAACGCAGGCGGCAGACGGAAAATGCCCCGATTGCGGACGTGAGCTTGCGCGCGCCGAGGAGGAAGCATACTTCTTTAAGATGAGTAAATATGCCGACCGTTTGATGAAGCACATCGATGAGAATCCCGATTTCATCCAGCCCGAGCTTCGCAAAAAGGAAATGGTCAACAACTTCCTCAAGGCGGGGCTTCAGGATCTTTGTGTGTCCCGTACCTCTTTCAAGTGGGGGATTCCCGTTGATTTTGACGATAAGCACGTCGTTTACGTTTGGCTCGATGCGCTGACCAACTATATCACGGCACTCGGCTATGATCCCGACAAGACCTATGAGGAGCAGTCCGAGCATTTTAAGAAGTATTGGCCTGCGGATGTGCATATTATCGGTAAGGATATTCTGCGCTTCCACACCATCTATTGGCCCATCTTTTTGATGGCACTCGATCTCCCGCTTCCCAAGAAGGTGTTCGGTCATCCGTGGTTCAACTTTGGCATGGATAAGATGTCCAAATCCAAGGGCAACGTCATCTACGCGGACAAGCTGGCTGACCATTTCTCGGTAGACGGTGTCCGTTATTACGCATTGGCGGAGATGCCCTTCGCATCCGACGGATCCATCACCTACGAGTCCGTGATCAAGAGATACAATATGGACCTTGTCAACAACCTCGGTAACCTTGTCAAGCGTACCTTGGATATGCAGAAGAAGTATTTCAACAAGGTCGTGCAAGCGCCCACCGCGCCCGAGGCTCCGGATGAGGAACTGAAAGCGGCATGTGCCAAGGCATATGCGAATTTGCGCACCGCTATGGACGATTACCACATCGCGGACGCTTTGGACGGACTGTTTGAGATGTTCAGCCGCGCCAATAAGTATATTGACGAGACTACGCCGTGGACACTTGCCAAGGACGAGAGCAAGACCGCGCGCCTTGGAACGGTGCTTTATAATTTGATGGAGACCATTCGAGAAGGTGCTGTGATGCTGATGCCCTTTATCCCCGCTACCGCTGAGGAGATTCTGAACGAGCTGAATACCGAAAAGCGCACTTTTGAGACGCTTGCAGGCTTTGACGGCATGATCGCAGGCAGCGAGGTCAACGATTCCAAGGTTCTTTTTGCCCGCGTGGACGAGGAAAAGAAGCTGGCGGAATTTGAGGCAGAGCGTCAGGCAATGATCGCGGCGGCACAAAAGGAAGAAGAGAAGATCGAAAAGCCCGAGGGATGCGCTTTGATCGGTATCGAGGACTTTATGAACGTCGAGCTTCGCGTCGCAAAGATCCTGGAGTGCGAAAAGGTTCCCAAGGCAAAGAAGCTTCTGAAGCTACAGGTCGATCTCGGCTATGAAAAGAGACAGGTGGTTTCGGGAATCGCAAAATGGTACGAGCCGGATGCCCTCATCGGCAAAAAGGTGATTCTCGTTACCAATCTCAAACCCGCGACTCTTTGCGGCATTGAGTCGCAGGGGATGATCCTTGCATCGGGCGAGGAGACTGTTCGTGTCGTATTCCTTGACCCCGAAACGCCTCTGGGCGAGAGAATTCGATAAAAAGAAGAAAAAACTTAAAAAATATCCCAAAAAATTCAAAAAAAGACTTGCAAAATCAAAAAGAGTATGGTATAATACTCGTGTTGCGCTATGGCGCAAGAATTTTAGGGTGGTCCGCTGCATGCTCGCATGAACATCCGATATATCAGGGAGGACTCAAAAATGAATTTGATTGAGGCTTTTACAAACGAGCAATTGAAGAAAGAGGTACCCGTTGTTCGCATCGGTGACACCGTTCGTGTTCACAACCGAATCAAAGAGGGTAACCGCGAGAGAATCCAGATGTTCGACGGAACCGTTATCGCAAAGCATGGCGGCGGTATCTCTGAGACCTTTACCGTAAGAAAGATTTCCTACGGTGTAGGTGTTGAGAAGACGTTCCCGATCCATTCTCCCAACGTAGAGAAGGTGGACATCATCCGTGTCGGTAAGGTCAGACGTGCAAAGCTGTACTATCTGCGTGGCCGCGTCGGTAAGGCTTCCAAGGTCAAGGAGCAGATCTGATTCTGTGCCTTGTACAAATAAGACCCGTCCCAAAAATGGGACGGGTCTTATTTCTTGCCCGAAAAATCCACCTTTTGTCCGTTTTGTGGGTTGACAGAGACATTTCGGCGGAGTATAATAAATTGATTTTCTAAAAAAGGAAGTGTTTGTTTTGGAACAGTTGAAGGAATCCTATCTGTTGCAGTTTCTGATGATCTGCGTTATGGTTGTGTTTGCCTGTGCAAAAGTCACTTTGCAGGGGGCGGTGAGCCGAAACCACTTGAAATCCTCTTCGGATAGCGTGCTGTTCAACGCACTGTTATTTGCCGTCATGGCGGTTGTTTTGGCGCTGATATTCCCCATGGAGCTGTTTGGAACGGCAGGATGGATCTTGGCGTTTTTGGGCGCGATCGGAACCTTTGCGTTTCAGGTCTGCTATGCCTTGGCACTTCAAAAGGGACCCGTGTCGCTTTCCGTCCTCATCGTCAATTTCCAGGTCTTGGTCGTCACAAGCTTCAGCATTATCGCCTTTCATGAAAGTGTATATCTCTCGCAACTCTTCGGCATTTTATTTTTGGTCGCATCAATGCTTCTCAGCATCAAAAAGGAGAATTCGGAAAAGAAATTCTCGGGAACGTGGCTGATTCTTTTGCTGGTCTCCTTGATCGGAACCGCCTCAAGCACCATCTTCATGAAGAGCTTTACCAAATGGTTCAGCGAGGGAGCGGGGCAGGACAACGGATTTGTTGTTATGATGTACGTGTTCGCGTCTGCAATGGCGTTTGTCTGGTATGCGATCGGTGCATTTGGAAAGCAAAAGAAACAGGCGACCTTTGGATTTGGCAACTTGCGCGTGTGGGCGTATATTCTCGGCATCGGCATTGTTCTCGGTATTTTCCAAAAGCTGTACATGACGGGAATGACGGTCATCGACGGTGGATTTTTGTTTCCGACGTATACGGGACTTCAATCGGTGACGATGACCTTGATCGGTATTCTGTTCTTTAAGGATAGGCTGACGGGCAAGCAGAAGCTGGGCGTTCTTTGCGGCGTTCTTTGCGTCGTACTGATGAATATCCGCTGGATTGCGCTTTTTTGAAGGAACGGAGCGCTTTTTTTGCACAGTTCTCAACTTTTTCGCCATGTCTTGACAGAACGGTGAAAAAATTTACGTGGTATCGGACGAAAACACGTACCGCGCGGCAGACCGTATGATGGAATTGATCTGATTGAATTTGAGGAGATTATGCAAAAGATCTCCTCTTTTTTGTCTTGGGGAATGAAAAAATCCATTCCCGTCTTGCAAATCGGAAAAATATCTGCTATAATGTAAAAAACGACAAAAGGGAGAGAGCAATGAAACGATTTGCGTGGCGTGTCTGCCTTTTTGCGCTGTCTCTCTGTTTGCTGTCCTGCACATCCAATACACCCGAAGAGTCGCAGGCACTGCTGGAGGTCATTTTCTTGGACGTTGGACAAGGAGACAGCATTCTTTTACGCGTTCCAAGCGGAGATATTCTGATTGACGCGGGTACGGAAGAGAGTGAGCGGGAGCTTTGCCGAAAGCTGCACTCGCTTGGTGTAAAGGAACTTTTGCTGGCGATTTTTACACATCCCGACGAGGATCATATCGGAGGCGCTGACGGTGTTTTGCATGCGTTTCCCACGCGTGAAATCTGGGTACCGCCGAATGATGCGCAAAACGAGGCATATCTGGCGCTCCTTGATGAGGCGGAGTCGTGCGGCGCGGAAGTGCGCCATGTGACGGTAGGAGAATTGCGAAAAATTGATGACGTTGTGCTGTTTGCGCTGTCTCCTTCCAATGCACCTTCCGATGACTCCAATGAGAGCAGCATTGTGCTGAAGGTGACTTGCAAGGAGACTTCGGCATTGCTGATGGGAGACGCGGGCGTGGATACGGAGTTTGCGTTGCTTGAACAATACGGCGCGGCGCACGTGCGGTGCGATCTTTACAAGGTCGGACACCACGGTTCGTCCACCTCTTCGTCACAGGCGTTTTTGGAGGCGGCGGATCCCGAGTGGGCGGTTATTTCCTGCGGTGCGGCAAATCCTTTCGGGCATCCGCACGGCGAGATTTTGATGCGGTTGGAGGAGTTGGGAATCACGATCTTGCGCACCGATCATTTGGGCGATATTCTGTTTACGTGCGACGGAAAGCGTTTTTTACCGATGGATACGGATTGACAAAATGAAAAGGGGAAGTATATGAGAGTTTTGATTACGGGGGGATCCCGTGGAATTGGGGAAGCGTGTGTGCGTTGCTTCTCGCAAAACGGTGACCGTGTTGCTTTTATTTATCACACGAATCAAGCGGCGGCAGAGCGGGTTTCGGCAGAAACGGGTGCCGTAGCCATTCGTGCCGATATCAGCGATCCCGTACAGGCGGCAGATGCGGTAAGGGAAGCGGAGCGTGTGCTGGGCGGTCTTGACGTATTGGTCAACAATGCGGGGATGGCGCAGATCAAGCTTTTTACCGAGGTGGAGGATGCGGATTGGAGAAGAATGATCGATACCAATCTCGGTGGCGCATTTTATGTGAGTCGTGAAGCGGCAAAACGGATGATCGCACAGCAGTGCGGCAATATTGTCAATATTGGTTCCATGTGGGGAAAAACGGGCGCTTCCTGTGAGGTGCATTACAGTGCCGCAAAAGCAGGATTGCGCGGGATGACGATGGCGCTTGCCAAGGAATTGGGACCTTCCCATATCCGCGTCAACTGTATCGAACCCGGTGTGATTGAGACCGAAATGAACGCTTCCTTGGACGAGGAGACGCGAGAGGCACTGTGCGACAGTACTCCGCTTTGCCGATTGGGGCGCGCGCAGGAGGTAGCGGAAGCGGTTTGGTTCTTGGCTTCCGATAAGGCATCCTTTATCACGGGGCAGATCCTTGGTGTGGATGGCGGATTTGCTGTTTGAATGTTGCTTGTAGGAGAGCGTTTTGCATGTTTGCAGGACGCTCTTTTTGCTGTTGTATGACCGTTTTGTGAGCGTTGTCACATTACGGGAATTGGGTTTTGTTAAAATGTGATAAAAAGGGTTGGTTTTTTTTGGCGTGTTTATTGCTTGACAAGAAAATATGGTTATGATATAATAAATATAGATAATGTCTAAGTGGACATTGTTTCGGACGAACACTTTCAAAAACGTCTGAATCGAGCGGCGCGCATGCCAATAATACAGAAAAAGGAGAATCTGTTATGAAAAAACAAAACGCTCGCAGAATCCTCGCTTTTGTGCTCGCGTTGATGCTGGCTCTTCCCGTGCTCAGCATTCCGACCTTTGCACAACAAACGACGGTTCAAATTTCTCAAGACAAGCAGAATGCATCCGCATCCTCGCGACCCGAGAGCCTTTTCTGGCAAGATTTTGACACGCTGGATCTTGGCGCACAGGCTTCTGCGATCAAGCGGATTGTCGAAGGTCCCGCTACAGCTCAAATCGTTGCGGGGACCGATGGTCACGGCAACGTATTGCAGATCAGCTGTGAGGCTGTGGAAACCAGCGGTAAATTTTACGTAAATCTTAACAAAAACAATAATATTTGGCTTGATCTCCAAATCCTGAAGCAAGAGGATTTCCCGATTGATCCGCACTGCGTTTGCCCTCAAAAGTGTACCGAGGGTGCAATGTATCAGGATTGTCCCATTTGCTCTGCAGAAGAGGCAACCTTGAAGGATTGTAAGGGTAGATTGCCTTCTCCCGATGACTGTATTTGCGAAACGAGATGCGTTGAGGGAACGGTAAATGCCGATTGTCCCGCTTGCTCGGCTGAGGACGCAAATCTCAACATGTGTATGAAAGAGATTCTTCCCGAGGTTCCCACGTATAAGGTCGTTTGGGAGGGTACCTTCAAGACCAAAGCAAACGAGACCTACAAGGTTGAGGGCGAGGTGAATACCGAGGATTTCACCCTTGTTGCAACAAAAGTATGGCAAGAGCGCTACAAAACCGATGAGAACGGTGATAACATTTTGGACGAAAACGGTAAGCCGATCCCCGAAACGGTTGTATACCTCCCCGAGTTGACAGAAGAACTCGCGGCAGAGGGTTATAAGAGCTTTGCAGATATCAACTACGAGGGCTATAAGCTGCAGGAAAAGAAAAATCCGGACGGCACGACTGCGATGACTGAAAAGCTCCAGGAAAAGAAGGACGAGAACGGAAACGTCATCCTCGATGAAAACGGTAAGCCTGTGATGGAGGTCGTTACGGAAATCGTATACAAGCCGGACGGCACGCCCGAGCAGGTTCCGAAGGTGATTCCGTTGTTGGATAACTTTGTCCTGGATGCAGCCGGCAATCCCGTCTGGAAGGTCGATGAGGAGACCGGGAAGTTAGTTCCGGAGTTGAGTAAAGAAACCGGAACTCAAGTTGTCAAAATTGTTGAATATCAGGCTACGGATGAAGAGGGCAACCTTTTGTATAATGAGGACGGTACTCCCCAGATGCTTACAAAAGAGGAACCCCAGTTTACGACCGAGAAAACTTATCTTGTTGTGAATCATCCTACGCTTGGGCAAATTGTTTACAACGGTGTAATGATTAACCCCCAAACCGGTCTTCCTTTCCCTAAACTTTTCACAGACGTCATGGTTGACAAAACCCAGCCCGTGATGATTCCCATTATGGAAGAGGTGCTGAAGACACCTATTGATAAAGGGGTGTACGTTGTAAGCTCTCAGCTCCGTGATGCGCGCGGCGGACTGAACAACGTCGCAAAGCCCGCGTCGATGAAAACCGCCAATATCAACTCCGAAGTATTGGTATTCACCGCCGATTATTATTTCTCCGCAGATGATCCCACAACTCCCGACGTGGATGAGGGACTGATGAATCCCGGCGGTATTGATATTCGTATTTCCGCTCTCGATGAAAATGGTGCGAGCAAGAATTTTGACTTTTTGAAGCTCAAGAAGCCTGTGGACGGCATGATTGAGATTACGGCACATACCGATGCGCCTACCGAAATTGTGGCAGGCTCAAAGAAGGTTCCGCTCGGATCATGGGTGAACATCCTCGTGGTCGCAGATTTCACCACGGGTATTTACATCATTTACATTGACGGTGAGATGATCGCTTCCCGCCAAAACGTTCAGATCAAGGAGCAAGAGGTTGAAGAAGAGGTCCTTGACGAGAACGGCAATGTCGTTATGATCGAAAAACTGGATGCAGACGGCAACGTCGTCATGCAAGAGGTTTTCCAGCCTAAGGTAGAAAAGGATGCAGACGGCAACGTTGTAATGGTGCCCAAGCTGGATGAAAACGGCGAAGAAGTCAAGGATGAAAACGGCGAAACCGTGATGATTCCCAAGGTTGTGACCCAAATCGTTTACACCGAAAAGCTGGATGAAAATGGCAAGGTTGTCATGATTCCCGCAACCGATCCCGACACCGGTCTGCCCGTTTGGGAAAACGGTGAGCAGGTATATGTTCCCGAAATGACGCCTCTCAAAGATGAAAACGGCAATGTCGTTACAGAGGTTGTCATGGAGCAGGTGTTCACCGATACCCCCGTGCTGGATGAAGAGGGCAAGCCTGTTTTGAATGAGGATGGCACTCCCAAGATGGAGCCTCTGATGGAGCCCGTGATGGTTGCCAAGACTCAAAAGGTGAAAAGAATGGTTCCCGTTACTAACAAGTGGGTGGGAGCATGCACCGGCTTGAAGGGAAATTCTTGGAACCTCGGTCACTTTGCAAGAAACGGTGCGGTCAGCCAGTATAGCGGCTATATGCAGATCGATAACGCTGCTATCTACGATGGCGAACAACTCCCCGCACTCTTCGATTACCTCGGCTACTCTATTGATTATAATGAAGATTTTGAGAATCTCGGAATCGATTATAAGGTCCCCATGAGCAAGGAAAATGCAACTGCTTCTGTTCAGTGGGATGAAGATGGAGAGGCTGGCGGCAATAAGGCTGTCAAGATTGTGTACAAAGACAATGTCGATTCCAACTACACGCCTCCCACCTCAGGTGCGTCTTATGCGAACACTTCCACGGTCGTTCTTGAGGCAAACTACTTCCTGCCCAACGGCACTGCAAGCCGATTCCAGTCTCAGCTCCGCAAGGTTGGTGCAATCATCAATCCCGAAGGAGACCCCTTTGCCAACTATCCGCTGGCTTCCGAAAAGAAGGATAAGCCCGATGATGCAAAAGACAAAAAGACCAAGACATATGACTGGATCGATATGTATTGGGTTGAGACCGTTTTGGGAGATGATGGGAATACAACTGCGATGCTTTACTTTACCGGATCTAAGAACGTGATTGATCCGATCAGTAAGGAGAATCCGACACGTATCGAAATTCCCGTGGATGAATGGGTCGCACTCAGTACGGTGATCGATCTCAAGACCGGTGCATTCACGTTGTACGTCAACGGTGTGGAAAGAATTACCGGTAACTTGACGAAGAGCTACGGCTTCCACGAGCAGGACGGTACCTTTACCACAAAGAACTATGAGTTCAAGAACATCAGCTTTGCGCCCTCCATGTGGATCGCTTCCAAGGTTAACAAGGATCAAAAGGATATCGGCTGTTTCTACGTAGACGATGTTGTGATGACCCGTATGGGAGATCTTGCAAAAATGGAGCGCGTTGAGGGTATGCTTTCCGCAGACATCTACGCGAACGGCAATTACGTTAAGACCGTAACCGATAACAACGTATTCTTTACCTCTCAGAAGATTACCGTTGAAAACCGTAATATCTTTGATTTGAAGGAGTACGCCGGAACCGAGCAGCTGCTCAAGGCAGACGATGCGGAAATCCGCTTTACTTCTCCCGCAGGTATCCGCTTCGCATCCTATGTGGACCGAGAAGCTTTGGATGCGCTTTATGCAATGATTGCTACATCGGCTCCCGAGGGTGGTGAAGCAACTCCCACAGATGCGGACGGAATGAAGCTACTTGATGTCAGCTTTGGTACGCTGATCGTTCCCACCGATACACTCAAGGGCAATCCTGTTACCTTTGAGGCTTTGGATGCGGCAGGAATCAAGTATCTTGACGTTCAGGGAACAAAAGATCAATACTATGACGTAGACGGTGATGAGACCACCACGCATATCGTTGGTTCGATTGTTAACCTGAAAGAAAAGAACATTGGCCGTCTCTTCTCGGCTGTTACCTATGTACGCGTTGTTCTTCCTAACGGCATTGTGTACAACATTTATGCCAACAGAGGATTCAAGACCAGCGCACAGTCTCTGGCAGATGACGCGTGGGGTACGTACACGCCCGCACAGCAGGCAGTTATCGATGCATATTTTGCATGCGTCAAGCCCGCATGTGACAAAAAGGAAGAGGCTGACACTCAGTAATTTTAATTACTCACAGAGCCGTTGCGCTTTTTGCGCAACGGCTCTTAGACTATAGATCAAACTAACGAGTTTCATCGGTTTGAGGAAAGTTTTGATCAAACTTTTTCAAA
>JAZQXI010000112.1:0-9556 GCA_045632805.1 Eubacteriales bacterium | reverse complement strand
CTACACTCTCACGGCAGACGTTTGTCTGCCGTATTTGGCGATATGCCAAGCCTGCGGCTTGGATAAACAAAAACAGAACATCTGTCGGTAGACAAATGTTCTATTTTTGTTGGTGGAGACAATAGGAGTTGAACCTATGACCTCTTGCATGTCAAGCAAGCGCTCTAACCAACTGAGCTATGCCTCCGCAACGATGTATATTATAACACATCCAAATCCAAATTGCAAGAGCTTTTTGGAAAAAAGTTTAAAAATTTTTGATTATTTTTCAGCACTCCCAAAAACAACCGAATTTTATGGTTCATCATTCTACCTGTATAAAAACTTTTCTCAAAATCCCATTCGGATATTGATTTTAAAAAAGAAGTATGATATAATAATATATTGTTTAGAGAATCTGTTTTTTGGAAAGCGAGGTAGGATTTATGAATACGGTTCAAGAGCTTTTGCGATTTATCGAGCAAAGCCCTACCGCGTTCCATGCGGTAGAGAAGAGCGCCGAGGAATTGAAGGCGTGTGGCTTTTTGCCATTGTTTGAAGGGGATGAATGGAAGGTGGAGAGCGGGAAGGGCTATTACGTCACGCGCAATCAGTCCGCAATTATCGCGTTCCGTATGCCCGCGGGCTTTCCCGACCATTTTCTGATGACCGCTTCGCATACCGATTCTCCCATGTTCAAGCTGAAGCACAATTATGTCTCGATGACCTCTGACCGCGCGCAAAAGCTGAATACCGAGGTCTATGGCGGTACGATCCTTTCCACGTGGTTGGACCGTCCCTTGTCGCTGGCAGGGCGTGTTATCCTTTCCAAGAACGGGCGCTTTGTTGCCAAGACCGTGAATATTGACCGCGATCTTTTGGTGATCCCAAGCGTTGCGATTCACTTCAATCGCACTGTTAATTCGGGCTATGCCTATAATCCCGCCGTGGACATGCTGCCACTCTTTGCGGGAGACGATCAGGTTTCTTTGAAAGCTCTGATTGCCAAAGAACTGGGCTGCGAAGAAACTGAGATCGCGGATATGGATCTCTACGTCTATAACCGCACCAAGGGAACCACGCTGGGCGCGTCCAACGAATTTTTTTCCGCTCCTCGCATAGATGACCTTGCAAGCCTTTGGGGATGCTTAAAGGGATTTTTGAAAGCAGAGAACAATTCTTCCGCCGTTAATCTCTTCTATGCCGCAGATAATGAGGAAACGGGAAGTATGAGCCGCCAAGGCGCAGATTCGGATTTCCTTGCATCCGTTTTGGATCGCATTTGTGAGCAATTCGGCATTGACCGCCGTCGTCTGCTTGCGTCCTCGATGATGCTTTCTGCCGATAACGCACATGCCAAGCATCCCAATCATCCGGAGCTGAGTGATGCGCAAAATGCTCCCTTGATGGGGGGCGGTGTTGTAATCAAGCTCAATGCCGCGCAAAAATATACCACGGATGCGATGTCCGCATCTCTGTTTGCCGAGATGTGCAAAAATGCCGAGGTTCCCGTACAGTATTATGCCAACCGAAGCGATCTTCCCGGCGGCTCTACGCTGGGGTCGATCTCCAACACGCACGTTCCCGTAACCAGTGTGGATATCGGTATTGCGCAGCTTGCTATGCATTCCGCATGGGAAACAGCAAATTGTAAGGATATGGAATATTTCGTACGTGCTATCAAGGCGTTTTACAGTAGCAATCTGCATGCAACGCGCGACGGAGAATGTCTTTTGCAATGCGGAACGAATCAGGAATAAAAGGAGCTTGTGATGTATAAAATAGGCTTTGACAATGAAAAATATATCGAGTTGCAGTCCTCGCATATCCGTCAACGCATTGATCAGTTTGGGGGAAAGCTCTATCTGGAGTTTGGCGGAAAGCTCTTTGACGATTACCATGCGTCCCGAGTCCTCCCCGGATTTGCTCCCGACAGTAAGGTACGCATGCTGACGCAACTGAAGGACGAGGCGGAGATCGTTATCGTCATCAACGCCAACGATATTGAGAAGAACAAAGTGCGCGGAGATCTTGGTATTACCTATGACTTGGACGTTTTACGCTTGATTGACGCGTTCCGCAGTCTTGGAATGCTGGTGGGGAGCGTTGTGCTGACCCGTTGGCAGGATCAACCCGCTGCCATTAAATTCCAGACACGTCTGGAATCCCTCGGCGTCCGTGTTTATCGCCATTATTCCATTCCGGGGTATCCCTCTGCCATTGATACCATTGTCAGTGATGAGGGGTACGGAAAAAACGAATACATCGAGACCACGCGTTCGCTGGTTGTGGTAACGGCGCCCGGTCCCGGAAGCGGTAAAATGGCGGTTTGTCTGAGTCAGCTCTATCATGAGCATAAGCGCGGCATTTCGGCGGGGTATGCCAAGTTTGAGACCTTTCCCGTATGGAATCTTCCGCTCAAACATCCCGTCAATATCGCGTATGAAGCGGCAACTGCCGATCTCAACGATTTGAATATGATCGATCCTTTCCACTTAGAAGCATACGGAGAAACCGCCGTTAACTATAATCGAGACGTTGAGATCTTTCCCGTAGTGAATGCGATGTTCCGCCGTATCAGCGGAGCATCCCCTTACCGTTCTCCCACGGATATGGGAGTTAATATGGCAGGGAACTGCATTGTGGATAATGACGCGGTATGCGATGCCGCCAAAATGGAGATCGTTCGCCGCTATTACACTGCACTTTCCAACCAACGTAAGGAAAACGGCGGGGAATACGAGGTCGAAAAGCTTAAGCTTATCATGCAATCGGCAGGCGTGGACACCGATTTCCGCAAGGTTGCCGAGGCGGCAAACAAAAAAGCAGAGTTGACCGGTAAGCCCGCGACAGCGATCGAATTGCTTGACGGCACGATCGTTACGGGAAAGACTTCGCGCCTTCTCGGTGCGGCATCCGCAGCACTTTTGAACGCACTTAAGATCATGGCGGGGATCGATGACCGTATCGATTTGATCTCTCCCGAAATTCTTGAGCCGATCACCAATCTTAAGGTCGGACTTCTCGGCAGTAAAAATCCGCGCCTTCATCCCGATGAGCTTCTCATCGCGCTGTCGATTTGCGCGGTGCACGATCCCATTGCCGCAAAGGCGACCGAGCAGCTTGCAAAGCTGCGGTATTGCGAGATGCACTCCACGGTGATCCTCTCGGCAAACGACGAGCATACCCTTAAAAAGCTGGGCATCCACCTTACGTGTGAGCCGGCATACGAAACCAAACGTCTGTATCACGGTTGATACGCAACAGAAAGGAGTGACTTGCGGTGGGAACCATCTACGACTACCTTGATTGGCGCGGAGACCTCTCCTTCCGCGAATCCCCCTTAAACGAGGTCGACAGTCTCATCTTTTCCATGATTTCCTATTTGGATTATCAGGGAATGGTCACCGAATCGCATGCGGAGAGCGGTATCTCCGTCAAGGCTGTGGCAAACAGCCTGTTCGCGCGCAATCCCGATCCGTCCAAGCTTGCGATGGGGGTTCTGATTCCCAAGGAGGTCGCGCTCATTTTAAAAAAGCTCAAGGAGACAAGGCGCTTTCGCCACGTGCTGATCAAGGCGTTTGTCAATATGATCGACGTCGAACGCGAGATCCAGTTTTCTGCCGTCACCTTTCTTTTGGAGGACGGTACGGCAGTGGTCACTTACAGAGGAACGGATGACACGCTTATCGGCTGGAAGGAGGATATGAATATGTCCTTTTTACCGGTGGTGCCATCGCAGGAGGAAGCGGTTCAATATTTGCATCGAGCGGCAGAGGCGCATAGCGGCGACCTTGTTTGCACAGGACACAGCAAGGGGGGGAATCTTGCTGTTTACGCTGCCGTACACAGCGATAAAGCCATTCGCCGCCGCATCAAGGCGGTGTATAGTAACGACGGACCGGGCTTTAGCAGATATCTGATGGACGATCCCGCGTATATCGAAATGCGTCCCGTGATCCACAGCTTGGTTCCGCAATCCTCGGTTGTGGGGATGCTCCTTGAACACGACGAAAACTATATTGTTGTCAAAAGCAGAGAGAAAACAGGTTTTTTGCAGCATAATGGACTTTCTTGGGAGGTTATGGGCAATTCCTTTGTGCATCTCAAAAAGATCAGCGCGGAGAGTCGTCGTACCGACCGCACGGTCAATCAATGGTTGCGCGAGATGACCCCCGAGCAGCGAGAGGAGTTTTCCGAGGCGGTTTATCAGCTTTTCTCGGTGGATGGAGTTACTACACTCACCGACCTTGTAGCCGTGCGCAAAAATTGGCTCGCCCACAGTAAAAAGCTGGACCCGAAGGTCCATGAAACCATTCAAAAGATGCTTTCCTCGCTCATCGGAATGAATACCAAGGACCGCGTGTTCGGCTTGTTCCGCAAAAACGAGAAAACAACAAAATCTTCCAAAACAGAATAAATAAATCTGCCGCAATCTAAACGTCAATTGCGGCAGATTTTCAGACTGTAGACAAAATTATCATTTTCGTCAGCCTGATGAAAGTTTTGATCAAACTTTTTCAAAAGTTTGCGCGGGGGAGGCTGCGTAAGCCTCCTCGCCCTCCGCAGAGGGCGAAATCCCCCAAAAACGGCGTTTCTTTTTTGCCAAGCTGCAATTGCTTGCAATTGCGGCTGAGCTTGCGAAGCCTCTTTCATTTGCGCCTGCGGTGTCAAAGAAAAAAGCGACACAAACAAATTTGTACAAATTGACAAACTGTATACCTTTGGTCTACAACCTATCAATCTGCCGCAATCTAAACGTCAATTGCGGCAGATTGTTTTTTAATTTCCAAGCATAATTTTAATAATTTCCTTGTCGGTTTCTCCCATGCCGTCACGGGCTAACAGTCCAATGTTGCGGATGGTGTTTTCAACGCCCTTTGTAATGATCCCGTCACCGCCGTAGAATTGCCGACCCGTGGAAGCCATTTCAAAGCCCATAAATCCCGCTTCTACCGCCATCGCGATCTTTGCGGCACACGAGGGCTTGGCACCGTCGCAGATCGTGCCCGAAAGGATCGCCACCGCATTGACCACGGTGTGCGCGATCTCGTAATATCTGCCGCCCGCAAGATAGCAGATGCCGGCGCCGCAACCACAGCCCGCACTGATGGCTCCGCAATAAGCGGAAAGGCAGCCGATTCCTGTTTTTTGATGTACTGTGATCAGATCCGAAACGATCAAAGCGCGTAACAATTCGTCCTCGCTCATTCCGTTTTCTCGTGCGTAAACGATCACGGGGAGGGAGGCGGTCATACCTTGATTGCCGCTTTCGGAGATGATACAAACGGGTAGCTCGCATCCGCTCATACGTGCGTCCGAGCCTGCTGCGGCATAGGCGCGTGCTTTGTCCTTGACCGAAATGTTACCGTCACGCCAGATCATCTGACCGATGGAAGCGCCGTACTTGTTGCGGAGTCCCTCTTCGGCAATTGCGGTGTTCATTTCGATCTGGCGGAGCAGATACGGACGGACGCGGCTCAGATCCGCTTCTTCCGCAAACGCCACAATGTCCTTGACGTTGAGCAGGGAACGGTCGGAGGCGTTTTTGGTGCCTGACGTACTGTTGCCGCCCGTGTATTCCGCTGTCAGATTGATACCGTCACGCTCTGCCAACACGAGATTGGTGTGGTATCCCGTAATCTGTACCCGTGCCGTATGTCCTTTTGCCTCGCCCACCAAAAGCAGATCAAAGGTGCAGGTCGTGTTAAGCTCGGAGACCGTCATACGGGTGCTTTGCAGATATTTGCGAACGCGGATGCGATCATCCTCGTCCAAAACCGAGAGAAGCTCCAGTTTTTTGTCATATCTACCCGAAATGATCCCTGCGGCAACCGCAGCATCGATGCCGTGAAGCCCGCCCGTCGCGGGAACAATCACGCTTTTTACGTTTTTGATGATATTGCCGCTCAACCCGATGTCAATTCGATCGGGATCGGCATCCAAAAGGCTACGCAAAATTGCCGAAGCATAGGCGATCGCGATCGGCTCGGTACAGCCCATCGCGGGTTGAAGCTCTTCCATGAGAATGGCTTCATAAGTAGCGCAAATTGTTTTCGAAAGCATATAAAACGTCCTTTCATAAAAGTGCGGTCGATCTTGCGGCACAGTGCGGAGGCTGTTCAAATCAATTTCCGCTCCAAGGTCTTTCGTTTTGAATCGGAAGAGCGCTTATCAGTGCTTCTCCTTGTTTTGGCGGAAGATTTCAAACGCCATCACTGTGGCAGCAGATGCTGCGGAGAGAGAGCCGCGAAACGCACGCCCGTAATCGATGCGGACAATGCGATCGGCTTGGTCGAGCAGGGAACGGGAGATTCCACGTTTCTCACCGCCGATCACAAGCAGGATCGGATAAGAGAATTGTTCTTCAAACACCGATACCGAATCCCGTATTCCCGCGCAGAGGATCTGATAGTCACAGAAACGGAATAGAGAAACCGCATCCTCGGGCGCTGCAATATACATCGGGATCAATTCGGACGCCCCCGCCGAGGCGCGTGCCACAACGCCTGCGGCACTCATCCAGTTGCGAGGCGGCAGAATGACACCTGCTACTCCCGCGGCATAAAGGGAACGCACCGTGTAGCCGAAGTTATAGGGATCCTCGATCCCTTCCAGATAAACGTAAAAGGAATCGGGAATGATAATGTCTTTCGTCAACGCGGGGATCGTGCGTGAAGAGCAGAAAGCAAGGATTCCGCCGTGCGTATTTCCAATGGCGTGCTTGGCGATCTCTTCTGCGGATACAAATTCGATAGGAAAACCGAGTTCATGTGATTTTGCGGTCAAAAAGCCGATTTCGGCTGCGCGGCTTTTGCGTTTTGCACGGTCGATCAGGAGCTTTTCGATTTTTCGGTCATTATTTTCGTTGGAATTGAGAAGTGCCGAGATGGAGGTCATTCCCTCCAAAATGTCCGACGGCGTCAATCTTTGTTCTTCTTTAATCATGTTCCATCCTTTTAATTTGCGGTTTTACTTCTAAATATGCCGCCTTCGTGCATAAAATGCAGCAAGGGAATTTATGCAAGTGGAGGCGAGGGTAATGTCGGTCAATTGGAATAACAGAGAGCGATGCGTGGTTTTGGGTGAATATCTGGTCGAACACAATGCCACGGTACGAACGGCGGCACAGGTGTTTGGGATCAGCAAGAGCACGGTACATAAGGATGTTACCGACGGACTCCGATCGGTCAATCACGCATTGTATTTGCAGGTTCGTGAGCTGTTGCTCAAAAACAAGCAGGAAAGACATTTGCGCGGCGGTGAAGCAACACGCTTAAAATACAGCACACACAGCCACTCAACGTGAGGCAAACGTGTGGCTTTGATGTAAGAGGTGTTGAAAGTCCGCCACGTCCAGATTTTGCGCAGCGCATTGCGCGTAATAGTCAAAATCAAATCCGAATAACTTTTCAAAAGAATTGATTGCACTTCCAAGCAAAACCGTTCCGCCTTTTTCAAGGATCCTGGCAACGGTATTGATGACCCTTTTGTCGCAAAGGGATTTGAATGCGAACTGAAACACCGCATGCGGGATGCGGAGCAGCTTTTCTGTGATGTCTTGCGGATAAAGGAGCATGCAACGCTCAAAGGACAGGAACAGAAGAGGGAGCCGCTGTCGATAAAGAAGATGGTTCAATTCGGTATCCATCCAATCCGCATAAGCACACAAGGGCATGGAAAGCGCCAGATATTCGGTTTTGCAGAGCTTTAACCGAGCAAGATCCCGTACCTCGGAGACACGGGGAGAGAGCAACACCGCGCAACCTGCCGACAGATGAATTCCGGAGGGAGTGGGGAGCGCATGCTTTAAAAGTGAAAGGGAACGGTCACGGCGCAATAAAAATTCGGATACCGATTCTTTGGTGTGGTCAAAGTCCGCCATCATACAAAAGCGGGAGAATCCATAGCGTTCATGCATTTGGTGTATGGCTTGTGCGTTTGCTTGTGCGGCTTGTTCGGGAAATAGTCCCGTTGGCAAAAGGCGACAGTTCCAATCGATCCATTGATTCATATTATTTTCTGTGATTGAGGATACGGGCAATCAAAGGTCTGTGGACCTTCATCGCCCCCACGGGACAAAATTCCTGACAGCAAAAACAGCCGATGCATCGACTGCGGTCAATGCGTGGGCGGTTGTTTACCATCGTAATGACGTGTGCGGGGCAAATCTCCGCACATTTTTTGCATCCAATGCAGAGCTTATCGGATGGGTGCGGCTCGGCGCGAAGTGCAGAGCGGACAAACATTGCCGCAAATTTTCCGTGTCCCTCAAATTGCAGGCTTTTGCGGATGTGGATGTTTTGATAATCGCTGACGGAAAAGTCCGAAAGAGAGCCGGAAACGGACAGCTCCGAGGCACTTTCGGGAATATATCCCTGTTCATGTGCGACCTGCAAGGTGGGAATGTCCTTGACCCCAAGACCGATCAGATGGGCGCATGCCAGATCCAAAGAATAAGGAGACACGGAAGCCAACAGTGCGCCGATTTTGCGCGGTGTTCCTTGTGTAGGTCCGTTGCCTTCCATTCCGACCACAGCGTCCGCGATGCAAAGCTGGATCTTATCAGCAAAATAACGGTTGAGATCGATCAGCATGGATGCAAAATCCTTGTAGTCGGGGTAGCGGAAGTGGTATTCGGGCTTGAACGTTCCGGGAACGGCACCGAACATGTTTTTGACCGCCGCGCTCATACCCATCATGCCGTGTGTCTTGAGCTTGCAAAAATTGATGATCGCGTCTGCCTGATCCAAATAAGCGGTATATGTAAAATCATGCGCCGCGAGTGCGTTGTCAAAATGGACCTCTTTGATCGAGAAATCCTGGTTGAGAGACGCACCTGCGCGCTCCGCATCTCGCATACCGGTTGCCGCATAGATACGGTTGAGCGCCATGGCATTGTAAAGCCCCCCGGGGCTGTCTCCAATCACTACTTGTGCGCCCATTTTGGTCAGCATTTCCACAAGCGCGACCAAAAGAGCGGGGTGCGTGGTTGCCGCAGCCTCGGGCTTCATCATGGATACGAGATTCGCTTTGATGACAATTCGCATGTTTGGTTTGACCCAGTCCAATCCCCCAAGCGGTGCCAGCAGTCGGTTCAGCGCATCGCGCACCGTGTCCGCTTGATAAGAGTCGCATGCAACAACAGAAACGTCCACCATAAAAAGATCCCTTCTTTGTTTTCTTCCTAATATTATATCATATCAAAGCGGGATTTTCAATGCTTTTTTGCAATTTTGAAAGACGTAAGCTCAAAGCAAGGTGGGAAATGCAAAGAGTGCATGGCGCAAGCGCAGATAAATTCCCGAACTGTCGGATGCGGGGAGCGGATTTTCTCCCTTGCCACATTCTACGGTAAAGGAAGGCAAACCGCGTTTTTGCACACACCAATCGGTGAGTCCTCCGTAAGAGGCAAGCCCTTCGGCAACAGAAAGCTTGTAGCCGCAAAGCTCCGATAGCCGCCGCGCGATGATGCGACTGCGGGGAAGCTCCACACCGCCGCTGCGATAAAAGATTTCTTCTCCTTGCGTATGTAGCGTCATCACGCCGCGCAAGGAATCGTGAAAACGGATAAAAT
>JAZQXI010000111.1:0-5653 GCA_045632805.1 Eubacteriales bacterium | reverse complement strand
GACGTGATTCGAATTGCTCAACACAAGCGACTCAAAGGGCGCGGATGCACTCTCGATCACGGGCATTTCGTTGGAAACGGTCATGCCTTGATAAACAGGAACTTGTTTCGGATCTCCCACGGGCGGGACGTTGGGCTGTGTTCCGCCTCCTGTACCGGGAGTCAGATTTTGCATGATCAGCATGATGCCAATGACAAGCAAAAGGATGCTTGCCGCCGCGGAGCTGATACCGATGAACCAATTGCGTTTTCTGTTTCTCATCTTCAATCTCTCCAATAAAAAGAATCTTTTTTTGGAAGTTCGTGTCAATACGTCGTCATCGATCTCGGATACCGCGTCCAAAAAGAGTCTTTGCTTTTTATTCATACGAAAATCCTTTCTCGAGAAGCTTTGCCCGCAAGGATTCCTTCATCCCTGCCAGCTCTCGCGCGACCGTTTTTTCGCTGATCTCCAGCATTTTTGCGATCTGCCCCAGTTTGTCCGCATAGTAATAACGGCACACGAAGATGAATTCCTCGCGGTCGTTCAGCGATTTGATAAACGCGCCAAGCACACCGCTAAGCTCTCGCAGAGCGAATTCCTCCTCCATGGAAAGCGCATGATCGGGCATCGCGTCCTCCATTTCTTCAAGCGCCACCATCATCTCCGAAGGGATACGCTTGGCGGCAGTTTCCCTCTTGTACTTATCCACGGCGATATTGCGTGTGATTCGGGAGAGAAACACATGAAAGATAGAAGGGCGCGCCGGCGGAATACGATTCCATGTGCCGAGATAGGTATCATTGAGGCACTCCTCGCAATCCAACTCATTGTGAATGATATTGTAGGCGATGGTAAAAAGATACTTGCCGTATTTGCGGTCGGTCAAAGCAATGGCATCTTCGTTCCTTTGCCAATACAACTCGATGATCTCCTCATCGCTTACAGCTTTTGACTCTTTTGTCGGTGTCCGAGCATCACGATTCATTGACAGTCTCCTTCCTTTGAGGATATACTCCTCTATTACTATAAGTCGATTTTTTGGAGAAAATCGGACATTTTTGAAGAATAAAACAAAAAGTATATCTAAAAATCTAAACAACGGCGTACTGCTTTTCAATACGCCGTTATGTTTATATAGTTTGCAGAGCCTTAAGATAAGGCGCTCCCTCCTGCCGCTTGACAAAAATCGCGCGATAAAGCTCCGATTCCGCTGTCCCGTCGGACAGGTAAAACTCCATGCGATAGGTATTCGCAGTTTCTTCTATCAAAGTGGGCTGAATCTCCACGCGGCTCTCTCTCGTGCCGCCTACGGTCGTATAGCAATCGGCTCGATCGAGATAGCTATATAAGGCGCCGCTCCTATGATCGACCGTATTTCCGCCAAAATAGCGGTAAACCGTATTCTCAAAATCCTTTTGGGGGATCACGGTAGTAAACAGCGCGTGCGGATACGCCGCCTGCGCATCCCCTATCAGGTCTGCATTTCCCGTGTATTTCGCATAGCTCTTGCGCATCATGTGATCGAGGATCGTGTCACGGTATAACCGAACTGCCTCAGCGCTCCCCCCGAAGGGGTGCAATGTCAAGCTGTCGCCAAGGAGAATCGAAACGCTCTCACAGAGTGTCTGACCCGCCTCGCTGTCGGAATCGTGCGTCCGCTCGGTGGGTTCTGCGGCATAATCGGCAATATCCAATCCAAAAAGTCCCTTGACCCAAAGCACACCCGAACCTGCGACACAGGACACCAACAAAAGCGCCGTCAAAAACAAGAGCAGTGCCAACAGCCCTGCGCGTGATCTTCGACGTCTGCCATAATATCCCCGTAGCATCGACACATCCTCCTTTCGACATCTTCTCTTTTTATTTTATCAAAACAGCAATATTTTGTCAATACTTTTTCGGCATTTTTCTCCATGATATTGTATTTTTATACCGAAATGAAACACAAGATGTATGATTTTGTCATCTATTTTCTCGTTTTTTGTCGCATGCGACTGAAATCTACGACATTTTGAGATCAAATCGCATCTTTTATCCGCAATGCTCGCGCAGGCGGTCC
Organism: Eubacteriales bacterium; assembly: GCA_045632805.1. GTDB lineage: Bacteria > Bacillota > Clostridia > Oscillospirales > CAG-272 > UMGS1865. Next base: position 3,612 of record JAZQXI010000111.1, on the reverse strand, counting down.
AGGATTCTGCGTTCCCCAGAGAGAAGCTTTGCCAAAACCGAACGCACCACACGATCTCCCGTTTTGCTCATCAAGGTTTCGTAGCGGTCAATATTCCGTTTCCGTTCGGCAAGGCTCTCTTCTAAAAAAACGTGCGCCTCTTCACCGCGAAGAGCATAGCCGCCCGTGCGGCGACGACAGGAGCGAAGCTCACCGTCTCCGCCAAGCGCGATGATCAATTCGCCCAAGAGGCGGAATTTTTCCAGCTCCTCCACGGCGATCGCTTCAAACAGTTCGGAGAGTGTCCGATCCCGTTCCGCGCATCGCAAGCTTCGATAGATATTTGCCGCAATCATGGAAAACGCTTCTATGTAACAGCTTTTCAACGCATTTGCCATGCCAAAATCGCGTGCTACACACCCTGCAAGCGGCGGACGGAAGCGCGGCGGATCGTTACGGTTCATTTGTGGCTGTAAATTCATATTTCTTCTCCCCCTTTTTCTCACAATTTGATCTTCTGTGCCAGTGTATGCCGCTTTTTCGTGTGACGTGTGTGATTTTTTTGCAAAAATGCTTGACAATTTCCAGTCGATATATTACAATGAGAGTATAAAATTCCCCACCAAAACCGTTGTTGAAAGGAGGACTCGATGGTCAAGCTTCCGCCTCAAAATGCCGATTTACGGCGCTACGTACTCAAAAAAGAGCTTCGTCGCGTCCTTCTGTATCTGCTTTGGCTCGCTGTTTTTTACGGTGCCGCCGTTTCCTACAACCTCAATCATCAAACCTATCCGCCGGAGAAGCGCATGGAAGGATGGCGCATGCTTGTATGGATGTTGATCGCCGCCGGAATCGGTTTTTTCCTGTTCCGCATCCATCAATTCATCACACGTCGCGCTTTGGTCGGCAAAATTATGACCTCCAAGCTCTCTCACACCTACACCGCTACAGAGGAGCCCTTGCACGGACGTCGGGACGGCGGATACGATTTCCGCTTGCACACAGCGCTGATTCTCAAAAAGCCAAACGGCAAAAAACAGCATATGCGATTCGAACAAAAAACGGGCTCTTACCAATACTATTGCGAGGGTGCCGATCTGATCCGTTTTCGTTCACTTCCTTATCCTCTCAATCTTGATCCCAACGCTTCCCACGGCTACGTATGCGTTGCGTGTGGACGGATGCACAAGAGCTATCAAGCGCATTGCGATCAGTGCGGTCTTTCTCTAATTGATCCTAAAGACATCCCCAAAACAAACACAAAAACACCGACGTAAGTGCAAAAACGCACACACGTCGGTGTTTTTGTATAGAAAACGCCCCTTGCGGAAGATCCGCAAGGGGCGAAAAGTTTTCAGTGTTTTGGATTACTGCACGTCAGCAGTATCCTTGGTCTCCTCTGCTGCCTCTTCAGCAACGGGAGCCTCTTCTGCTGCGGGAGCTTCTTCAGCAACGGGAGCTGCTGCTTCTGCTGCCTTAGCTGCTTCTGCTGCAGCCACAGTAGCCTGGGCTGCTGCAAGATTTGCCTCTGCTGCTGCCTTAGCTGCTGCAAGAGTAGCCTCTGCCTCAGCAAGCTTCTCTTCGGGAGTCTTTGCTTCGCCGGTAACCACAGCCGCGATCGTTTCCTTAGAAACATCTTCGCAAAGAACCTTCTTAAGAACGATAAGTACGATTTCTGCTGCAACAGCGATGATTGCACCAATCAAAGCCATCGTCAAAGCAGCCTCACCCTCGGTGGTCAAACCGTCGAGGAAGGAGCCTGCAGGCTCAGCGTCAAGATTGGTCATATCGGTGTAGTAATTCTGAGAATTCAGAACGACCATGGGAAGAACCGCAGCCGCAACCATCAAAATTGCATATGCGATATGGCAATCGCCGCCCTTCTTGGAAGCGCAGGAGATACGCTGAAGAACATTCTTGAGGTAGTCGATCGAAGAAGCAACGAACAGAACTGCAAGCAGAACCAAAACAGCATCAACGATATAACCGTTGGAAACAACCTCTTCCTCTGCAACACCGGCAGCGGTTGCCATGATAACAGCCTCACCCCAGTGACCTGTGATAAAGGTGTGGAACACGCCGGTCTTGATGATGTTGAAGAAGAATACGAGATAACCTGCAACTGCAACCAGAGAAACGGGCTGCATGATATTGAGGTACTTCATCTCACCTGCATCATACATGCGCATTCTGGAAACAACAACGTTAAGAAGAGTGCATACGAATGCGACGATCCACAGTCCCATAGCACCCCAACCGTAGTGCAGGGTGGGAATAACGCACTGGAACAGGATGAAAATCATCGGGAAGCTCAGCATACCGGGGAGCTTCTTTGCGACCTTTGCGGAAACTGCTGCGGGATCCTTGATGTTGGTCAGCGCGGGGATCAGCGCGGTCAAGCCAACAATGATGTAAACAACGGGAGCGATCAGCGTGAAGATCAAGCAGTAGATCAAGCATACCACCACAACGAGAACGTTCAGAATCATGCCAACCAAGCCTGCTTCCTCGTTTTCCTCGCCGCCAAACACATCGGTAATGGTAGCAACGATTGCAGCAACCGTCAGCATGGTGTTCTGACCCTCTTCGCCCTTCATCATCTCTTCCAGCTCTTTTACATCCTTTTCGGAAGGATTCTCATCACCTGCAACACTAATCGTCTTAGAAATCAGGCTGATGGAGCCAAGAAGCTTAAGAGAAGTAACCTCGAGCTTTTCGGGAATGTCGATGGGTTCTTCGGTCAGGTCGAGTTCGTACAAGAAATCCTCTACCATAGCCGCGGTGTCTTCGTCGACCAGATCAATGGTGATAATGGGCGCGAAGGTGAGGAAAATAGCAACGAGAACCAGGGCGATACATCCCCAGACCTGGATCATAGCTGCTGTTTTTCTCGGAAGGTTGAAACACAACATGGATTTTTCCTCCAAATAAAAATTTTTATAAATATAGCTTTTCTTGCTATATTATGAAAGAATTATACTCTTACCGTCACATTTTGTCAATACATTTCATTCAAAGTTAACCATTTATTCAAAAAATATGCGCTAAAAATCCATCATATGCGGATGATTTGTCTTGTTTACCAATTATTTTAGATAACTTCGTGAACAAAAGTTGAATTTTCCGAATCTTTTTTCTGCTTTTACAGCAAGCTCAAAAATATTTTAAAAAAATCAGTATTTTTTTGAAAAAGACTCTTGACAAAAAAGTCTTGATATGATATAATATGCAGGTACTTGTGATGAGCACACATCAAATGCGAGTGTAGTTCAATGGTAGAATTCCAGCCTTCCAAGCTGGCCGCGTGGGTTCGATTCCCATCACTCGCTCCAACAAGGAATGCTCCTATAGCAGGAGCATTTCTTGTGATGTGCCTTTAGCTCAGTTGGATAGAGCAACTGCCTTCTAAGCAGTAGGTCGGGGGTTCGAATCCCTCAAGGCACGCCATTTTTAGATGGTGGGATTGGCGCAGTTGGCTAGCGCGTCAGGTTGTGGCCCTGAAGGTCGTGGGTTCGAGCCCCATATCTCACCCCATAAAAAATAAAACCGATGCAATGCATCGGTTTTATTTTTTATATGTGTGAGTTTCACGGCTTGAACCCCGCGAAAGGCGCTTGCGCTTTTACGCCAAAG
>JAZQXI010000110.1:0-4623 GCA_045632805.1 Eubacteriales bacterium | reverse complement strand
GGTCATTTTGACCCATTGGTTCCCCAAACGATCATCGGGTGGAAACCGCCCGATGAAATCAAGTGCTCAAAACGAACACTTGATCACAAAGGAGCAAAGGGTCATTTTGACACGTTGGATGCGGCGCTTCAAGTGGTCATTTTGACCACTTAAAAACATGAGATCAAAGGCGCATTTTGAATCTTTGATTTTAGGATGGACACCGCGTGTCCACCATACTTGGATCATTTAAGCAAACGGTCTTGACCGTAGAAAATTGCTACCGCCCGCGAAAGCAGTTTTACGGTCTTGACCGAAGAAAAACCGCATTTTCCGTTTCTGACACCTCAAAACGTATCCCACACCATAAAGGCATTTTCTATTGAAAAATCAGCATTTTTCCACGCTCTTGACCGAGACTTTTTGAGCGAAAAACGCCTTACTTCAAAAAACAACCCGAATTAGGAGGACTTTATGATTACAAATAAGAAAAAGAACGAAAAGACAACCGAAATCTATTTTGACGAAACACCCGCGCCCGTAGTGATACGGACACACAACACCGCTTTGAAGAAACGGCTGCTTGCCTTTGCCAAAAAGTTCCCAAACCTCTGTCGGCTGACCGACGATGACGAGCTTGGATGCCTTTCCTTTGAGATTGACAAGAAAAGGTTCGCTTATCGCATCACCGATCCTTACACCGAAGAACGCAAGGCAATGGCAAGAGCCAAGATGAACGAGATCAACAATAAGGAGGACATTGGATGAGTAAAGAATTAGAAAAGTATATCGACGAAAGATTAGCCGAGTATGAAAAGCATTGGGAAGAAAATCCTATGCCACCTATGCCACCCGTTGTTGATACGGGCAGAAAGCTGTTTAGGATAGATGTTGATACCCCTGCCTCAGCGTTCGATTTCACGGCAGAAGAGGGTCATACAACCTACGAGGTGGTCGGTCATTTCAATCCCGATGCTCCCGAAAATCTGTTTCAGAAAATTATGCGAAGAATGAGGGAGGAAAAAAGTTCACAATGAAATGCAGACTTTATCGTTGTAAAGTGTTGAAATCTTTTCAAAAATATGATATAATAAAGACAAGCGATAATACTGTATCGGTTGTCGGAAAGGAGCCTATTTGAACAGACAACTGAATGAAAACAGAATTACGGCTCTCTACTGCCGCCTATCGCAAGACGATGGACGTGAGGGTGAGAGCAACAGTATAGTCAACCAAAAAGCATTACTCAACGACTTCGCACGAAGAAACCGCTTCAAAAATCTGCAATTCTTTGTAGATGACGGATACTCGGGCACAAACTTTGACCGTCCCGATTTCCGTAGAATGGAGCAAATGATTGAGAACGGAGAGATCGGCACGGTTATCGTCAAGGATATGTCCCGTCTTGGCAGAAACTTTCTCCAAGTTGGATTATACACCGATATGCTGTTTCCCGACAATGACGTTCGCTTCATAGCCATCAACGACGGAGTTGATTCCGCGGTACAGACCGACTTCGATATGACACCCATCCGCAATTTCTTCAACGAGCTTTTCGCAAGAGATACGGCGAAGAAGATTCGCGTAACCCTCAAAATGAAGGGTGAAAGCGGAAAGCCCCTTTGTTCCAAGCCGCCTTACGGATATGTTAAGAGCGCTGAAAACAAGGACGTTTGGGAAATCGACGAGGTTGCCGCAGAGGTGGTTAGGAAAATCTTCAAGCTTTGCATCGGCGGATATGGTCCCGCACAGATTGCTAAAACGCTGAAAGAAGAAAACATCTTAACACCCGCCGCTTATGTAGCCGAAAAGGCAGGTAAACCCTACAAGGGTAATCCCTATAAGTGGGATCACGCGACAATCGGGCGTATCTTGGAGCGACTTGAATATCTCGGTCATACGGTCAACTTCCGAACGACCAACAAAAGTCCCAAGAGCAGTAAACGCGTAAACAATCCCGTGGAAAAGCAGATGGTGTTTTTAAACACTCACCCTGCCATCATTGATGAGAATTCCTACGAGATCGTGCAAAAGATACGCGAAAACAAGCGCAGACCGACGGCAACGGGTAAGGTCAGCATCTTCTCCGGCAAGGTCTTTTGCGCGGATTGCGGCTCAAAGCTCTATTACTGCACGACCAAGTACTTCGACGATAGCCAAGACTTCTTTAATTGCTCTCAATACCGAAAGGATACAAGCTCTTGTACGGTGCATTATATCCGTCAGCAAACGCTGATGAACTTGGTGTTCAGGCATATCAAGAGTATGCTCTCGTATGTGCAGCAGTTTGAGGAAAGCTTTGTGCGTGAGGAAATTGAAAAAGCGGACAGAGTGCGCGAACGCTCCATAGCAAATGCGAAGAAGGAAATCGTAAGCCTAAAGCAACGCGACCAAACCCTTGACCTCATATTCAAGCGAACCTATGAGGATATGGCAACGGGAAGAATTACCGACGCAAAGTTTGACCTTCTTTCTTCTGAATATGAAAAGGAACAAGAGGAAGTCAGGCACAAAATTGCCGAGCTTGAGGACTTGATTGAAAACGGCGAAGAACAGTTGAAGGATTTGAAGCAACTGCTTGCCAATGTTCGCAAGTACACCGATCCCGAGGAACTGACCTCAGAAATGCTTAACGATTTGGTTGATAAGATACTTGTCCACGCTCCCGATAAGAGCAGCGGACACAGAAAACAAAAAATCGAGATTTACTACAATGCTGTCGGCATCATTAACCTGCCCACCGCCAAAGAGGACGATTGCATCGTGCTTCACGGCAGAACCAAGGGCACAAAAGAAGCCGTATAACACAGCAAGAGGTATTGTGACCCAAATCGGTCACAATACCTCCTACATACAAATACTTCCTTATGGGGCGGCAACTTCGGTTGGCGCACTTTTTGTATGCTGTAATAGGGGGATATATGAGTAAGAATATTCAAAAAAGGATAACGGATATTACCGGCATAGAACTGATACCCGATGAGCCTACCGTTTGTCTTGGCAACGGAGAGCAAGGCTTTGAGTGTTGTTGCGACGAATGTGACTACTATTTGCTTTGCTTTCCCGAGGTTGATCCCAAAAACAAAGAAGAAAATATTGCTGTAGATAACTGTCTAAAAGGCAATGCTGAAATTTAATGCCTATCGGCAGAAACAGGACAGAGAATTTGATATGCCTCCCAAAAGTCAGACACTTTTGGGAGGCATATCATTTCGTCTTGTACCGTTTTTTATATGTAGATTGGATAAAGAACGTGGGGAAAACCTTTGAGAAGGCTTTCCCCACATTTTTTCGTCTGTTTATCCAAAGATCGCGGCAAGACCGCCATAAGAGATCAAAGTCATGATCGAGGTGGCGCAAAGCACACCGATGACAGCCGCCAGAAAAGAGCGTTTCCACTCCAATCCCAGCACCGCGGCAATCAATGATCCTGTCCACGCACCCGTGCCCGGCAGCGGAATCGCTACAAAAATGCCAACACCAACATAGGAGTATTTCTCAATCGTCCCCTTGTGCTTCTCCACCTTGCGGTTGAGCCAATCGACGATCTTGTTGAAAAATTTGACATGGCTATTCGCCATCCAACGAAGGACAACGCGAATGAACAACAGGATAAACGGAACAGGCAAAAGATTTCCGGCAAGCGCGTATAAACCCGTCTGCCACCATGGCAATCCAATTGCCCAGCCGAGAGGCACAGCGCCACGACACTCGATAATCGGGATCATCGAGCAGAAAAACACGCACAGCTCTCTGCCAACCGTCTCCAGAAAAAATGTTTCTATCGCTTCAACCATAACGCACCGTCAAAACTCAGAGAGCCTTAACAAGCTCCTCGGTATCCTTTGCGATCATCAATTCCTCGTTGGTGGGGATGACCAGCACACGAACCTTGGAGTCGGGCGTGGAGATATCGACCTCTGCCGCACCGCGGATCGCCTTTTGGTTCAGCTCCTCGTCGATCTTAACGCCCATGAACTCAAGGTTCTTTGCAACACGGGAACGGTAGTGAGCATTGTTCTCACCGATACCGCCTGCACAGGTGATTGCGTCAACGCCGCCCATTGCAGCCGCATAGGAACCTACGTACTTGGTCAGCTGATGAACGACCATGTTCTCAACGAGCTGTGCGCGCTTGTCGCCGCCTCTTGCAGCCTCTTCGATATCGCGGTTGTCGCTGGTTCTCTGCGTAATACCCAGCATACCGGACTTCTTGTTCATCACGGTGTCGATCTCGTCTGCGGTCAGATTCTCCTTCTTCATCAAGAGGGGAACGATCGCGGGGTCGATGGAACCGCAACGGGTACCCATCATGATGCCTTCCAGAGGAGTCAGACCCATGGTGGTATCGTAGCACTTGCCGTCCTTAACAGCCGCGATAGAGGAACCGTTACCGAGGTGGCAGGTTACGACCTTAAGTCCATCTGCTGCGTTCTTGCCGAGCATTGCAGCCGCGCGCATGCTGACGTAACGGTGGCTGGTACCGTGGAAGCCGTAACGGCGGATGCGGTACTTTTCATAATACTCATAAGGAAGCGCATACATATATGCATAGTCGGGCATGGTCTGATGGAAGCCCGTGTCAAAGACTGCGACCTGGGGAACGCCGGGCATGGTCTTTTCGCATGCGCGGATACCCGTGAG
>JAZQXI010000109.1:0-12396 GCA_045632805.1 Eubacteriales bacterium | reverse complement strand
TGTGACCGTGACGGCATCGGGATACGCATAGGTTGTGGTACGCGTCGCTGTAAATTCGTAGCTTTCGCCATTGCTCAAAACAGTGTAATCGATGTGCAGAAGCGTTTTTGTATACATTCCGTTTTCGATGATCGCTTCATATCTTGCATCATTGACAAGCAAAGTCGCATCTTCAAACGGAGCCGAGAAAATGGTGTTCAAGGCAATCAACGCATCCCCATGAATATCGGTACACGTCACGCGATACTGCTCTCCGTTTTGGGTCAGCGTCTTGGTGTTAAAATCATCATGTCCGATCGTCGCGCCCACGCTCACATCCTCCAACGTCAGATACAGATCCAGCGCGGATACCGTTGCCTTTTGCCGAACGGTAACAGTCTCCTCGCCCACCTGCAGGGTATTGGTATGATAAAGCGTCCCGTTTGCCATCACGTAAGTGCGATTCATTTCGGTGCTTCCCAGCTTGACCTGCATATCGATCGAAAAGGCGTCTCCCTGTACCGCCAAGGTCGTCTTGGATCGTTCCAGAGCTGCGACGGCATCCTTCATGGCACCATCAGTCGTAGAAAAAGAGGTTTCGATTGTTGCCGTATAAGAGGCATCCTTGATGCTCTCGTCTGCCACCTGCAACCAATCCGTGGGAGTCGATTCCTCCGGGCGTTGGCAGGATACCATCGAAACGATGCAAACAAGCGCCAACAGCAAAACCGCCCATTGCTTTTGAACGTATTTCATAACGATCTCCTTTTTACATTTCTATTCCATCTTATTGTACACGATTGTACAGAATTTGTCAATACATATCGAAAAAACGCATATTTTATTTCACCGCAAAGCGTTGGGCGTATCCGCATCGGCGGCAAAGCTCCTCGGATGCCCGCCTGCAGGAAAAGCCTTCCCGCATTGCAGCGGCACGCGGTGACATTAAAATCTCGGAAAGAGACTCGCGAAACAGATTTCCCAGCGCGATCACGCCCTCACTGTCAAGACAGCATGGCACCACGGTTCCGTCGCAAAGAATTCCAAAATGATCCCGCAATCCGTAGCAAAAAACGTCGTTCCCTTGCATCGCGGCATTCTCATCGGGCCATTCAAAACGGTCTCCCCATTCGATGTGAATTTTGTCCCGCACGCGGATACCGCGCGTTTCCTCTTTCCACTCTCCCGCCAAGCTCTTTCGTAAAAAGGCAAGCACGGTGTCGTTTTTTCCTTCATCAAGGCCGCGATTCCAAAGGCGAAGCACCACAATCGTTCCACGCTCGGATGCCGCATCGGCAAACGCGGAGACCTTGGCAAGATAGTTGAAATGCGCCTCCTCTGTGCCGTTTTCAAAGCTGTGGAGCGAGATGCTGACCTTATGCACGCCGGCCTCCAAAACAGCTTTTCCGCGCGTTTCAAGGAGCGTACCGTTGGTGGTGATGACAGACTTGAATCCACGTGCCTTTGCCATCTTCAAAAACAGCGGCAGATCGGGATGCGTCAACGGCTCTCCCATGAGGTGATAATACACGTATTGCGTGATCTCTTCCAATTGATCCAACACGCAGGCAAACTCCTCTTTTGTCATGCGACGCGGTGCGCGCTTATGACCGTGGCAAAAGGAGCAATTCATATTGCAGATATTGGTAATTTCGACATACGCGCGAGAATATTTACATATCTGTCGCTCACTTTGCGGCAAAGATTCGGAAATCGCCACGCCTCTTCCCATCGTTTTTTCTCCATTTCATCATCTTGATTCCATCGCATCTTCAAAAAAATCATACCATAAAAGCTCCTGTTTTGCAATAGATAAACGATAAAATATTTTTGTCTTGCAAACTCCGAATATTTGTGCTATAATAAGATCATCTTCAAAACCACAAACGAAAAGGAGCACCATATGAATCTCGCAATCTCTCTTCGCTATCTGAATCTGGGAGTCGAAAACGCCGTTTGGAACACTCGTTGGTATGCAGCCGAGGACTATATGCATCTGGCAAAGCAATACGGCGCAGGTGTGCTCGCGGTGCTCTCCGAGGAGGCGATCGACTCGGTCTGCAATATTTGCGACGGACTCATCATTCCCGGATCCCCCACCGATATCCCGCCCGTATATTATAACGGCGCCCCGCTCGAAAAGGATCCTCCCGTAGACGAATACGCGCTGGACAGCGCACTCATCCGCCGTTTTTACGAAGCAAAAAAGCCCATCCTCGGCATTTGCGGCGGACATCAGGCAATCAACGTCTTTTTCGGCGGCAGCCTTCGCCGTCTCCCCGATTCCAAGGCACACGAAAATGATACCGCACACAAGCATGAGATCAACATTGTCAAAGGTTCCTTCGTTTACGATATGTTCGGCTGCGAGCGAACAACGGTCAACAGCTACCACGCATGGGAGTTGGACCGTATCGCCCCCGATCTCTCGGTAGTTGCCACGACGGACGACGGCGTTGCCGAAGCCATTGAATGGAAGGAACACAACGTCTTTGCAACGCAATGGCATCCCGAACTTGCTTTGCGTGGCGAACGCACTCCCGAATACATCCTGTTTGACAATTTCCTCGCCGCGTGCGAAAGATGTCGATAATCTTTTTCGAACTTATAAAAGCCCAAAAGCCTTGTGAACATCCGTCCACAAGGCTTTTGCTTTATTCATTGAAACATTTAAACGTTAACAGCGGTTTCAAGCGTTTTCTTTAAGCGCTTGTCCAAAATACGCTCACAGATTTCAAGATCCTCGGGCGTGTTAATACCGCGCAGATCGTCACCGTCCTTGGTAAAGTAGGTTTCAACCTTCAACCCGCGCTTGACCATCAGCTCAGGCACCTCTGTGATGTAATATTCCTTTTGCACATTTGCGCATCCCACCTCGGGCAAGATACGGAAGAGGGATTTGCTGTTGAACACCATCACTCCGGAAAACAGCTCCTTGATGGTTGCCTGCTCCGGCGTACAGTCCTTGCCCTCGACAATTCCGGCAAATCGACCGTTTTCATCGCGCAGGACGCGCGCCCACAGCTTAAGAGATGCATTTTCTGCGGTCATCAAGGTGCAGTCCGCTCCATTTTCGGCATGCTGCCGACACATCTCTTCCATCTCCTCGCGGCGGAACAGAGGCATATCTCCGAAAGTAACCAAAACACTTCCGTCAAAATCCGTAAACGCTTCGGCACACTCCATAACGGCATGTCCCGTACCAAGCTGCTGTTTCTGTTCCACATAGTGGTAGCGGTCTCCAAAGTGATCCATGATCTTTTCTTTGCCGTAGCCTACGACAATAAAGATCTCGTTTTGATCAATAAAAGAGATATTCTCCAAAGCGAATTCCAGCATCGGTCTTTTCCCGATCGGGAACATTGCCTTGGGGAGATCGCCGCTGATTTTTTGTAAACGGCTTCCCTTTCCCGCGGCAGGCACAATTGCTCTGATAGCTTTCATGTTATACTCCATCTACTTTCATATTTTTACAAAGCGTTGGCATCCAATCCATGCTCATCATAAATTTTTTGCAGGATCTTTCTGATCTCGGGCAGCTTTCTCTCCATATCCTCCAACAGCTTTAGCTGCGTACGGGATCGATCGAGATTTTGTCCGAAATAATCAATGGTGTAATAGGTATCACCGTTGATGTGATCCATCAGGAAGCGAATACCGTCCTCCGATGTAATGATCAAAGCCGCATAAGGCAACAGCTCCAGCTCTTCCCGCGTTAAAATATCACCGCAGGCTTCCAGATAGCCGCGTGCATACATTTCATAAAGATCGAGATTGCAGGATACCTTGCTCAGATCCTTTTCGTCGTCTTTTGCCGTGTTCGTACCGATTCTCATGCTGTCACCAAAATCATAAAGAGGCGACGAGAGCATCACGGTATCCAAATCGATAATGGCAACCGGGAGATGCGTGTGTTCATCAAACAGAATGTTGTTCAGATTACAGTCATTGTGACAGATTCGCGTGGGGATTCTTCCGCTTTCCAATGCTTCGGAGATTTTTCCGAACAGATCGGTGTGGGCGCGGATGAAAGCGATCTCTTTTTCGACGCCCTCAACTCTCTTTACAGGGTCGCGCGCAATCGCTTCTTCCAAATCCAGATACCGACTTTTGGTATTGTGGAAGTTCGGAATCACTTCATAGATCTTTGAGGCATCAACCGAGCACATTGCTTTGACAAACCGACCAAAGGAAACGCCCGCGTAATAAAACACCTCGGAGGAATCGGGAATATCCAAAGAATAGACATGATCGAAATAGGTCATCAAGCGCCACGAGCCCGACGCATCCTCAAAGTACAGTTTACCATCCTTTGTAAGTCGCGGCGTCTGTACCGTTCCGCATTCGTGTTCTCCGGGCATCTGCAGGTGGTCGCGCAAATGTTCGGTAGTCAGCTTAAAATTACTCATCAACGCATCCACGTCCGGAAAGACGTTGGTGTTAATACGTTGAAGAATATACTGGTGGGTATGGTTGCGTTCGGAAAGGGTCTCCACGCGGTAAGTAGAGTTGATATACCCTTTGTTGACCTTTTCAATTTTTTGAATATTGCCATGGATCACAAATTGGTTTACCACACTCTGCAAATGATTCATATTTTCCATACTGCTTCCGCCGTTTCATACATTTTTCGCAGGGGTCGAGGGGGGATCGCCACTAAAATCGATCCCATTCTTAAACAGTATAACATATTTAACGCGATTTTGCAACATCTTTTTTTAAAAACCGTCAAATACCTGTCAACTATTTGCATTTTTGTCGAAAAAACGCAAACAAATCTCAAATGCACATACAAAAAGCCCTGTGAACGGTCATTCACAAGGCTTTTTCTTCCCTCTATGAGAATATTCGATTTTGGCTTTTTAAGCTATTTTCGATTGGGGTTGGACAGTAAGATTATTCCCACTCAATCGTTCCGACGGGCTTGGGCGTCAGATCGTAAAGAACGCGGTTGATACCCTCTACCTCGCTTGTGATGCGCGCGGTGACTGTGTGCAGAACGCTATAAGGAATCTCCTCGATGGTAGCGCTCATGGCATCGGTGGTATTGACCGCACGGATGATCGCGGGCCAGCCCTCATATCTCTTGCTGTCGCGCACGCCAACACTCTTGAAATCGGGGATCGAAATAAAGTACTGCCAAACGTGCTCGGCAAGTCCGCTCTTGTCAAACTCCTCGCGCAAAATGGCATCCGCCTCGCGCAAAGCGTGCAAACGGTCACGCGTAATGGCTCCGAGGCAACGGACGCCCAGTCCCGGTCCCGGGAACGGCTGACGGTAGACCATTGCGTGCGGGAGTCCCAACGCCTCACCTACGACGCGCACCTCGTCCTTATAAAGCAGACGGACAGGCTCGACCAATTCAAACTGCATGTCCTCGGGGAGTCCTCCCACGTTGTGGTGCGCCTTGACGCCGTCGGACTCCAGAATATCGGGGTAAATGGTTCCCTGCGCCAGGAAGGAAATTCCCTTGAGCTTGGACGCTTCCTCATCAAACACCTTGATGAACTCGCCGCCGATGATCTTTCTCTTCTTTTCAGGTTCGGATACCCCTGCCAGAAGATCAAGGAAACGGTCGGTGGCATCGACATAGATCAGATTGGCATCCAGCTCCTTGCCAAACACCTCGATGACCTGCTCACTCTCGCCCTTGCGCATGAGTCCATGGTTGACGTGAACACAGGTGAGCTGTTTGCCCACCGCCTTGATCAAAAGCGCCGCAACGACCGAGGAATCCACGCCGCCCGAAAGCGCCAAGAGTACCTTTTTATCTCCGATCTGCGTGCGAAGCTCCTTGACCTGCTCGTCAATGAACTTGTCGGCAAGCTCCCGTGTGGTGATGCGCGCCATATTATCGGGGCGTTTGTTGTTGAGTTCCATTCGATGCCTCCCATAAATTCGGAACCGAAAAAATGTTCCTTAGAATAAAAAAATTATATCATACAACCGTGCATTTGTCAATAGAACCCCTTTAAAAAACGCGTTTCAAATTGTGCAAAATTGAGGGATTAAAAGGGCGTATTTTTTGTGACGTTTTGCATACAAAGGGAGAGAATCCGGCGGATCCTCTCCCAAACGTTTTATTCTTTTTCAAAGCTGAACCAATCCACGCTCACATCAATTTCCTCGCCTCCGTTTGCCACAAAGGAGAGGTAGATGGGGCTGGGATCGGCATCGGTATCGCGACATTCTACGGTTACCGTGTGCCATTCTCCGTCCGCTTCCAACGTCACGGTGCAAAGAATCTTGTCGCCCACACCCGTCTCATACACGGTGAGCGTTCCGCCCGTGGTTGAGCGATATTTGACGGTAAAGCTCTTCTTTCCATCCGCCATCACGTTGTTCCAACCAAGATACGCGCCGTCAAGAGCGGTATTGGCAATTCCGTCCGTGAAAACGAAACCGTTTTGCGCATTGGCACTCACCGCCGCAATTTGGGCAAACCCGTCCACACGCCCGTCATCCCGCACGAAGCGAATGGAATCGAGATTGCAGTTACCCGGATTACTTCCCTCTGCCACAATGCGGAAGGTGTGCGTTCCGGCGGAAAGGTCTTCCAGTGTATAGGTGTATTCGCGCCAGTCGCCGTTTTTGTTACTGTCGCCCCACGTATCGGTGACTTCAAATGCGAGGTTCTCCACCAGCATGCCGTCCACGTAAAGCCCGTAGGTTCTGGGTGTATCGTCGTACTTGGCGGCATTCTTCTTACCGCATCCAACGCGCAGAGTGACCCGATAATTCCCTGCTTCAAGGAGCTTGCCTTCAAAGCTGATGGCGTCACCCGTACTCTTGAACGCCTTTACAAAGCCCTCACCCGTGTAGCCCTTCCACTCGGTGTTGACGTAGAGCGGCACTTCGGGATTTTGAGAATGCAGCGTCGCGTTTTCCAATTCAAAGAACCACTCCGCACCGATCTCAATCTTGGAGTCATCCGTGCTTTCGTCTCCTGCGCTTCCGCTTCCCTCTTCGGGTTCAACAAGACCTTCACACTCCACGGTGACACACATTGCCTTTGCGGTATCGGTAAATTTGACAAATAACGTGTGTTCGTTTTCATCCATATAACAGCCGTACTCGGCATTTTCAAATGCGGTAAAGTTGGAATAGACCGTTAACGTCTTGCCGTCCAAAGAGACGCTTGAAAGTGCGCCGACGTGGTGGAATATCAGCTCATAAGAACGGTCTGCAGGGCTGTAAACTGCGGAATTGCCCTCGTATCGCTCCCCGATGGAAAGCGTGATACGTCCACCCTTTTGCTCCATGGTGTAACTTGTGGTGGCGTATGCGTTCGCGGTGATGTATCGGCGGCTTTCCCCGTCATCCTCGTAAAGCGTGTAGCTCGACGTTCCCTTGGGATAAAGCTCCAAAGTCAAGGGGCTTAAAGGATGCTCATCGGCATAGTTGACCTCGGGTCCCATCGGAATGATCGCGCCCGCCTTGACAAATACGGGGATCTCGTCAAGCGCGACATCAAAGGTCACGGTCGATCCGTTTTTACCGCCCTCATATCTCTCACCCGTATAATAGTGATACCACGTCGTGTTGGGTGGGAACCAGACAGAGACGGTGGTGTCTCTTGCCTCGGTAGCCGGAGCAACTAAGAACCAGTCGCCAAAATAATACTGTCGGTTCAGATCCCACGCATCGGGATTCGTTTGGCTTCCGTCCTCCAAGATCATGGCGCGCATGATGGGGGTTCCTTGGCTGTAGCCTTGCCATGCGGAGCTGTAGATGTAGGGGTAAAGCGCATAGCGTGTGCGCAAATTCTCCTTCAAGGTCGATTGTGCGGTCTCGTCAAAAGTCCAAGGCTCACGTCCGTCGTGTCCGTGGGTACGCATGATCGCGCTCCAAGCGCCGAACTCCGATACCCAACGGGTATAGAGCGAATCGGTGGGACGGGTCTTAAAGCCGCCAAGGTCGCAAGAGGTTGCCCAATAGCCGACCAATCCCGTATCCAAGGCAAATCCGATCTGGTATGCCAGATCACGCTCGCTCGCGTCGGTGTCTCCCGACCAAGCCGTTGCAAAATGCTGTCCCGCGAAGCTTCCGCGCGTCATAAACATCGGACGGCTCTCCACGGTGTGTTCCTGCCATGCTTCATAAGCCCCCTTGGCGGAAAGCACAGGCGCGGAATTGGATCCCAGCACGTCAAATTCATCGGGCCAGAACCAATCTCCGTAGCCCGTGGTGATGACGCTATCCATATAGGACTGCACCCATTTTTGCTGATTTTCTTCGAGGTACAATTTGTCACCGCCCGACGCCTCGGGAGTGCCCGCATTGTTGTGGAGGCCGACGTGGAAACCAAACTCGCGCGCTTCACGGAACATTGCGTCGATATCGGGGAACTTGCTTGTATCGTTACTCCACATCTGATTTCCCCACTTTTGTCCCGCGCTGTGATTGGCTTTTGTGACGTTGACGTCTCCGCGCCAGCCGTAGTCAAACACGTAGCAATCCGCGGGGAACCCTTCGTCGCGCAAGCGGTGGATCCACTCCAAAAACTCCGCCTGGGTAGCATTATCGTTGCCGTATTTGGAGAGCATAAAGCCGTGCGCCCACTTGCCGTACAGCTCCATTCTGCCCGTCAATTCGGCGTATTCGTTGAGGATGGTCTTGAAATCGGGACCGTACATCAGGAAATAATCAAGATAATCCTCGGTCTCAAAGCCACCACCGCGCTTGAAAAACTTGGTGTTTTCGCTGATGGTGTTCAGGAAAATGCCATATCCCACCGAGCTCATAAAGAAGGGGGCGATCACGCGTCCGTGTGACATTGAGAACTCGTCAAAATCCTCATCATAGCGGTTGAGCGCGTCGCGTCTGCCGTGGTCTCCCGATCCAAATCCGAAGATACCGCCTGCGTTCAGGCTTCCCTCCTGCTTTTTGACACCGACGGTCTTGCCGTTTTGATACATCCCTGCGGTATCCTTGGAAAGCAGATTGCCCTTAAGATCGTAGACGCTGAGCCGAAACGGCTTGGTATTGACCACGATCTCGATCTCGGACGTGCGGATCTTCATACCGTAATCGTTCTTTTCATAAGTATGCTCTACCGCATCCCA
Source organism: Eubacteriales bacterium (assembly GCA_045632805.1). Lineage (GTDB taxonomy): Bacteria > Bacillota > Clostridia > Oscillospirales > CAG-272 > UMGS1865. The sequence goes on along the minus strand of JAZQXI010000109.1, from coordinate 3,352 downwards.
CACTTCTTTTTGCACCATGTAGTATTCGGGATCCTCGGGGCGGTAACCGTTCGCGCCATCGGTCGAATACTGCATACGCAGCATACGGGGGGTGCAAAGCTCTAATTTGATCTGTCTGTTCTGTTCGTCAAACGTGTACATGTTGGATTCTCCTTTGTTTGCAAGCGGTTTGTCATCTGTTTGAGGTGGGCTCTCAGGGATTGGATTGGATTGCTTGCCGGTTGTTTCCGTTCCCTTGGTCGTCCCCGCCTCTTCGGGGGCGCAAGCCCCCAAAAGTCCCATCAAGCAGGTCAGCATCAGCAAAAAGGCAATGAGTCGGTGCATTCGATACATGGCAAATCCTCCTTTTGAAAAAATCAGGGGGGAAATCGTTGTAACGAATATATTATACCATCTAAAATTGCCTTTTGGAGAACTTTTTCACTTTTTCAGCACTCTACACGAAATACCGCACGCCAAAATGGGCAGTTATAACAAAAAGCGGACTGCCGCAACACTGCAACAGCCCGCCATGAAATCAATCAGTTAAATTTGTGTTCTTTGTTCTTTTGAATGACGTCGTGCGCGCCGCCCTCAACGATACTGGTTGCGGATACCAGCGTCAGCACTGCCTTTTCCTGCAATTCGGGAATGGTCAATGCACCGCAATTGCACATGGTAGACTTGACCTTTGCCAAAGAGAGTGCCACGTTGCCCTTCAAGCTCCCCGCATAAGGCACGTAGGTGTCACCGCCCTCTTCAAAGGAAGGCTTCTTGTCGCCGCCAAGGTCGTATCTCTGCCAATTGCGCGCGCGCGCGGAACCCTCGCCCCAGTACTCCTTGTAGTAGGTACCGCCGATGCTGACCTTGTTGGAGGGGCTTTCGTCAAAGCGTGCGAAGTATCTTCCAAGCATGACGAAATCCGCGCCCATTGCCAGCGCCAACGTGATGTGATGATCGTAAACGATACCGCCGTCGGAGCATACGGGAATATAAACACCCGTCTCCTCAAAATAACGGTTTCTCTCGGCACAAACGTCGATCAGAGCGGTTGCCTGACCTCTGCCGATGCCCTTGGTTTCACGGGTGATACAAATCGATCCGCCTCCGATACCGACCTTGATAAAGTCCGCGCCGCAATCTGCCAAGAAACGGAAGCCTGCCGCATCTACGACATTGCCCGCGCCAACCTTGACGCTGTCGCCGTAATGCTCACGGATCCACTCAATGGTTCTCTTCTGCCACTCGGAAAAGCCCTCGAAAGAGTCGATGCAAAGCACGTCAACGCCTGCCTCTACCAACGCGGGAACGCGCTCGGCGTAGTCACGGGTGTTGATACCTGCGCCCACAACGTATCTCTTGGACTGATCCAACAGCTCGTTGGGGTTCTGCTTGTGGGAATCGTAATCCTTACGGAATACCATGTAGCAAAGTCTGCCCTCTTTGTCAATGATGGGCAGAGAGTTGAGCTTGTTATCCCACATGATGTCGTTGGCTTCCTTGAGCGTCGTTCCCTCGGGCGCGGTAACAAGCTTGGAGAAAGGCGTCATAAATTCGGAAACCTTGGTGTTGGGATCCATACGGCTGTCGCGGTAATCTCTGCCCGTAACAATACCGAGGAGCTTTCCATCTGCCGTTCCGTCATCGGTAACAGCCACGGTGGAGTGTCCGGTCTTTTCCTTGAGCGCAAGCACGTCGGCAAGAATCGCGTCGGGAGAGATGTTGGAATCACTCTTGACGAATCCCGCCTTGTGGTCCTTCGCTCTCTTGACCATTGCAGCCTCGTCCTCGATGGATTGGGACCCATAGATAAAGGAGACGCCGCCCTCGGTTGCAAGCGCGATGGCAAGCTTGTCGCCCGACACCGACTGCATGATTGCGGATACCATGGGAATGTTCATCATGATCGAAGAAGTCTCGCCGCGGCGGAACTTGACCAGCGGAGTTTTGAGACTGACGTTAGCGGGAACGCACTCACTGGAAGAATAGCCGGGAATGAGCAGATACTCGTTAAAAGTATGCGACGGTTCGTTGATAAAGGTTGCCATATTTGAATCTCCTTTGAGGGTTTATTAAGTATAAATTATAGCATATTTTAAAGATTTTGTCAACGGGGAAAGATCAATCTTTTTCGCCAAAAAACAGCTTATTTCGATGCACGTACATGGCAAAATGCATTAAGGAGCAACCCGCCGCGCGGCAGGCTGCTCCTTGTTTGGATTAAAATTCGATTTTCTTTTCGATATAAGCCTTAAGCTCGGAAATCGGAAGGCGCACCTGTTCCATGGTGTCTCTGTCACGAACGGTGACACAGTTGTCCGCCGCCTTCTCTCCGTCGCCCACGGTCTCAAAGTCTACGGTAATGCAAAGAGGCGTACCGATCTCGTCCTGACGGCGATAACGCTTACCGATGGAACCGGTCTCATCATAGTCGATCATAAAGTACTTGGAAAGCTCGTCGTAGATCTCCCCTGCCTTCTCACCCAGCTTCTTGGACAGAGGCAGAACTGCCGCCTTGAAGGGCGCCAGCGCGGGATGCAGGTGAAGAACCGTACGTACGTCGTTCTTTTCAGCGTCGATCACTTCCTCGTCGTATGCGTCAACCAGGAACGCAAGCGCGACACGGTCAGCGCCCAAGGAGGGCTCGACAACGTAAGGAATATAGTGCTCGCCCGTCTCCTGATCGAAATAGGTCATGTCCTTTCCGCTATGGTTCTGGTGCTGACCGAGGTCGTAATCGGTACGGTCCGCAACGCCCCACAGCTCACCCCAGCCGAACGGGAACAAAAACTCGAAGTCGGTGGTCGCCTTGGAGTAGAAGCAAAGCTCGTCCGGATCGTGGTCACGCAGACGCAGATTCTCCTCGCGCATGCCAAGGTTCAACAGGAACTTGTGGCAGTAGTCCTTCCAATAAGCAAACCACTCAAGATCGGTGCCGGGCTTGCAGAAGAACTCCAGCTCCATCTGCTCGAACTCACGCGTACGAAACACAAAGTTACCGGGCGTGATCTCGTTACGGAAGGATTTACCGATCTGCGCAATACCGAAAGGCAGCTTCTTTCTGGTGGTGCGCTGTGCCGCGGGGAAGTTGACAAAAATACCCTGCGCGGTCTCGGGACGCAGATATACGGTGTTGGAGTTATCCTCGGTGACACCGATAAAGGTCTTGAACATCAGGTTGAACTTCTTGATGTCGGTAAACTCATGACCGCCGCACAGAGGGCAAGCGATGTTCTTTTCCTTGATGAAGGCAGCCATCTGCTCAAAGGTCCAGCCTGCGGGATTGTCATCGGTACCGTTGGTAAACGCGTAATCCTCGATCATCTTGTCAGCTCTGTGGCGTGCCTTGCACTGCTTGCAGTCCATCAGAGGG
>JAZQXI010000108.1:0-27646 GCA_045632805.1 Eubacteriales bacterium | reverse complement strand
TCGGTGCTATGATGAGCGGAAGCGGACCGTCGGTGTTTGGCGTATTTACCGATCGGCACGCGGCGGAAAATGCCTGCATCGCACTTTCGCAAAGCGGAGCATCGGCGTTTGTTTGCCATCCGTGCGGCGCATATGACCTGTAATCCGTGCTTTTTCGCGGTTTTGTTCATATGCAGTTCACAGTATTGGTGTAAAATATAAAATCATTTTTTAAAAAAACATATAGAATGTGATTTTTTGTAATTGGAAAGGGTAAAGAATTGAAAGAGAAGAATCAACTCACACAATGCCGCAGAAAAACCTCGATCGGCGGGCAGGCATTGATGGAGGGTATCATGATGCGCGGCCCCAAAATGACCGCAATGGCTGTGCGAAATACCAAAGGTGAGATCGTTACCGAGGAATTTCCCACAACGGGTGCCAAGCGTCCTGCCATCTGCCGTTGGCCGATCATCCGTGGCGTGTTTGGTTATATTGACAGCATGACGCTGGGATATAAATGTCTGATGCGCTCGGCGGAGCTTTCGGGACTTGAGGATATCGTCGAGGAAAGCCCGAAGAAGAAAAAGAAGAGATTGGAAGCCGAGGCAAAAAAAGCCGACGAGGCGGAACAGGCGCTTCCCGTTGAAGAAAATACGGAGAATACTGAAGCTGATACCGAGAATATCGAAGAGAAAAAAGAGGAGGAAGAAAAGCTTCCTTCCTGGATGATGACCTTGACCATGGTGATCAGCGTTATTTTCGGTGTGGCTTTGGCGCTTGGATTGTTTTTATTCCTTCCAACCTTCCTTTATGATCTTGTTTCCCCACACATTGGCTTTTTAAAGGGGAATGGTGCCATTTTGGATTCGCTTTGGAGATCTGTTTTTGAAGGCGTGTTAAGAATTGTTTTGTTGGTCAGCTACATGGCGGCAATTTCTTTGATGAAGGATATTCGCCGTACCTTTATGTACCACGGTGCCGAGCATAAGACCATTTTCTGCTATGAAGCAGGGTTGGAGCTCAACGTGGAAAATGTGCGTGCACAGCGCCGCTTCCATCCCAGATGCGGTACGTCTTTCTTGATTTTAATGCTTCTTGTCAGTATTTTTATCTCCTTCTTTATTGATCCGATCTCCATCGCCGTCAGCGGGGCAAAGCTCCCGACGCTGTTGCGCGTGGTTGTCAAATTTTTGATGATCCCCTTGATCGTGGGGCTTGGATATGAGCTGATCAAGTTTGCGGGCAGACACGATAACTGGCTCACCAGAGCCATCTCTCTCCCCGGCGTATGGCTTCAGCACATCACCGTGTTTGAACCGACCGATGATATGATCGAATGTGCGATCATCGCGCTCAAGCGCGTGATCCCCGATGACGAGAGCGACAATTGGTAAGAGAGGGAAGCATATGGAAAACATCAAACAACAGGCAAAGGCAGCGGTTTTGGAGCTGATCGAGACCGCGGGACTCCAAAAGGGGCAGATCCTTGTGATCGGTTGCTCCTCATCTGAGATTGTAGGGGAGACGATCGGACACGGCTCCAGCCTTGAGGCTGCGGAGGCGGTTTTTGAGTCGGTCTACCCGATTCTTTGCGAAAAAGGGATCTATTTGGCGGCACAATGCTGTGAGCATCTCAACCGCGCGCTTATCATCGAACGCGCATGTGCCGAATCATACGGTATTGACGAGGTCGCGGTGGTGCCGCAACCCAAGGCGGGCGGCTCCTTTGCCACCACGGCATGGAAGAATTTTCAAAGTCCCGTGGCGGTTGAGCATATTCGCGCACACGCAGGACTTGATATTGGAGGGACGTTGATCGGAATGCATTTGCGTGAGGTTGCGGTTCCCGTCAGACTCGGTGTCAAAAACATTGGATCGGCAGCTCTGCTCGCCGCAAGAACGCGCCCGAAATTTATTGGGGGCAGTCGCGCAAAATACGAGTAAGCACCCATCTGTTTTCAATGCGCTTTTTCGGCAATTTGTTGCATTTTTCACAAAATCATAAAAATTCTCGCATAGCTATTGACAATTTACCACTTTTTGTGGTATAATTGTCTCAAAGATTTTGATAATAGGCGTATTATGACTTCAAATTGACAAAAAAGAAAGGGGCAACCGAATTATATGGAGATCGCTATTATTGCACACGACCTCAAAAAAGAGCTGATGACGCAGTTTTGTATCGCATACTGCGGGATTCTGAGCAAACATAATCTTTGCGCGACCAATATAACGGCGAAGTATATTTCGGAAGCAACCGGATTGGAAATTGAACGCCTTTTGGCAGGTATGCAGGGCGGAAAGCAGCAGATCGCATCCCGTATCTCCTGTAACGAGATCGACGTGCTTCTGTATTTCAAGGATACACGCCCCGATGCAAAATCCGATGAAGTTGAAATGGAGCTTTTGCGTTTGTGCGATCTTTATAACGTTCCCGTTGCTACCAATATCGCAACGGCAGAGGTCATCGTCACGGCGCTTGACCGTGGAGATCTTGATTGGAGAGAGATCATGAATCCTCGCTCCGCGTATAACATGAAGCTCCGTGCCAAGGCACAGCAGCAACAGCAACCGATCGAAGAAATTTGATCGATTCAGTAGGGAAAGACACGTTTTGTGTCATCGCATCGTACAGAGAACGGACCGTTTCCGCAAGGATTCGCTGTAAGGTCCCACGAGAGCCGACACAAGATACCACTTGCCCGATAAAAATTCATAGCAATGAAGTAAAACGTCCGGGTGGAACCGTGCGGAACATCTCCACACCCCGAACAGAGAGCAAAACCTCTCTTTCGGGGTGTGATTTTATTATTACAAGAATATTTGATAGATAAAGAAAGGAAAACACCATCATGAAAATCAAAATTTCGGATCAGATCAAGGAATTTGACGCTCCCGTAACGGTGTATGACGCCGCGAGAGAGATGGAGCTGATCACCCGTGCCGTCATCGGCGCAGAGATCGACGGCAAGACCGTTGCTCTCACCGAGGAACTTAGCGGTGACACCGAGGTCAAGCTTCTGACTTTTGAGGATGCCGCAGGCAAGCATCTGTTCCGTCATACCGCATCGCACATTCTCGCACAGGCGGTCAAGCGCCTCTATCCCGCGGCAAAATTGACCATCGGTCCCGCCGTGGAGAACGGTTTTTATTATGACATCGACTCCGACGTCACCTTTACGCCCGAGGCTCTCAAGGCTTTGGAAGGAGAGATGAAAAAGATCGTCAAGGAGAACCTTAAGATCGAGCGCTTTGAGCTTCCGCGCGCCGAGGCAATTGCCCTCATGCAGGAGAAAGAGGAGCCTTACAAGGTTCAATTGATCGAGGAGCTTCCCGAGGATGCGGTCATCAGCTTCTACCGTCAGGGAGAATTCACCGATCTTTGCGCGGGTCCGCACCTCTTCACCACGGGCGCTGTCAAGGCGTTCAAGCTGACCCAGTGCACGGGTGCTTATTGGAAGGGCGACCAGAACAATAAGATGCTCCAACGCATCTACGGCATCGCGTTCCCGACCAAGGATGAGCTAAACGCTTACGTGCAGCAGCAGGAGGAGGCGCTCAAGCGCGACCATAACAAGCTCGGCAGAGAATTGGAGCTTTTCACCACGGTTGATGTCATCGGTCAGGGCCTTCCCGTGATGCTCCCCAAGGGCGCACGTATCATCCAGACCCTTCAGAGATGGGTTGAGGACGAGGAACAGAAGCGCGGATATCTGTTGACAAAGACTCCTTTGATGGCGAAGAGAGAGCTTTATAAGATCTCCGGTCACTGGGATCACTATTTGGATGGCATGTTCGTTTTGGGTGACCCCAACGACGAGACCAAGGAGTGCTTTGCGCTCCGTCCTATGACCTGTCCCTTCCAGTATCAGGTCTTTTTGAACAAGAAGCGTTCGTACCGCGACCTGCCCATGCGCCTTGGCGAGACCTCCACGCTCTTCCGTAACGAGGACTCGGGCGAGATGCACGGCTTGATCCGCGTTCGTCAGTTCACCATTTCCGAAGGACACCTGATCCTGCGTCCCGACCAGCTCGCAGAGGAGTTCAAGGGTTGCCTTGATCTTGCGATGCACATGCTGGAAACCTTGGGACTTAAGGAGGATTGCTCTTTCCGCTTCTCCCAGTGGGATCCCGCACGCACCGATAAGTACGAGGGTACGCCCGAGCAGTGGAACGAGGCACAGGGCATCATGAAGGAGCTTTTGGATGCCAACAAGATCGATTATACCATCGGTATTGACGAGGCGGCGTTCTACGGACCGAAGCTCGATATCCAGATCAAGAACGTATTCGGAAAAGAGGATACTCTGATCACCATTCAGATCGATATGCTGCTTGCAAAGAAGTTTGGCATGGAGTACGTTGATTCCAACAATCAGCTTGTTACGCCTTATATCATCCACCGCACGTCCATGGGATGCTACGAGAGAACGCTTGCGCTCCTGATCGAGAAGTACGCAGGCGCGTTCCCGCTGTGGCTCGCACCCGAGCAGATCCGTCTGCTTCCCATTGGCGACGAGCATATTGAATACGCAAACGCCGTATGCGAAAAGCTTTCTGCGGCAGGACTTCGTGTCGAGGTGGACGATTCCTCCAATACCATTGGCTACAAGATCCGTAATACGCAGCTGCAAAAGGTGCCGTACATGCTCATCATCGGCGGCAAGGAGGTCGAGGAGGGAACCGTTTCGGTGCGTAATCGCGCAGGTGAGACCGTTTCCAAGACGGTTGACGAATTTTTGGCAGAGGCACTGGTCGAAGTCGCTACCAAGAAGAGATAAATTTATACCAAAGCAACGAGACGCCGCAGCAAAATGCTACGGCGTCTTTTTGTGATATTCAAATTGCTTGTAATTCTGCACAAGCAGATCCAACCCCTTCACCCGTAACGGTAAGCCGGACTGTTCCGGGGCGGTTTGCACGCACGATTGCCATCGCTCTTCCTTCAAAGGTGTGACAATCGGGAGTGGTGTAATGATCGGTGGATTGCGGATTGCCGCTGAAAATTCCCAGCAGCTCGCCCCCCGTCACCGTGGCATGCAGAGAAAGCTCACAATCGGTTACACGGTTTCCGTCATCGTCGATAACGGTAATCGGTAGATAGCAAAGATCGCGGTTGTCGGCGCGAATTTCCGTCTTTTCTGCATAGACGGTCAGTTTTTCGGCAGATCCGATCGTGGAAAGCGAGCAACGTGCCATTTCGGCGCCGTTTTTGTAAAGAATCGCTTCCAAGCTGCCTTTTTCGTAGAGGATATCGCAGGTGGCAATGGCTTTTTCAGGGATCGATCGTCCAACCTCACGTCCGTTGAGGATCCAGACCACCTCATCACAAAGCGTGTAGACGTCTGCCTTGACGGGCTTGCCGAGATACTGATCGTCAAACGTCCAGCTTTCATGCACGTCAAACCAGTGCCACGTCGTTCCCGTAAAGCCTTCGCCAAAATGCTCGGGATGCGTGGTAAAGATCTTGTGCTCGGTCTTGTCCTCCTGCCAGATGACTTCACGGTAGTAAGACTGCGGACGGCGGTAGCCGCACAGGTCAAAATCACCCTGATAGCAGGCAATCCAAGAAAAATCGCCAAGCGAAAGACCTTGCATCACCTCGTCTCGCTCCCATGCGAAGCGTCCCGTTCCGGCTTCTCCAAGATTGTCATAGCAGGTCCATGTAAAGTCACCGATGACGTTGTCGTTTTCGACAGTTGCTTTCCAGGAATCCCAAAAATGCTGCATTCTCGACTCCGAACCCCAGATCACACGCTCGGGGAAACGGCGCTTGTCGTTTTCGTAGCGATAGTAGAGATAGTTGTAACCAACGATATCAAGAGGTGCGTAGAACTGCTCGGTACGCACGTCCCAAGAGCTTTCGATCTCACCGTATCCGCTATCGGGATAGTGACGGTTGAAGAATGCTTGATAGTCCTCGGGATCTTTGGGATCCGGCTTGCGGAAGAGCGAGCGTCCGCCTGCCGTTACAAAGCGAGTCGTGTCAAATTCGCGCACACGGTCGGCGAGCTTTTTTGCAAAATTGCCGCCATCCGAGATGGAGTGGATCTCCTCGATCTCATTCCCGATCGAGTAGGAGATCACGCTGGGATGGTTGCGGTCGCGCTTGACCATGCGCATCACGTCATCCGCCCAGCAATATTCAAACCATTGGTTGTAGTCGAGAATGGTCTTGGAGATCCGCCACATGTCAAACGCTTCGTCCATGAGAAGCATCCCCAAACGGTCGCAAACTCTAAGAAGCGTGGAGGAGGGGGGATTGTGCGCCGAACGGATCGCGTTAAAGCCGACCTCTTTGAGCTGGCGCACCTGACGCTCCACCGCTTCCTCAAAATCCGCGGCGCCCAAGACTCCGTGCGTGTGGTGCATGCAGCCGCCCTTGAGCTTCATTGCTTTTCCGTTGAGGCAAAAACCGTTTTTCGTATCGGCTGTAATCGTGCGAACGCCAAATTCAGTCTCGTCCGTATCGGTCATCTTGTCCCCGAGCCAAACCTCGGTTATCAGCGTGTAGAGATAGGGAGAGTCAAGCTCCCAAAGGTGCGGTGTGGGGAGATGTAAATAGAAGCCGCTGACCGTTTTTTGCGCGTTGTCAACCGTCAAAAGGTGGGAACCCGTGGAAACGGTCTTTCCGTCACGGTCAAGGATCTTGCAACGCAGCATCGCGTCACCGCGAATGTCAGAGGAGACGGTTACGTCCACGCGTACGGTCGCGTCCTCGGTCGTCACCGTGGGGGTGGAGACGAACAGATCCCAAGGCTCAATGCGAACAGCACCGCCCGTCCATAAATATACGTCGCGATAGAGTCCGCCGCCCGCGTACCAGCGTGTCGAGGGCTGCTGTGCCAGAATCCGCAAGCGAAGTTTGTTGGAAAGTCCACCGCGACGCACACGCGAGGTCAGATCCACCAAAAAGGGGGTGTATCCGTGATGATGCTTGTAAAGGATGTCCTCATTAAACATGACCTCGGTGTGTACTTGCGAGCCGTCAACGTCGAGGATCACATGCTCGGTGGAGTCGTCAAAGGTCAGAAATTTTTGATAATCGGCGCGTCCGCCTTGAAAGTAACCGTTGAAGGCGCCTCCCGCCGCGTCGGGCAAACGAGAAAGCGAAATTGCAAAATCGTGCGGTAGATCTACCGTGCCAAAGAAGTCGGAATTTTCCTCGTTCAAATAGTGTCCGAGGCGTTTTTCACCCGCGACAACCGCGTACCAATTCTTTGAAATACAGGTCTTTTTCATGCTTTCCTCCCCAAAGTACTCTTTTTGTGATGCGGGGTTGACATCCCGTATCAATTGTAGTATAATAAACTATCTGCAAAATGTAAATACCAAAATTCTGCAGAAATATCAAAATCCTACACAAATAAGGAGGGTGCATGTTTCTGTATGCCGATGATACGAGGTGTGAGCTTTTGCCCCTGCACGTGATCACCGTGGGAACCGATTATCACCAAATGCGCATCGATCGCCCCGAGGGGTTCTGGGCGCATCACATCTTTTGTATCGAGGAGGGAAGCGGCGTTTTTGAAACACCGCAAGGAAAAACCGTTTTAAGTGCGGGAAGCGTTCTCTTTATCCGCAAGGGATATCCAACCCACTACTATCCCGCGGACGGAGTCTTTCGAGTGGGCTTTATCACCTTTAACGGTGAAGGCGTGGATCGGCTTTTGGATTATTATCACGCGGAGAATTTTATGGTTTGTCAAAACGAGGCACTGATTCCGATGATCGCGCATTGTGCGCGATTGTGTAGCAGGAACGCATCTCCCGACCGACTTTCGCAAGCGCTTTACGAGATCCTTGTTCGCTTTTTTGGAGAATTACAGCAACAAAAAAGCACCTCGCATCTGGTACGCGCCAAGAATTTTATCGAGCAGAATTGCTATGATTCCGAGCTTTCTGTAGAGGACATCGCACATGCTGCGGGAATCTCTTCGTCGCTTTTGTTTCGATTGTTTCGAGAGCAGGAGCACACAACGCCCACCGACTATCTGCGCGACAGCCGCATCCGTCGCGCGAAGCAGCTTTTAATCGGTTCTCCCGGCATGCGCGTTGCCGAGGTCGCTCTGCGTTGCGGTTTTTCGGGATGTGCGTATTTTTGCAAGGTTTTCAAGTCGTTGGCAAATATGACACCAAAGGAGTTCAGAGACGCCCATATGCATTAAAACTTTTCACTTTTTGTGCATTTGTGTTATTTTGCCCAATAAACGGCAGCGAAAAAAACTTGACTGCAACACATAATATATGTTATAATTAGATGATAATTTGTCATTTTTCGATAAAGTTCGATAGGGCAGATTTCAAATTTATGACAACAGGAAATGAATAGGAGAAGCTGTTATGTATTATGTTCTCTGCAATCCGCTTTCCGCCAATAAGCAAGGCGCCGTTCGTTCTCAGACACTGGTCAGCAAGCTTTCCGATAAGGAGCTGAAGTTTATCGATGTTCGCACGGTCGAGGATTATGCCGCATTTTGGAAGACCATTGATCTTTCGAATGATACCGTGATCTTGGCGGGCGGTGACGGAACGCTCAATCGTTTCATTAACTCCAATATGGGCTTGGAGCTTCCCAAGAATCTTTATTATTATGCCGCAGGAAGCGGAAACGACTTCAAAAAGGACGTCTCCCCCGACTCCGACGATCTCATCCCGTTGCACAAATACATCGAAAATCTGCCGATTGTTACCGTCAACGGTAAGGAATCCTATTTTATCAACGGAATCGGCTTTGGTATCGACGGATATTGCTGTGAGGTTGGAGACAAGCTCAAGGAAAAATCCGACAAGCCCGTTGACTATACGGGAATCGCGATCAAGGGACTTTTGTTCCACTTCAAGCCTACAAACGCACGCGTTACCGTTGACGGCGAGACCCGTGAATACAAAAAGGTGTGGATCGCGCCTTCGATGAAGGGCAAATACTACGGCGGCGGTATGATGGTAGCTCCCAATCAGGATCGCTTCGATCCCGAGGGCAAGCTGTCTGTGGCGTTGATGTACGGTTCGGGTAAGATCAAAACGCTGATGGTATTTCCGTCTATTTTCAAGGGTGAGCATGTCAAACACACCGAAATGGTTGACATTCGCCGCGGACACGAGATCACCGTAGAGTTTGACCGTCCCACCGCTCTTCAGATCGACGGTGAGACCGTGCTCGGTGTTACATCCTATACGGTGCGCTCTGCAAAACTTGCGCAAAAAGAACAAGCCGCAGCGGCGGTCAAGTGAGGTCATTCTATGCTCTGTTATATTTTTATGGTGTTGTCCGCATTGGGAAGTATCGGTGTCGTCCTCGGAACGGGAATCCATTGGCTGTGGGCACTCCCCATCTTTTTGGGAATGTTCATCGTCATCAATCCGCTCTATTTCTGCGCTTTGTGGGTCTCCACCATCTTCCTTCCCAAAAAGGATCCCATCGATAAGCCGCTCAAAGGCATTTATTTCATGATCCAATTCAGTTGCGATTGGCTGATGACTCTTTTGCGTGTCAAGATCCGCTTTACGGGAATGGAAAAGTTCCCGAATGAACCCTTCGTGCTTGTCAGCAACCATCTTTCCAACTTTGACCCCATCGTGATCCTTGCCAAGGTCAAAGGACGCAAAATCGCATTTATTTCAAAAGCATCCAACTTCAAGATCCCCGTGGCGGGTGCCTACGTGCATAACGCGGGTTTCCTTTCCATTGACCGTGAAAACGCAATGAGCGCATTGCGGACTCTGAAGCGCGCGGGGGAGATGATGAATCGCGAGCAGATGATCATGGGCGTTTATCCCGAGGGAACGAGAAGCAAATCGGGCGAGCTTTTGGAGTTCAAGGAGGGCGCGTTCCTTCTTGCCAAGCGCGCAAACGCTCCCATCGTGGTTTTGACCACCAAGGGAACCAATCAGATTTCCAAGCGCATGCTTTTGCGCCGTACCAATGTCGATCTTGACGTTTTGGAGATCATCGACCGCGAGACGGTTAAATCCATGTCTTACGCTGACTTGAGCGCACACGTTCGCGCGACCGTGGCGGCAGGTCTTGCGCAAAAAGAGGAAGTATAATGCAAACAATGCCTATTCTGAGCAATCTTCACACGCACACATGCTTTTGTGACGGCAAGAATACCCCCGAGGAGATCGTGCAAAAAGCCATTGCGCTCGGTATGGAGGCAATCGGTTTTTCGGGACATTCCTATACACCGATTGATACTTCATATTGCATGTCTTTGGAGAAAACCGCGCAATACCGTGCCGAGATCGAGCGCCTCAAAAAGGAGTACGGTGATCGTATCCGTATTCTTTGCGGTCTGGAGCTGGATCGCTACGGTGCCACACCAGATACCGTTTACGATTATCTCATCGGTTCCGTTCATTACGTGTCGCTCGACGGGGAATACTGTGTGGTGGATATGGGGGCAGAAGGTCTTGCGGATGCCGTTAATCGGCATTGCGGGGGAGATTTTTACCAATTCATCCGCGCATATTACGAAACCGTTGCCACCGTTGCGGACATAACGGGATGTGACATTGTCGGACATTTTGATCTGATCACCAAGTATAACGAGGGCGGTAAGCTTTTTGACGAAAACGATCCGCGCTATCTGCGTGCGGCAACCGATGCTTTGGATGTGCTACTGAAGAAAGATGTGATTTTTGAGGTCAATACGGGAGCAATGTCCCGCGGATACCGAAAAAGTCCGTATCCCGCACCCGCTCTTCTGCGCTATATCGCGCAAAAGGGGGGGCAGGTGACACTCAATGCTGACGCCCACAGTAAAGAACATTTGCTCTATGCCTTTGATGAGGCGACACAACTGGTCCGTGCCGCAGGCTTTGGATCGGTTCTTACCATGACACAAAGCGGCTGGAAAAGCCGCCGAGTATAAACAAAAAACCTTAAGGAGAGGTACCTATGAATTTTTTTGATGAGCTGGTGAATTACGACAAAGAGGTATATGATGCCTGCACATTGGAGCTTAACCGTCAGCGTCAGAATATTGAGCTGATCGCATCCGAGAACATTGTCTCCAAGGCAGTGCTTCTGGCGGCGGGAACGGTTCTGACCAACAAATACGCCGAGGGCTTTCCCGGTAAGCGTTACTACGGCGGATGCCAGTACGTTGATATCGTAGAGGACATCGCGCGAGAGAGAGCCAAGAAGCTCTTTGGTGCCGAGCATGCAAACGTGCAGCCTCACTGCGGAGCGAGCGCAAACCTCGCAACCTTTTTCGCATTCCTTGAGCCGGGCGACACCGTTATGGGGCTTAATCTCGCGCATGGAGGACACCTTTCCCACGGCTCTCCCGTCAATATTTCGGGTAAATATTTCAACGTCGTTCCTTACAGCGTTTCCGACGAGACCGAGATGCTGGACTATGAGGATATCCGCCGCGTAGCGCTTGAATGTAAGCCCAAGATGATCATTGCGGGTGCGAGCGCATACTCCAGAACCATTGATTTTGCCAAGATCCGTGAGATCGCAGACGAAGTCGGTGCCATTTACATGGTCGATATGGCGCACATCGCAGGACTTGTTGCGGCAGGACTCCATCCCAGCCCCGTTCCGTATGCCGATGTTGTTACCACCACCACACACAAAACTCTGCGCGGCCCTCGCGGCGGCTTGATCCTTTGCCGTGAGCAGTTCGCAAAGCAGATCGATAAGGCAGTGTTCCCGGGTACGCAGGGCGGTCCCCTGATGCATATCATTGCCGCCAAGGCTGTTGCTTTGGGAGAGGCGATGACCGATGAATTCAAGGCGTACCAGACCCAGATCGTCAAGAACGCAAAGGTTCTTTGCGCGGCGCTCAAGGAGGCGGGCTTCCGCATTGTTTCGGGGGACACCGATAACCACTTGATGCTCATCGACCTGCGCCCGTTCGGCATCACCGGTAAGGAGATGGAGAAGAGACTTGACGAGGTACACATCACCGTCAACAAAAACGCCATCCCGAACGATCCCGAAAAGCCCTTCGTCACCAGCGGTATCCGCGTTGGAACCCCCGCTGTCACCTCTCGTGGCTTTAAGGAAGAGGAGATGCTCAAGATCGCGCAGTGGATGAAGGATATTGCGTCCGATTTCGAGGGAACGCGTGAGCGTGTGACCCAAGAAGTCATCGCACTTTGCGAAAAATATCCGATTTACGATTGATTCTCCAAAAAGTGCCGTGATTTTGCGAAAAATCGCATAAAAGGCATTGACAACCATCGCAAAATATGCTATAATGGCAACCAATGATAGAGGCGCACCGAAGGAAGAGTAGTGCTCGTGCAAAAGCCTGCGCAGGCGTTGCGAGCGGGAAAGGATTCGGTGCCGAAGAGCGATCTTGGCGCACGGTCGTTTCTGGCATTGCGGACAATATCCGCCGTGCTGTCGCAGTGATGCGGAGTGCTATCTTCCTGTAGCTTTATGATCGGCACAAGCCGAGAAAACGGAGGCAGAGAAGCGCCGCAGCATGCGCTCTCTGCCTCTTTTAGATCGAAAGGATAAGAGATTATGAAGAAAACAGTATTTACAGGCGCGGCAACCGCGATCGTTACACCGTTTCGCAACAATGAGGTTGACTATGAGGCGTTTGGACGCCTGATCGAATGGCAGATCGCCGAGGGAATCGACGCCATCGTTGCTTGCGGCACGACGGGTGAGGGGTCCACGCTTACCGATGAAGAGCATCGCGAGGTCATTCGCTATGCCGTGGAAAAGGTAGCAGGCCGTGTCCCCGTGATCGCGGGTACGGGATCCAACGACACCGCATACGCCATTGATCTTACCCAATATGCTTGCGAGGTGGGCGCGGATGCGATGCTTTTGGTGACGCCTTACTACAACAAGGCAACGCAAAATGGACTGATCAAGTCCTTTGAGGCGGTGGCGGACGTCAGTACAAAGCCCATCATTCTTTATAACGTTCCGTCCCGTACGGGTTGCAATCTGCTTCCCGCAACGGCGGCTGTTTTGGCGGATCACCCCAACATCGTCGCCATCAAGGAAGCGTGCGGAAATATTTCACAGATTGCGGAATTGGCATCTTTGGTGCGCGGCAAGATGGATATTTACTCTGGAAATGACGATCAGATCGTTCCCGTCCTCTCTTTGGGCGGCAAGGGTGTGATCTCGGTGCTTTCCAACATTATGCCTCGCGCAACGCATGAAATGTGCGCGAAATTCATGGCGGGCGACGTTGCGGGCAGTGCAAAGATGCAGCTTGATCTGTTGCCCTTGGTCAACGCGCTCTTCTGCGAGGTCAACCCGATCCCCGCAAAGGCGGCGGTATCCGCAATGGGATACGGAGAAAACACCCTGCGTCTGCCTCTGACCCCGATGGAAGCGCAAAACGAGGCAAAGCTGCTTTCTTTGATGCGTGAGCAAGGCTTGATCTAAATCACCGAAAGGAACAAAACCAAGATGAAGATATTGATCTGCGGCGTTGGCGGCCGCATGGGAAGAGAGGTTGCAAAGCTCTCGCTGGAGGGGATGCGCGGCGCGTGCCCCGTGGCGGGATATGACATCCTACCTGTGGATACCCGCGAATTTCCCACCTACACCGATTGGAACATGATAGAGGAGGAGATTGACTGTATCGTCGATTTTTCGCATCACTCGGGAACTGCGGCAATGCTGGATTTTGCCGTTGCGAAAAAGATTCCTGTGGTGCTTGCCACAACGGGACACACCGAAGAAGAGCAGGCGCTGATCACGGCGGCAACCAAGCAGATCCCCGTGTTCCATTCTGCCAATATGTCGCTTGGGATTGCTCTTTTGGTGGAGCTTGCAAAGCTGACCGCAAAGACCTTTCCCGATGCCGATATCGAGATCATCGAAAAGCATCATAACCGCAAGCTGGACGCTCCCAGCGGAACGGCGCTGTTGCTTGCCAACGCGATCAAGGAGATCAGAGCAAAGGCAAGATTGATCTTCGGGCGTTCGGGGCAGGCTAAACGCGAGGCGGATGAGATCGGCGTGCATGCCATCCGTATGGGCAATATCATCGGTGAGCATGAGGTCATTGTGGGAACAGATACCCAAACCATTACCCTAAAGCACGAGGCGCACAGCCGGGCGCTGTTTGCCGAGGGCGCACTTGCCGCGGCGGAATTTCTTTGCGGAAAGCCTGCGGGACTTTACGACATGAAGCGTATGATCGACGCGGAGTGATTTTCACATTCTGAAAAGACGAGGACAAACACATGATATGCAATAATCTTTCGGTCAATTCCGAGGGGCATCTTTGCCTTGGCGGGCAGGATACCACCCGTCTTGCCGCACGCTATGGGACTCCCTTGTATCTTCTCGACGAGGATCGCATCCGTGAGCGTTGCCGCACTTATATCGGCGCTATGCACGAGGCATTCGGCTCACGTGCGTTGCCTTTGTATGCCGGCAAGGCGGCTTCCTTTAAGCAGATCTATCGCATTATGAAGGAAGAGGGAATGGGCATCGACGTCGTTTCGTCGGGCGAGGTATGCACGGCGGTAGCGGCGGGATTTCCGATGGAGAAGGCGTATTTTCACAGTAATAACAAGACCGATGCGGATATTGCGTATGCGATGGAGCACGGAATCGGCTATTTTGTGGTGGATAACCGCGAGGAGCTGGATGCGATCGAGCGAGAGGCAAGCGCGCGTGGGATCACGCAAAAGATCCTGCTCCGTCTGACGCCCGGCATTGATCCGCACACCTACGAGGCGGTCGCCACAGGTAAGGTGGACTCCAAATTCGGTTCCGCGATTGAAACGGGACAAGCCGAGGAGATCACGGTCTATACGCTCAAACTTCCGCATATCCGCTTGGCGGGATACCATTGTCACGTGGGATCGCAGGTGTTTGATTCCGACGTATTCCTTCGCGCCACGGCAATTATGCTGGATTTCGCCAACAAAATGAAGCAAAAGCACGGATATACGCCGGAGGAGCTTGATCTTGGCGGCGGCTACGGTGTCCGCTATCTTGAAGAGCATCCCGAGATCGATATTCACGCGAATATCATCGCAGTAGGGCTTGCCGTCAAGGCACAGTGCGCTGCGTTAGGGCTTTCCATGCCCGCTGTGCGGATGGAACCTGGAAGAAGCATCGTCGCTGATGCGGGAATGACGCTTTATACCGTGGGAACGGTCAAGCGCATCCCGGGATATAAAAATTATGTCTCTGTGGATGGTGGCATGACCGACAACCCCAGATTTGCACTATATCAGTCGCCGTATACTGTACTGCTTGCAAACCGTCCACAGGCGCAGGCGGATCAATTCCGTTGCTCGGTTGTCGGCAGATGCTGTGAAAGCGGCGATATTTTGCAGGAGAACGTACCGATGCCAAAGGACGTTACGCGCGGTGACCTTTTGGCGGTTCTGACCACGGGAGCGTATAACTACTCCATGTCTTCTAATTATAACCGCATCCCGCGTCCCCCCGTTGTCATGCTCAAGGACGGAGACAGCTACGTTGCCGTCAAGCGTGAGACCTACGAGGACGTTTGCAGAAACGATATATAAAACATAAGAAAAGGTGCAGTTCAAAGTGTGAACTGCACCTTTTATTTATTCTTCTCCAAACAGATTCATCTGTTCGGCTTTGGTGCGATAGGGGATTCCAAGGTGATCGTAAGCCAAACGCGTGACGCATCTGCCGCGCGGCGTACGGGAAAGGAAGCCGATCTGCATCAGGTACGGCTCGTACATATCCTCCAAGGTCACCGCCTCCTCGCCAACCGTTGCGGCAAGCGTTTCAAGACCGACGGGGCCGCCGTCATAGAACTTGATAATGGTCTCCAGCATCCGTCTGTCCACGTTATCAAGCCCTAGATGGTCGATCTCAAGGCGGGTCAAGGCATAGTTGGCAATGTTGGAGTCAATCTTGCCGTCTCCTTTGATCTGCGCAAAGTCACGCACACGCTTGAGCAGACGGTTTGCGATTCGTGGCGTACCGCGGGAGCGGCTCGCGATCTCCATTGCGCCGTCATCGGTGATGTCCATTTCCAAAATTCCCGCATTGCGGCGCACGATGGTGGCAAGCTCCTCGGGCGTGTAAAGCTCCAGCTTCAAAATGACACCAAAGCGATCGCGCAAGGGCGTGGTCATCTGACCCGCACGCGTGGTCGCGCCGATCAAAGTAAAACGGGGCAGATCAATACGGATACTGCGCGCGGAAGGACCTTTACCGATGATAATATCCAGCGCATAGTCCTCCATCGCGGGGTAGAGGATTTCTTCTACGGTACGGGAGAGACGGTGGATCTCGTCGATAAACAGCACGTCACCCTCGTTGAGATTGGTCAAAATTGCCGCAAGATCGCCCTGCTTTTCAATTGCGGGACCCGATGTGATGCGGATATTGACCCCCATCTCCGCGGCAATGATGTTGGAAAGGGTGGTTTTACCAAGACCGGGAGGGCCGTAGAGCAGTACGTGATCCAAGGGATCGCCGCGTCCCTTTGCGGCGTCAATGTAGACCTTGAGGTTTTCCTTGACCTTCTCCTGACCGATGTATTCATCCAAACGCTTGGGGCGCAGGGAGAACTCCACGTCCGAGTCCTGCGCACTGTAGGAGGTATTCATGATCCGATTTTCAAAATCAAATTCGTTGGTATCCATTCATCGTCCTTTCTGCGCGTCTCAATACTTCATCAGCTTTTTGAGAGACAGGCGAATGATTTCTTCCAGTTCCATCGAGGAGGTATCCAGATCCTTGAGCGCCGTGAGTGCCTCCGCGCGGGAATATCCCAAGACCATCAAGGCATCGGTGGCTTCATGCAGTTTGCCCGTTGAGGCACCCACAGTGGGTGCGGAAATGGGCAGGGAAGCCGCCCCCGTGTCGATATTTTCCTTCATGAGCTTGTCCTTCAGCTCCAGAATGACGCGCGCGGCGGTTTTAGGACCGATGCCGTTGGCTTTGGCGATGGTCTTTTTATCGTCGGTGCAAACGGCAAGCGCGAATTTTTCGGGAGTAAGGAGACTTAAAATCGACATTGCCGCTTTCGGGCCGACCCCTGACACCGTGATCAGAAGTCGGAAGGTCGCAAGCTCGGTTTCGGTTGCAAAGCCGAACAGCTCAATGTCATCCTCGCGAACCGCAAGATGCGTGTAGAGCTTGACAGTAGGAGGCTCCTTGACCGAGCGGTTTGGAGGCATTGCCTCATAGGTCGTACCGCTGACGGTGAGCTTGTAGCCCACGCCGTGGACATCCAATACGGCAAGATTGGGTTCGAGCAAGGCGAGCTTGCCGCTGATATAATGAAACATAATCAATCGTCCTTTCTGTCTTTCTGACTTGGGAATCGAATGCGCAGATAACGCGGGGGAGCATTTTCCGAAAGCGTGATGTCGCTCGGCATATCCTCAAAGGTCTGCTGTTCGGTGGTGATGGAAATGCTTGGATGGGGAATATCGGGTGCCTTTTTTGGTCGGCAACCGAGCTTGTGAAAACGGTCGATGATCAAGAGAAGGATCAAAACCAAAAGGGAGATCCCAGAAATTGTCAGTCCCACGGCGATCGTATGCGGACGGTAAACCAATTCTACCGTGTGTGTGTCTCCCGCATTTCCCCCAACGTGGAATGAAAGGAAAGCACCGAATGCTTTTTCCGGCTCGACGCGAGTGCCGTCTACATAAATCTGCCAGCCGTTGTCGTAGGGGATCGTAGTCATGACCAGCTCATTTTCACGCGAGGCTTTGAGTGTGCCACTGAAGGAACTTTCGGAATAATCCGTCAATTGAAGCTGATCGGATTTCAGCCGTGAGAAGGCGTCATCGAATACTTGCCAATCAATATAGTAAAAGCAATCCTCGTTGGAAAGAATATAGAGGTCATCCTCGATCAGAGTCATTTCCAGCTTCAATACGTCATTTGCCTTGCGTTGCCCCAACGAAATCACACAATCACTCTCATTTCCGTGAAACGTTCCCCAATCGGTGGGCTTTGCGGTGTTGGCAGTCAATGTTAAATCGACTTCGCGAGGATAGTTGGTGGGCATGTAGAAGAATAGCTCGCCGTCCACGGGCATGCGTGCCGTGTAGGTCAACGAACCGTGATCATCGGGATTGGAGTTGGTAAATCCATGCTCATCTCCGGCATAATAGCCTTTGAGCAAGCCCTTGGTTTCCTCGGTATAGTCGGAGATGGGAACAAATATGCGCACCGTCTCACTTTCTCCAAGCATCGCCGTAACCATGGCGTTCATGCGTTCAAACGGGCTGTTGTAAGCATCCTCATAGACAACGCCGTCATTTTCCTCAATGCCGAGATACTCGTTGATAAGGTCCTTCAAGGCATCCACTGCAAGTGTTACAGCGCCGGGGCGTCGCTCTTCATCACCGTTGGTGCTTTCTGTTTCATCCTTACTCTCCGTTTCGGTTTCGTCCTCTGTCGGGAGAGCTTCTTCGAGCGGCAAAAAGCCCAAGGGGAACTCCAATACGTCATCGCTGACACCGTACGCGATAGAGAGGGCATTTGGATTCTTGTAAGCAACCAGACCGTTTTCCTCGTCGGTCATGTAAACGCTGTAATAATTTTCGTAGATCTCGTTGTCCGAAACGATATATTTCAGTCCAAGCAAGGAGTCACTTACAGGCGTACCGCCGAGATATTTTGACCAGTGTGATTTGGAGGCATAGCCCAGCTTGTTGAGAATGGTAACCGTTTCCTTGTTGAGCGTGGAGGTAGAGCCGGAGAGTCCTCGGATGTTGAGCGCCATGTTGTCATTGGTCTTTCGGAATACGGTCTTTTCCATGCGATAAAAGGAGGAATCACTCTCCTGTACGCGCTCGACAATAGGGCGTGTTGCATCCAAAAAGTTGTTGTATCGGCTGTAACGGGAATATCCTACATCCACGTCCAAGAGGATGATGTTAAGCAGACCGCTGATAAAAAGCTCGGAGGCAAGCAGGATCACAAAGCCGTTGCGCGCCAAGAGCTTGCGGTCGGTACGCTTCCAAAAGGAGAGGATCGCCAGATATCCAAAGATGAGAAAGAGCGAAAAATAGATACTCGTAAAGTCAGCGTATTTCGTATATTCGCCACCGTCAAGATGCCGTTGAAGGATCACGCACAGAAGAGCAACAGCACCGCCCGTCCCCAGTAGCACCTTGAGCGAGAGCCCTTCAAAATCCTCAAACGCGCGGCAAGCGATCACGCACAGATAAAAGCTGAACATAAAGCTGTATCGGTAATTGAGCCAGTTCGGCGTCTGGAAGCCGTGCCAGACCAAATCCACTACGTTGATAGACATGGAAAGGAAGAGGATGAAAAGCAAAATCAACGAACCGAGCTTTTGCCTCGTCGGATACTTTTTGCAAAGGAAATAGGAAGGCAGGAGCAAAAGCGAAAGCAGTCCGCAATAGACGAAGGGAAGTCCTTCGGGGCGCACCGTGTCATAGGAGCCGGGCAGAAGCTTGAAGAAGAGATCCAAGAGGTCAAATTTTGTTGCAAACTCCCAATCGGGTGTCGAGAAGGTGGTTTTTCCAAAGTTAAGGGAGTAAAATGCCGCCAAAAGGATCACGGCAGCGATACCGAGCGCGATGAGCGAATAGAACGCCATGCGCAAAAGCGAACGCAGAAAATGCACGCGCTCACCCGTGGGGTTGCGCACTTCCTTGGGATGCGAAACGTAATAGAGGAAGAAGTAGATCAAGCACCAGAAGCAGAGCATGTATCCGATATAGTAATTGCTGAAAACGGCAACTGCCATGGATATGGTGTAGAGCTTGAATTTTCCGTATTTAATAACCGACTCAATGCCAAGTGTGATGAGCGGGAGCCACATTACGGCATCGATCCACATGGTGTTGTGCTGTTGCACCAATGCATAGGACGAAAGGGCATAGCAACAGGAGAACAGAACGATTGCAAGGTGATTTTTGCTCGGCATCGTCTTGTGCATATAGTAGCCAAAGGTTCCGCCGCAGATCGCCGTTTTTAAAAGGAAGAGGCAAAGCAATGCCTCAAGCATCCGGTCTGTGGGAAACAGGCATACCAGATAGGAAAGCGGGCTTGCAAGATAGTAGGCGTAGATTCCGAGAAATTCACCGCCCAACGCGCGGGAAAAGGAGTAAAGAAGCTCGGCATCACCGCGCACAAAGTTACGAAGTGCCTCAAAGAACCATACATATTGCCCATTGAGATCCAGCACCAGGACACAGCCGTCGGCAATGGGATGCAGTCCTCGAACAAGATAGATCAAAAATACGATCGCCGCAGGGATCAGCATGCACCACTTCAAAAAGCGGTATTCCGCGCGTACGGGTGCCGTTTTTTCGGCGATGAAGCGCACAGGCTTTGAGCCAAGGAGAGCATCCTTCGCGTTTTTTAATTTTTGAAGCTTCATGCGTTTTCGGTGTTCCTTTCTTGATCGGAGGAAGTTGCGGGAAAATGCTGTTTGATTGCTTTTTCCAGCTTGATGCGGTCCATCGTCATGTCTCTTGCACAGGTTTCGCACTTGACGCGCACCTCGCTCCCCACACGTAAGATCGCAAAGATTCTTCCGCCGCAGGGGTGCTCTTTTTTTAATTGAACGCGGTCTCCCACGCGCAAGGGAATAATCGGCATGGAAAAAACCTCCTACAAATCAATATTATTTATTATTATAACATAAAAAAGCGATCCTGTAAACCGAATTTCTGTATTTTTAAACCGAAATTCACAAAAATTCAAATATTATATTTGACTTATGGAAAAAAGAGTGGTATAATTATGTTGGATAATTATGACGAAAGAGGAAAAACAGAGTGATCATTCTTGGAATCGACCCCGGATTGGCGATTGTCGGTTGGGGCGTTATCGAATATCGGAATACACGCTTTCGCACGGTAGCGTACGGATCGCTCCAGACGCCCGCAGGCACGCGAACGGAGGAACGTCTGAAATCCATTTATGACGGAATGAGGGAATTGATCGAGACCTATCATCCCAATGCCGTGGCGGTGGAGGAGCTGTTTTTTAATACCAACATCACCACGGGTATCCGCGTAGCCGAGGCAAGAGGCGTGATTTTACTTTCTGCCGAGCAAGCGGGAATTCCGATCTTTGAGTATACGCCCCTGCAGGTCAAGCAGGCGGTGGTGGGGTACGGAAGAGCCGAAAAAAAGCAGGTCATCACCATGGTCACCATGCTTTTGGGACTCAAAGCGCCCCCCAAGCCCGATGACACGGCGGACGCGCTTGCCATTGCGATTTGCCATGCGCACAGTGGCGCATCCAAGCTTGCGGGCTATTACAACAAATAACAACGACAAAAACGGTAAAGGAACGGTCAAGCTATGTGGTTTTCGGAAAATTGGAAGGATTATGAGCTTTTGGATACCTCGGACGGAGAGAGACTTGAGCGTTGGGGAGATTATATCCTCATTCGCCCCGACCCGCAGATCATCTGGAAGAACGCGGCGGCGCATCCCGCATGGAAGCGTGCCGACGGTATTTATCGCAGATCCTCTTCGGGCGGCGGTGCATGGGTCAAGAATAAGCTTCCGCAGTCATGGAATATCAAATACGGCGATCTCGGTTTTGTCCTGCGCCCGATGGGCTTTAAGCATACGGGGCTTTTCCCCGAGCAGGCTGCAAACTGGGATTGGTTTTCGGGGCTGATCAAAAACGCCAACCGTCCCGTCAAGGTACTCAACCTCTTTGCGTATACGGGAGGGGCTACCGTTGCGGCGGCAAAGGCGGGTGCATCCGTGGTGCACGTGGACGCTTCCAAGGGAATCGTCGCGCAAGCAAAGGAGAATGCCGTGCTTTCCGGACTTTCCGAAGCTCCCATCCGCTACATCGTGGACGATTGCAAAAAGTTTGTGGAGCGTGAGATCCGTCGGGGAAACACCTACGAGGGGATCATTATGGACCCACCTTCTTATGGACGTGGTCCCGGGGGCGAGGTTTGGAAGCTGGAGGACAGCATTGATGAGTTGATCACACTTGCATCGCGCCTACTTTCCGACAAGCCGCTCTTTTTCCTCGTGAACTCCTATACCACGGGACTTTCGCCCTTGACAATGAGTTATCTTTTGGCGCTTAAGGTCAAATCGCGCTTTGGCGGCGTGATCGAGTCGGGCGAGCTAGGACTCCGCGTTTCGCAAACGGGCGCGTTTCTCCCATGCGGTGCCAGCTCACGCTGGTTTATCGAACAGTGAAAGGATTGAATACTTTGTCAAACGTATATATTCAAGCAAAGGATCTTTGCTTTGCCTACAGCGACGGAAACGGGCGCGAGGAACAGCCGGCGCTCAATAACTTCTCGGTTGAGATCAAAGAGGGAGAATACGTCGCGGTGCTGGGGCATAACGGAAGCGGAAAATCCACCTTTGCCAAGCTTTTGAATCTGATCCTTGAGCCCACGTCGGGATCTTTGATCGTGGACGGTTTGGAGCTGACACGTAAGGATCTGCGAGACGAAGAGGTTTTGAATTTGCGCAAAAACGTTGGGATGGTGTTTCAAAATCCCGACAACCAATTGGTTGCGACCATCGTCGAGCAGGACGTAGCGTTCGGCCCCGAAAATCTGGGGATTGAAATGACCGAATTGCGCCGTCGCGTGGATGACGCGCTTCGCACCGTGGAGATGACCGCTTATGCGCATCACGAGCCGCATCGCCTCTCCGGAGGACAGAAACAGCGTGTCGCCATTGCGGGTGTGCTTGCTATGATGCCCAAATGCGTCATTTTTGACGAATCCACCGCCATGCTCGATCCGGGAGGCAGACGTGAGGTGCTGGACACCATCCGCATGCTCAACCGCGAATACGGAATGACCGTGCTCAATATCACGCACTATATGAATGAGGCGGCGGAAGCGGACCGTATCATCGTGATCAACGATGGAGAGCTGTTAATGGACGGAACGCCGGACGAGGTCTTTGCGCGTCGCGAGGAGCTTCAGAATGTCGGACTTGAGGTGCCGCAATGCACCGAGCTGATCCACCGCCTGCGCCTTATGGGAATTTCTTTGGAGGGCGACACGGTCGCAACTCCCGAATCCTGCGCCAAGCTGTTAGAGACGGCGTGGAGCAAACTGTCAAAGACAAAAGAGGAAACCAATGGATAAGATTGTTTTAGATCATGTCAGCTATCTGTATAGCGAAGGCACACCGTTTGAGCAAAAAGCGCTGGACGACATCAGTGTCGCTATCCGCGGCGGATGCATCACGGGAATCATCGGGCATACAGGCTCGGGAAAATCCACCATGATGCAGCTTCTCAACGGTCTTGCCAAGCCCGCGTCGGGGCGAGTGCTGTTGGATGGCTTTGATATCAACGCCGAGGTCGAGGACGTTTTCACGGAATGGAAAAAACTTCCCGAATACGCCTCTCTTTCCGCGAGAAAGGCGAAAAAAGCGATTGCGGCAGAGCTGAAAGACAGAAAACGCAAGCTTTGCTTCCGTGTCGGTCTTGTCATGCAATATCCCGAATATCAGTTGTTTGAGGAAACGGTACGGCGTGATATTGCCTACGGACCTACCAATATGGGACTTTCTGAGGAGGAAATCAGTGAGCGTGTTTTGGAAGCGGCAAGATTTACCGATATTCCCGAGGAATTACTGGAAAAATCTCCGTTTGACCTCTCGGGGGGACAAAAGCGCCGCGTGGCTCTCGCAGGTGTGATCGCGATGCGCCCCGAGGTCTTGGTGCTGGACGAACCCGCCGCAGGGCTTGATCCCTTGGGAAGAAGCCACATCTTCAACGGTATCCGCGAATATCAGCGCAAAACAGGCTCTACGGTGCTCATTGTCAGCCACAGTATGGAGGACATGGCAAAATATTCGGATGACGTCATCGTCATGTCCAATGCACGTATATTGCGCCATGGCGCACGTGCAGACGTTTTTGCGCATGTCGAGGAGCTTGCCAAAACGGGGCTTGATATTCCGCAGATCACGCGGCTGTGTACGCTTCTTCGTGAGAGCGGCATGCCGATCCCGGAGGGGATTTATACCGTGGATGATGCGGTGGAGGCACTTGGCGCTTTGTTTGGAGAGGAGGGAACGCGATGAAATCGGTCACCTTCGGGCAGTATTATCCTGCCGACTCCTTCCTGCACCGCATGGATCCGCGCTTTAAGGTACTGATGACGGTGCTTTATATCGTTTGTACCTTCCTTTGCAAAAGTCTGATCAGTTTTGCGATCCTTACGGCATCCATCCTTTGCTTGATTCTGATCAGCCGAATTCCCGTGCGCATCATTCTGCGTTCGGTGCGTCCTTTGCTCTTTATCATCGGTTTTACCTTTGTCATTAATATTTTTTGGAGTCGAGGTGAACAGCTCCTCTTGGAGTTTGGCGTGATCCGCATTTATGCCGAAGGTATTTGGAACGCG
This sequence comes from Eubacteriales bacterium, assembly GCA_045632805.1. Taxonomy (GTDB): domain Bacteria; phylum Bacillota; class Clostridia; order Oscillospirales; family CAG-272; genus UMGS1865. The sequence goes on along the minus strand of JAZQXI010000108.1, from coordinate 3,383 downwards.
GTATTCATGTTTCTGCGTATTTTCGCGCTGGTCACGGGCACGGGACTGTTTTTGACCTATACCACCACGCCCATGGATCTGACCGATGCTTTGGAGTCCTTGCTTTCGCCTTTGAAAAAACTACATGTACCCGTACACATCTTTGCGATGATGATGTCCATCACATTGCGCTTTATTCCTACTTTAAGTGAGGAGACCGAGAAGATCATGAACGCGCAAAGAGCAAGAGGTGCCAACTTTACGGATGGAAGCTTGATCAAGCGTGCCAAGGCGTTGATTCCGATCCTGATTCCGCTGTTTGTCTCTGCCATTAACCGCGCATTGGAGCTTGCCAACGCGATGGAATGCCGTTGCTACCACGGTGGAGAGGGCAGAACACGCCTGCACGTTCTCAAATGCCGCACGTCCGATGTCATCGCACTTCTTGCGATCGTTGCGTTTGGCGTTGCTTTGATCCTGCTCAATCAGATCTCTTGGGGTTATGTAATGAAATGATATGAAGCTGTTAATTAAAATTCGTTATAACGGAGCCGCCTATTGCGGCTATCAGGTCCAACCCAATGCACCGAGCATCCAACAACAGTTGAACGGAGCGGCAAAAACACTCTTCGGCTTTGACTGTGATATCGTCGGATGCAGCCGCACGGACAGCGGTGTTCATGCCAATGCCTTTTGCGCGACGGTGGCAAAAAAGGGGACCGAGGAATTGACCACGGCAATCCCGACCGAAAAGCTACCGCTTGCCATGTCGGCACATCTGCCCGAGGATATTGCGGTATTTGACGCCGCATGGGTACCGTCTGATTTTCATCCGCGATATGACGTGGTAGAAAAGGAATACGTCTACCGCATTTACAATTCCCCCGTGCGCAACCCCTTTGAGGAGGGGAGAGCCGCACATATTCCGCGCAAAATCGACGATGAGGGCTTGCAACGGATGCAAAAAGCTGCCGCGATGCTTGTGGGAAAGCAGGATTTTGCCGCTTACATGGCACAGGGGTCAACGGTTGCAACTACGGTGCGTACCGTTACTCGCTTCACGGTGGAGCGGGATGGCGACGTGATTCTTTATCGTGTCGCCGCCGACGGATTTCTGTATAATATGGTTCGTATTCTTGCGGGAACGCTGCTCGATGTCGGTCTTGGTAAGCTCTCTCCCGAGGATATCGTGCGTATCACCGCGTCAGGTGATCGCGCGCAAGCGGGGATGACCATGCCCGCGCATGGCTTGTATCTGGACCGTGTGGTTTACGCCGAAGAGTTTTTTAAACCGTAACTTGTAAAGAAAGGAGGATGCCTGTGAGACAGATGAAGGGTTTGCATCGCAAAAGTGGTGCAACAGGGGAACGAAACGAATATTATGAAACGATTTCGGCACGGCTCGGAATCGTGCAGGTCGTCCTCTTTCTTTCGCTGTTTGCATTTATTGTGCTCGCGTTTTTTGCAAACACCGAGATGGTCACCTACCAAAATTTCTATTACTTTTTCCAGGATCTCAATGCGTCCGCCGAGCGTGTAGATATTTTTGAGGGGGATTCTCTTACGTATGCTACCGACGAGGAGCAGGATTTTGTGCTTTACCGCGGCGGGCTTGCCGTTGCGGGAAATACCTCGGTCACGGTTTTTTCCGCCACGGGCAGACAGCTTCTTTCCGCCACGGTGCAATATCAGCATCCCGTAGCGGTTGGAGCCGGGAAATATCTGTTGGTCTACGAGATGGGGGGCAAGCAGTATTCGCTCTATAATTCGAATTTGCAGCTCCATACGGGAAGCACCGACTATCCGATCAGCGGAGCGGCGGTTTCGGATTCGGGGATGTACGCGTTGATCTCCTCTTCCGAAAAGTCTACCTCTACCGTTTCTCTTTACAACAGTCGGTTTCAACTCATGAACCGCTATCATAAGAGCGGATACGTCACCGACGTTGCCATTGATTCGGCAGGAAAAACGGTCGCGATTTTAACGGCGACACCTTCCGACGGCTTGCTTTCAACGAGCTTGATGCTGGCAATTCCCGGAGAGGGAGAGGCACTTGCGAATGCGGAGCTTGGAAGCTCTGTCGGACTTTCCTGCGCGTTTACCGACAGCGGACAGGTTGCGCTCCTTTGCCGCGACGGTATTTCCTTTGTCGATCGGGAGGGGAAAACGACGAGTAGCTATTCCTTTGAAGGAAAGCATCCCGCGCGTTTTTCGCTCGGACGTGACGGTGCCGCGGTGGTTTTGAAAAAAAACATGGTTTCGGCAAAAAATATTGTAATTGTATTTGACAAAAACGGGAAAATAGTGTATAATGAATCTGTTTCAACGGAAACGGAGCAGATCGACCGAATCGGTAACGTTTTGTACGGTATGACGGAGGAGGGGATTCTTCGCATCGAGCTTGATAGCGGAAATACGAGCTTCCTGCCATGCCAAACAGCAGACCGTGCGCTTCTTGCGGTTGCCGAGGATGAGGTGCTGTGCTGTTCACCGCAAAAGGCGGTCTATCTTTCCTTTCCCAAATAACATCATCAGTAAAGGAGTTTTATCATGACATTTGCTTGGATTTTTGACGTTGCATTTTTGCTGATCGCGGCATTTTTCATTGTTATGGGATGTGTGCGCGGCTTTATTAAGAGCTTGATCCGTTCCGCCAAATTTATTTTGGCGATTGTAATCGCTTATTTTTTGGGAAGCTATATGGGGCTGTTTTTCAAGGATGCCTTTGTCGGCAACATGGTTTATACGCCCGTACATGAGTGGATCAACGGCACCTACGGTAGCGTATCCGAGGGGATTGATGCCGAGGAGCTTTTGGCGCAAGTGCCGCCCTTTGCTATGACCGAGGATCTGCGCGCAACGGTGCAGGACGCGGTCAATACCCATTCGGGTGAGGAATTTGTCGATACCGTATCGCATGCAATCGCAGATCCCGTGGCAAACGCGATCTCCGGTTTGCTCGGCTATATCGCGGTCTTTGTTCTCTCGCTGATCGCGCTGAGCCTTCTGGCATGGTTCTTGACCAAGCTTGCAGACCGCTTGGTATTCCTTGGAGTGGCAAACCGTGTGCTGGGCGGCGTTTGGGGTGCATTGACGGCGGTCATCGTTTTGTTGGTGCTATCGTCCATTGTCAAGACATTCCTCGGAGCGGATCCGCTTTATCTTGACACCGTGCTCGTTCGCTTCTTTGGAGACTCCGGTGCTTTGGATGTTCTCGGATTTTTGAATATCGGCAATATCCTGCCGAGCTGATCGATCAAAACCGAAAAGCCTGCCGATTCGGTAGGCTTTTCAAAAACCTGAAAGAAAGGATCCGACCTTGTTCGGAATAACGATATCCACATGGTTATGTGTTCTCAATGCCATAAGCGTATGGCGGTTATCTTTGTTACTAAAATGGAAAC